>JBGAHN010000002.1:0-96736 GCA_044226145.1 Labilithrix sp. | reverse complement strand
GTCAACGCCAAGATCATCGGCAGCATCATCCCGCACGAGCTCTACGGCCAGAACCAGGTCCTGTTCATCGACAAGGGCGAAGACGCCGGGCTCGTCGCCGGCAACCGATTGATCGTCATCTCCCGCGGCGACGAGTGGCACAAGTCCTTCACGACGCGCTCGTCGGTGCGTCGCATCGCGCTCGAGGATCCGTCGCCGGCGGCCATCGAGACCGTGCCCGGCCCGGACAACGACAAGAAGCTCCCCGAAGAGGTGCAGGCCGAGCTCCGCGTCATCCGCGTGCGCAAGAACTCGTCGATGGTCCTCGTCACGGCATCTCGACGCGAGATCGAGCCGGGCGAGACCGCCGTCGCCCGCAAAGGCTACTGATCGGACGGACGGGCGGACGAGGCCGTCGGGGCGTCGTCCGCCGCCGCTTCAGTCGTAGCGCTCGCTGTGGACCTGCTTGCGCTCGACGCCGAGCTGCTTGCGGAGCAAGTCGCGGACGGCGCCCACCATCCGCTCGAGCCCGCAAATGTAGACGTGCGGCGCCCCTCCGCCCTTCGCCACGAGCTCGTTCCAGAGGTGCTCCACGTGCGTCTGCACGTAGCCGGTCCGCCCCGTCCAATCGTCCTTCGCGCGCGAGACCGTGTACTCGATCCGGACGTTCGGGTGCTTCTCCGCGAGCGCCTCGAACTCCTCGAGGTAGAGCCGGTCGTGCTCGTGGCGGACGCCGAAGACCAGCCATAGCGGCGAGGTGTCGCCCGCGGCGAGCGCGTCGAGGATCATGCTCCGGAGCGGCGTCACGCCCGTGCCCGTGCCGACGAAGAGCGACGGGTGCCGCGCGTCGCGAGGGCGCGTGAAGAAGCCCGTCGGGCCGATGGCGCGGAGCACGCTCCCGGGGGCGAGATCGTGCAAGTACGACGAGCCGGGCCCGCCGTCGACGCGCGTGATGGCGAGCTCGAACCCCGAACGCCCGTCCGGCGGCGACGCGATCGAATACGAGCGCCGCCCTTCGCCTTCCGCGAGCGGCAAGACGAGGCTGATCCATTGGCCCGCGAGGAACTCGAACGGCGCGCCGTCGATGCGCTCGAACGAGAGCTCTCGAACGGTGGGCGAGAGCATGCGTGCGTGGGTCAGGCGGATGTCGAACGTGGGCGGCGGCGGCACGACACGCCTATAACGCCTCCCTCCCGCCGCATCAACGTCCGCCCGCGCCGATTCGCGGCCCCGTCGTCACGCCCGCGGCATCGTTTCGATCCGGTACGCGAAGCTCGCCTTGACCCGCGACGAGGCTCGCAAGACGAGCTCCATGCGCATGAGCGTATCGAGCGTGCGCTCCGTCGTCAGCGCCCGCGCGCGCGCCTCCGAGAGGACGTGCCGCATGGGCTCGCGCGCGTCCGCCGTGTGATGGAACATGCCCGGGAGCACGAACAGGTGGCCCACCTCGGGTACGCCCACGACGCGCGCGTCGAGGAAGCCGTCGGCGTGACGGAGCGCGAGCGCTTGGGCCTCGTCGAGGTACTGGACCAGCAGCTCGGCGCCCGACCACCGATCGACGAGCGTCGCGCCTCGCGTTCCGGCGTCGTGCACCTCGAACAGACCACGATGGGCGAGCCGCAGCGGACGGACCCACACGCGCGCCGCCTCGTCGAGCCGGTCCTCGGCGAGCTCCGCGAGGCCTTGCGTCGTCAGCGCGTCGTCCCAGAACGCGCGGCTCCGGGCCTCGAACCACGGATCGTCCGGACGGAAGGAGCCCGTCCGCGCCTCGAAGCTCCGCCGCATCGATCGCGCCCGATCGGAGAGCGCGCGAGGTCCGCGCGAATCTTGCGCGTCATGCGCGAATTCTGCCGGTTCTTCGGCCCCTTCGAGCCCTTGCATACCGTCGGCGGCGAGCGCACAAAGGGTTTCGTAAGCCGCGAGAAAAGCCGCCGCCGTGGTAGGATCGTCGGTGCATCCCATGCAAAACCGGGTCTTCTTTCCGCAAGTCGCCGTCGACGCGTGGGGCATCGACGGCAAGGTCGATTTGAGCGCGAGCGAGCTCATCGTGCTCGCGGAAGGCCGGACATACAAGATCGTCGAAGCGATTCGCGTGATCACGGAGGTGACGGGCGCGAACGACAAGCACGAACTCGTCGGCAAAGTGAAGCCGAAGGCCGATCTCGACGCCCTCGGCGCCGAAATCCTCGAGGGCTCGATGATCCTCGGCGACAACGCCTACGACGTCGTCCCGGGTTGGCTGGGCACGCCGAGCATCCCGTACTCCGAGCACGTGGCGTCGCCGTCCCACGTCGCGGCGCGCGCCAAGAACAGCGACGCACCCTCGTCGTCCTCCGACGAGGAGCTCCTCCGATCCCTGTCGGCCTGACGTCCGCGAAGCCGCCATGAGCCTCCCGCCCTCCGAGATGTCACCGTGACGAGCGAAACCATCGTCGATGCGTTGTTCGCGGTGACGGCCGTCGGCTACGTCATCACGTCGTCGCTGTTCTTGCGCTTCCTCGTCCGCGGCGAAAAAGACATCGGCCGGCTCGCTCCGCGCGTCATGGCCCTCTCGGTCGCGACGCACGCGGCCCACCTGCTCGCCGCGTCGTTCGTGCTCCACGTGTGCCCCGTCGAGGGCGTCCACTTCCCGATGAGCCTCGCGTCCGTGCTCATGGGCGCCGCCTACGTCTTCGCGCGCCGCCGCTTCCGCATCGACGTCGCCGGCGCCTTCATCGCGCCGCTCGCGCTCGCGTCGCTCTTGGCGTCGCGCTTCGTCGGCGGCGGCATCGAGCCGACCGATCGCCTCAAGGGCGCCGTCTTGCCGTTCCACGTCACGGTGAACCTGCTCGGCGTCGCCTTCTTCGGCCTGGCCTTCTCCTCCGCGACGCTCTACCTGCTGCAAGAGCGCCTCGTGAAGCAGAAGCGCATCGACGGCGTCTCGCGCCGCCTCCCGCCCCTCGACGCGCTCGATCGCGCGGAGCACCGGTTCCTGCTCGCCGGCTTCCCGCTCCTCACCATCGGCATCTTGACCGGCACGGTGTGGGCCCGTCGCGTCGAGCTCGGCGCCACGAGCGACGTGCTCCGCATGCTCTTCGGCTACATCTCCTGGCTCGTCATCGCCGGCGTCTTGTTCCTCCGCTCCGTCGCCGGATGGCGTGGACGCCGTGCCGCGTACGGCACCATCGCCGGCTTCGCGTTCTCCGCGCTCGTGCTCGTCGGCTACCTCGTGCGCAAAGAGCCGGCGCCCATCGTCACCGACGCCACCGACGCCGCGCAGGCCTCGACGTCCTCGACGACACCGACCGCGGGGGAGGCGTCGCCATGACCTTGCCCATCGTCGTCGTCGGTCTCTCGCACAAGACGGCCCCGGTCGACGTGCGCGAGCGCTTCGCCGCGGGCGAGGACGTCTTGCCCGCCGTGCTCGACAAACTCATGCGTCGCCCCGAGATCGAAGAGGCGATGTTCCTGTCGACGTGCAACCGCGTCGAGGTGATCGCGCTCCCGAAGCCGCACCTGTCCGCGTTCGAGGCCGAGCAGAGCGCCCTCTTCGCCGTTCGCGAGGCCCTGCGCGAGCACATCGGCGCCGCGAGCACCGACGAGCTGTCGTCGTGGCTCTACGAGCGCAGCGGCCGCGAAGCGATGCGCCACGTCTTCCGCGTCGCCGCGAGCCTCGATTCGATGGTCCTCGGCGAACCGCAGATCCTCGGCCAGGTCAAAGACGCCTACGACGCCGCGATGCACGCCGGCGCGCTCCACGGCCACCTCTCGCGGTCGGTCGATCGCGCGTTCTCGGTCGCGAAGCGGGTGCGCACCGAGACGCAGCTCGGCGCGAAGACCGTCAGCATCTCCAGCGTCGCGGTGGATCTCGCGCGACGCATCTTCGGCGATCTGTCCGAGAGCACGGTCCTCCTCGTCGGCGCCGGCGAGATGGCCGAGGCCGCCGCGAAGAGCCTCTGCAAATCCGCGCAGTCGCTCCGCGTATGCAACCGCAGCTTCGAACGCGCCGCGCACCTCGCCGCTTCGTTCGGCGCGACCGCGGCGCCGCTCGATCGGCTCGAAGCCGAGCTCGTCGTCTCCGACGTCGTCGTCACGAGCACGTCGAGCACCAAATTCGTCGTCACGCGCGACCTCGTTCGCCGCGTGATGAAGCAGCGAAAGGGGCGGACGCTCTTCTTCGTCGACATCGCCGTCCCGCGCGACGTAGAACCCACGGTCCACGAGCTCGACAACGTCTACGTCTTCAACGTCGACGATCTCGAGCAAGAGGTCGCTCAGAACATGAAGGCGCGACAGAACGAAGTCTCGGCCGCCGAGCGCATCGTCGACGCGGAGATCGCGGCTTGGGAGAGCTGGGCGCGCGGGCTCGACGTCCAACCGACCGTCGTAGCGCTCCGCGAGAAGACGCACGCCGTGTTCCGCGCCGAGCTCGATCGAAGCCTCGACGGTCGCCTCAAGCACCTCGACGAGAACGACCGCGCCGCGATCGCGCAGATGCTCGAGAGCGCCGCGAACAAGCTCCTGCACGCGCCGACGACGCGCCTCAAACAGGCCGCGGCGACGAACGACGCCGCGGATCTCGCCATCGCACTCAAGCACCTGTTCGATTTGGCGGTCACGCCGGGGAACGCACGCCGCTCGTCGCCGCCCGACGCCACGAACGGAGGCACGCGCCGCTTCTCCATGAGCGAGCCTCCGGGCGAAGCCGACGCCGCGACCGACGGGCCTCGGCCTTCGACGGACGCCGCGCGACCGCAAGCCGCCGACGAAGACCGCGCTTTTCGTCACTGATCGCGTTCTCGAAGTTCTCGAAATTTCGTCGAGCGGCTATCGTCCTCCACGGCATGAAGCTCTCCTACGCGACCCGCCGTTCCGCCCTCGCGCTCGCCCAGAGCCGCGCGTTCGTCGCGAGGCTCGCCGCGCGTCACCCCGAGCTCGCCCTCGTCGAAGAGCAAGTCGTCACCACGGGCGATCGCATCCAGGATCGCCCGCTCTCCGAGGTCGGAGGAAAAGGGCTCTTCGTCAAGGAGATCGAAGAGGCTCTCCTCGAGCGCCGTGCCGACATCGCGATTCATTCGATCAAAGACGTGCCCGGCTTCTTGCCCGACGGCCTCGTCATCGCGTGCGTGCCCGAGCGCGAAGACGCCCGCGACGTCCTCGTCGCCCCGCGCCACGGCTTGCTCGCCGCGTTGCCGCCCGGCGCGACGATCGGCACGAGCAGCCTGCGCCGCGCCGTCGCCTTGAAGCGTATGCGCCCCGATCTCGTCGTCGCTCCGATTCGCGGAAACGTCGATACGCGTCTGCGTGCCGTCGACGAAGGGCGGTTCGACGCCATCGTCCTCGCGCGCGCGGGCCTCGTTCGGCTCGGCCTCGAAGGACGCGCCACGGAGGTCCTCTCGCCGGAGGTGTCGCTCCCGGCGGTGGGGCAGGGCGCGCTCGGGATCGAATGCCGGCAGGACGATCGCGTGACGCAGGATCTGCTGTCGGCGGTCCACGACCCCGTGACGAGCCGGTGCGTCGCGGCCGAGCGTGGCGTTCTTGTGGCGCTCGAAGGCGATTGCAAGACACCGCTCGCCGCCCACGCGCGCCGCCTCGACCGCCCCGACGGCGGCTCCGACCTCGAGCTGCGCGCCTTCGTGAGCGATCCGGACGGCGCCCGCTTCCGCGCGCTCGAAGAGCGGATGCCGTGGCCCGCCCGCGAAGACGAAGCCCGAGCGTTCGGCGAAGACCTCGGAAAACGCCTGCTTTAGCGTCGTTCCGCGTCGTTCGGCCGTTCGTACGCGCCCCTTTCGCGGACACTCCTCTCCTTCGATCCCCGAGGATCCGCGCGCCGTCGTCGTGTGCGGTTTGCACGTACCGGAGCGTACGAGCACGTACGACGTAGCGCCGTTCTGCGTCGGCGAGCGCTTCGGCACGGGTCAAATCCCTACGGCAGCGCTAGCATGAATGTTGGAAACCTTTGCCGCGCGTCGGTCGATTCGCGTCGGTATGCATCTCGGGCTTGCTGGTACGCGTGCTGCTTCCTTCGAGACCATCATCGAGAGGAGAAGGCCGATGTTCGCAAGGTCTCTTGCCGTGTTCGTGCTCGGTGCGCTCCTTGGCTCGACGGCGTCGTGCGCCGCCGAAGGAGTCGCCGCCGACGACGAGGCCGTCGCGTCGTCGACGTCCGAGCTTCGAACCGCCGGAGGCGAAGAGAACGGCGGTGGTTTCGCTCCCTCGAACCCGAACGGCGAGCTCGATGGGCTCGGCAAACCGGCCATCGGAGGGCTACGCATGCCGGCGCTACCGAAGGGACAGCCTCGGTTCGACATCGGCGGCGCGCTCGAGCCGCCTCCGTTTTCGCCCTTCGAAAAAGGGTGCTACGTGCAAGAGTTGCTCATCAATCAGCCCGGCGGTGGAGCGCCGTCGCGCATCTACGTGACCGTCTGCAGCTGACGTCCTCCGTGCGTCGCGCGTCGAGGCGGCTTGCCGCGCGGCCGGGGTTGACTATGCTCCCGCGTTCTCTCGATGTTTCGTCGTGCGTTCGCGTTCTGTCTCGCGTTGGCGATCGCCGTCGCGCTCACCGTCGTCTCCGACGGGGGCGTCGCGCGTTCGGCCTTCGCCAAGGGGAGCACGGCGATCGGCGAACCGCTGCGCCTCGAAGTCAAGAACGCCCCCGACGCGTTCTATTTCAAGCCGCGTTCGAGCGGGCAAAAGCCCATCTTGATGTACCTCCACGGCCGCGGCGGCAACCCCGCCGAAGACTGCCGGAAATGGGCGAAGGTCGCGTCGCCGTTCGGCTGGGTCGTCTGTCCGTCCGGCCCCGGCGATCTCGGCAACGGCGCGCGCACCTGGTCGAACGGCGCCGGTGACGCCCAGCGCATCATCAACGCGACGATCGCCGCGCTCCGCGAGAAGTACAAGCGCCGCGTCCAGCTCTGGGGCAACATCCTCATCGGCTTCAGCGAGGGCGCGTTCGTCGCGATGCAGGTCGGCCTCAAGGACCAGAAGACCTGGCCGATGTGGCTCATCCTCGGCGCGAGCGACCAGTACTGGGGCGGCGCGGACGTCGAAGACGCGCTCGGCAAAGGCCACAAGGTCCGCCGCGTCTACCTCTTGACCGGCGAGAACGACGGCGTCGCGCAGAAGACGGTGCGCGTCGGCTCGATCTTGAAGAAGAAGAAGATCCCCGTCCTCGTGAAGATCGTGCCGGGCATGGGCCACGAGGTGCCGGCGGATCGGATGATCACGACGTACCGGCGCCCGCTCGCGTGGCTCGCCGCGGCGCAGCGCTGACGCGGTTCACGGTTGAGTCGAACGGAGCCGTGCTCTATGAGCGGCTGGATGGACGCCTCCCGCTCGACCTCCCCCAAGCCGCCGCTCGTTCTCGGAATCGCGGGAGGGACAGGATCGGGAAAGAGCACGATCTCGCGCGCCGTCCTCGAAGCGCTGCCGCCGGGTCGCGGCATCCTCTTGCAGCAGGACCACTACTACCGCTCGCAATCGCGCCTGCCGGAAGAGGAGCGCGCGAACGTCAACTACGACCACCCCGACGCGCTGGAGCTGGATCTCCTCACCCAACACGTCGACGCCTTGCGCGCCGGCGAGGCGATCGACCGACCGACCTACGACTTCACGATCCACGATCGCCTGCCGAAGGGGGAGCGGATCGCGCCCGCCCCCGTGATCGTCGTCGAAGGCATCCTCGTGCTCGCGGACGAACGACTCCGCTCACGCTTCGACGTGAAGCTCTTCGTCGACACGGACTCGGACATCCGGCTCATGCGCCGCATTCGCCGCGATCTGGAGCAGCGCGGCCGGACCTTCGCGCAAGTGCGCAAGCAGTACTACGAGAGCGTCCGCCCGATGCACCAGGCGTTCGTCGAACCGTCGAAGCGCTTCGCGGACATCATCATCCCCGAGGGCGGCCAGAACCGCGTCGCGCTCGACTTCCTCTTCAGCTTCGTTCGTCAGCACGCGTCCGAGAGCGTGTGAGCGCGCGATCGCACGCGTCGCGCGTCACTTCTTGTTCGACTTCGTGCCCGCCTTCGGCAGATCCGCGGGCTTGACGATTTCGACCTCCCAGTCGACCTGCGTGTCCGCGCCGCTCCAGGGCGGGAAGGTGAGGTTCGAGAAGGCCTTCTCCACGCAGCGGCCGGTCGGCGTGCCTTCGAACGGCGACGAGACGACCACACCCTTCGAGTGCCCGTTCGCGCCGAGCTGCACCTGAATCGTCGTCGTGCCCCACGGGCCGGCCGGGTTGCCGTCTTCGTCGCGGGCTTCGCCGCAGTTCTCTTTGACCTGCCGCGCGGAGCGCTGGAGGACCTTCTCGGTCTCTTCGCGATCGTACTCGTCCGTCCGCCGCGCCTGGGCCTCGTTGACCGTCGCGCCCTTGGACTTCGGCGTCGGCGCGGGCGAGCGCGAGCTGTCCCACTTCACGACGTCGTCGTCGGAGCGCGTCTCCGGCTCGTTCGGAGGCGGTTGCGACGATCCACAAGCGACCGTGCACAGCAGGAGGAGGAGGGATCCGTAGGCGCGCATGGGGCCGAATTTTAGCAGGTTGTACGGAGAGAGCACGTTCTCTGACGGCGCCCCACGCTGACGCATGGCGTTGCGCGCGCGACGCCGCGGGTGCCTCACGCCGCGGGCGACGGAAGGACGCCGTCGATCTCGAACGCGGTGCGGTCGAAACCGAAGCGTGCGGGCGTGCGCGCGAGCAGGTTGCGCTCGACGACGCCGACGTGCGACGCGGTCGTCGTGCAGCTCCAGGTCTGGAGCCCGAACGGCTTGGGCGGAGAGAAGCAGGGCGCGAAGAGCCCGACGTTCGTGCCGCGGCCGGGATCGCGCGCCGAGACGTACGTGAACGCGACGACCCCCGCGGCGCGCATGCGTCGGCCGAGCGCCTGCGCCTCGCGCACGCTCGTCTTCGAGGCGAGGTCGCCCTCGAAGCGCGCGAACGGCGGCGCGGTCAAGTCGAGCCCGCGCGGGGTCGCGAGCTTCACGCGGAACGAGGAGAGCCCCACCGTGAGCGGTGCGAGCTTCGCGCGCGAGCCGGCGAGGAAGACGAAGCGGTAGTACGCGACCTCCGCGAACGCCGTCGACAGGCGCCGCGATCCGTACCAAAGGCCCGGTTCGTCGGCGCCCCCGAAGCGCGATCCCCAGCGGAGCGGCGGGTGACGAAAGGGCGTGGAGAGCAGGTAGTGGAGCCGCTTCATGCCGCGAGGCACGGGCGGTTTGACGCCGTCGATGAGCTGCTCGAGCAGCGCCTGTTCGTCGTCGGAGTCGACGAGCTTGCGCGTGGAGACGACGTGTTGCGACTCGACGATCCGGACCGCGGCGAACTGCATCCGCCGGAAGCTCGGCCCCTCCGGCCCCACGCAACGGTCCCAGACGGCGCTCAAAGCCGCCCGCGCATCGCGTCGAGGTAGCGCGTGACCTCGGCGAGGCCCTCGATGGTCGTCACGCGCTCCGCGGGGACGCCGCGGACGTGGTCGTTGTCCGCGTGGAACCACGCGCGCGCCTTGTCGTCGTCTCCGCCGACGAGCGCGTCGAGCCCGCGGTAAGCGCGTAAGAAGAGCAGCGCCAGCTCGAAGCTCTTCGAGCGCGGATCGAGCTCGAAGCTCCCCGCGGCGAGCCGCGAGATCGTCGCTGGGCTCAACCCGACGATGGCGCCGAGATCCTTCTGCGAGAGCGAAAGCCGCGCCCCGGCGCGCAAGAACGCCTTGCCGGCGACGTGACCCGGCTGCGCGGCCGAGCGTGCGGTGTTGCTCTCGGTGGCCATCTTCCAAAGGAAATTCTAGCCACCAATTCTTTCTCCTGCAAACCGCTACATGTCCGAGATGCCGTAATCCTTCAGCTTGTAGAGCAGGGCGCGATGGCTGATCTCGAGCAGCTCGGCCGCCCGCGTGCGGTTCCCTCGCGTCTTTTGCAGCGCGCGTCGGATGAGGATCTCCTCGATCGCGGCCGTCGTCTTCTTGATCGACAGCTCCCCCGAGGCGAGCTGCACGTGCACGGGGTCGAGCGCCTCGCGCAGGCGATCGGGCAGGTCGACGACGCCGATGACGTCCCCGTCGCAGAGCACCATCGCGCGCTCGATCGTGTTCTCGAGTTCGCGGACGTTGCCCGGCCACGCGTACTCGAGCAAGAGCTTCCTCGCCTCGGGGGCGACGGCGCGGATCTGCGTGCCGAGCCGCGCGTTCGTCCGCGCGACGAAGTGGTCGATGAGCAGGTGGATGTCTTCCTTGCGCGCGCGGAGCGGCGGCACCGCGATCGGCAGGACGTTGATCCGGTAGAACAGGTCTTCGCGGAAGCGCCCTTCCTTGCTCTCCGTCGCGAGATCGCGGTGGGTGGCGGCGATGATGCGCACGTCGATCTTCACGTCGCGCGAGTCGCCGAGCCGGCGGATGGTGTCTTCCTGCAAGACGCGGAGCAGCTTCACTTGCAAGGCCAGCGGCAGCTCGCCGATCTCGTCGAGGAAGAGCGTGCCGCCATCGGCCTCTTCGAACAGGCCGCGCCGATCGGCGTTGGCGTCGGTGAAGGCGCCCTTCTTGTGGCCGAAGAGCTCGCTCTCGAGCAGGTTTTCGGGGATCGCGCCGCAGTTGATCGGCACGAACGGCTTGTTCCTGCGGCTCGAGCGCTGGTGGATGGCGCGCGCGACGAGCTCCTTGCCGACGCCGCTCTCGCCTTGGATGAGCACCGTGGTCTTGAAGTCGGCGATCTTCGTGATCGTCCGGAAGATGACCTCCATCGGGCCGCTCTTGGCGACGATCGACTCGAACTGGCTCTCCTTCTGGATTTGCTCCTTGAGCGCGCGGTTCTCGCGTCGGAGCGATTCGCGCTCTTCGGCCTTGCGGAGCGCGAGGACGATCTCGTCGGGCTTGAACGGCTTGCCGACGTAGTCGTACGCGCCCGCCTTCATCGCCTCGAGCGCGAGGTCGACCGAGCCATACGCGCTCATGACGATGACCGTCGCGAGGCTCTGCTTCGCCTTGAGCGTCGTGAGCAGATCGAGCCCGCCCATCTTCGGCATGCGAACGTCCGTCAGGATGACGTCGGGACCGAACGAGTCCACGAGCACGAGCGCCTCCTCGCCGCTCGCCGCGACCTCGACGTCGTAGCCGTGGCGCTTGAGGAGCGTCTTGAGAATGAGGCGGATATTTTCTTCGTCGTCGACGACCAGAACGCGGCGCATGGGGGCTCGAGAGGACTGTGAAATCGTTTCGTAGTCGAGGATACCATTGACTCAACATGCTGAAAATAAAGCGTGAAAGGTTCGCAATTTTTGCGCCATTCGAGCGAAGACGAGCAGAGAACGGTGCGCTCGACGAGCCGTTGACGACGCTCGCGTTGTAGCGGCGAAAGATCATGACCCGTTCGACCGTCAACGTACCTTTTCGAGACGGGCGCAAACCGCTCACAGCGAACACGCTTCGAGTGGCTCGGGTCCTGGCTCTCCGCTCGTCGATCGCTATCGTGAAGAGCGCGTCGCCGATCCGTCGACCTCCCTCGAGCGATCTCTATTCCGCTTGACGATGGCAGTCAGGGCGGACACCATCCTTCGTAGGATTTTTAAGAGGGGGGAGCATGCGCCGAGGTGCTTGTCGGGGGCTCACGTTCGTTGGGCTTGCAGCGATCTTTTGGGGATGTTCGGTCGAGGACGGCACGGAGATCGAGGAGCTCTCTCCGGAGCGCCGGCAGCAACCGTTGCTCGTCGAGTCGAACGCCGAAGGCGCCGAGGTTTTCGATGACGGAACGGGCACGCGCTCGTCGGTCCCTTCCGAACTCTCGCGACGTCCGACCAGCGCAGAAGAGCGTGAGCTGATTCGGCGACTGAAGGAGCCTCTCGGTCCCGCAGAATCGCCGCCGCCGCCGGAAGACCCTTCCGCAAAGGTCCTCGCGGAGGCCGCATCGAAGTCTCCTGACGAACCGATGACCGTCATCGTCGATCTCCAGGCGCTTCCGTATGACTTTCGTTCCTTCTCGCCGCCCGAAGGACTCGCCGACGAAGCGCGCTCCCAGCTGGTCCTCGATCGGAAGAATCAGCTTCGACCGATGCAAAATGCGTTCGCGCTGGACGCCGCAAAATGGAATGCGACGGTTGAGGAGACGCGGTGGCTCATCAATCAAGTCATCGTGCGGATTCCAGCTGGAAATGTCTCGAAGTTGATAAAAATACCGAACGTCGTCACCCTCGAATTGGATGAACATACCGCAACATCCGACGGTGCCTACACGGGAAAGAACGCTCGTGACGGCGCTCGAACGCAAACGTTCATCGACTACGGACATACGGCAAAAACAGGCTCGCGTTCGGGAGGGGCGATTCGTATCGGCATCGCAGAAGCTACACCTTTCCCGAGGGATCACGTGGGCTTCTCGGAATTCGTCAATTTTCTCGGAGCGATGGTGCTATTTCCGAGGTGGTTGAAGTACTACGATTGCACCGGGACCTCTTGTGTTACCACGACGACCAATGCGAGTGGAACTACGCACGGAACAGTTGTCGCCTATGCCGCTCTCGGGAGCATCGAAGCCGGACAGGACTCGAACTTTACTGGCACAAATACTCTAGAGCAGAAAAAGAGAAGCGGTCAGGCCAGCGGGGCTCACTTTTATTACTATATTGTCGATACCTTTGCTTCCTCCGTGCGAGCTCTCGAGCATGCGGTGAGTGATGGTGTCGACATTATGAATCATTCGCGTAGTAATCCGTATGATATCGAAACTACGCCGTGTTCCGTTACTGAAAATATAAGCAATTTTAATGAGGCGGTGAGAAACGCCATGAGCGCGGGCGTTCTTTTCGTTAATACTTCAGGGAACAAGGTGGATGCTGCTCCATGTACGCTTGGGTATCCAAGTTGGCGTCCGGAGGTGCTGTCGGTGTCGGGCCTCAATACGAACAGTGATGCGACCGACTACAAGTCGACGAGCATGAGTCCAACCGTGGCTTCGTGGTCGCAGGGCCCCGTCAAGATTGGGGTCTATGGAAATCCGTTTGGTTACCTTTCCGGGACCGGAATAACGCTTTCAGCGCCGGGGGTCTACGACGGCTCGAAGATCTATGCAGCAGGACCGAACGGCTATGGCTCGGGTACATGGGTCGGGTCTTCGTTCGCTGCTCCGACAGTCGCCGGCGCGGCGGCGCTTCTCAAGAGCGCATTCTTCGATATCGGATGGGGGACGGTGAGTCCGCAAGTTCTGTACGTGAACATGCTGGCGCAGGCGGATGGTTGGAGCAGTGTCTCGAACTCGTTTCAGAAGACGAAGTTCGACAAAATTTCGGGGGCAGGGCGCTTGAATATGCACTATCCCTCGAATGAAAATCTCATGGTCCCGTGGGGATGGGGATGGCGTTCCTTCACGATTCACGATGGAGAGACGGTCACCTGGACCGTCGGAGACGGGACGCCTCGCTCGCCGTGGATCAAGGAATGGAGTTGGGCGCTCACTTGGTTCGAAGAAAATCTAACCAGTGTGGCGGATGTCGATATTCTCGTGTTCGATCGATGCGTGCCGGGTTCATCCGCGATCGCCTACGATCTTGGTTACGACGTTCGGGCGCGAATCGCGCTGAAACAAGGTGACATTTCGGGAAAATGTCTTGAGATGCGCGCGGTGGGAAGCAGCGTTCCTCCTGCGGGAAGGGTCGTCTACTCGGCGGACTTTTATCATTCGGGCGTGCCCTCGTTTGCGCCGTGACTTTGAATCTCAAGGAGGTGAAAGATATGGCCACCCTTCTTCGTTGTCTGAACTCATGGAGTAGGCTTGTCGTCGTGCTCTCCATGACGGCGGCAGGGGCGTGTGGTTCGTCGAAGACGGCGAACGAGCCTAGTACGGGTTCCGACGTCGACGCTTCTCCCGACATCGATGCGTCGGGGCCTTGCTTCATCGATTCGCAAAATCGGTGTCAAAGAACGAGCTCCGACGGCGGAAGCTGTACCGATGTGAAGGCGGGTAAGGTGGATCTGGAGAGGGGCTGTGTCTTCCGCAGAACCGTCGTGGCGTGTTGCTTTGCTGACGAGGTCTGCGCTTCTTACCCCGAGGATGATTGCTTGGTGGCCATCTCGGATGGGAGCTTCTATTTCTCGGAGGGGCACTTGCTTGCCGTCGAACGTCCGGATGATTTTCGAATGTGCACGGACGATGAACGGGCACGTGTCGTGACCGTCGAGACTCGACCGACCTGCCCAGAGTAGGCGGGCCCTTCCAGACCTCACGCGCACGTGATTTCTAGTTCGGTGCGAATGTGAGGGCGTCCGATCCTTCGTCACGTAGAATGCGGCGCGTGAAGGTTGGACTCGATCGGCTGCGTGCGTACGAACGGGACAACGACGCGCTTCGTGGGCTCGTCCAAGAGCTGCGCGCCGCGCGGGTGGGGCTCCTCGCGCACCCGGCGTCGGTGACGCGCGACTTCGTCCACATCGTCGACGTTCTCGCGTCGCTCGGCATCGCGCCGCGCGTCTTGTTCGGTCCGGAGCACGGCTGGGCGGGCCACGCGCAGGACATGATCGGCGTCGAAGGCGGAGAGGCGGTAAGGGGCACGCGCGTCGTGAGCCTCTACGGCGACCGCTTCGAGGATCTCTCGCCGAAGCTGGACGACGTTCGCGATCTCGACGTCGTCTTGATCGACCTGCAGGACGTCGGCGCGCGCTACTACACCTTCGTGTGGACCGCGGTGCTCGTGGCGCGCGTGTGCAAGCAGGCGGGGGTGCGCGTCGTCGTGCTCGATCGGCCGAACCCGCTCGGTCCGAGCCTCGAAGGCCGGCTCCAAGAAGATGATTACCTTTCGTTCGTCGGCCTCGAGAAAATGCCGATCCGCCATGGGCTGACGATCGGCGAAATCGTCGCGCACCGCGCGGTGGTCGAGGAGTTCTCCGAGCTCGTGCGCGTCGTCGGCGTGACGGGCCTCGACCCGTCCGCCACGGCCTCATCGTGGGACCGCCCGATGATCCTGCCGTCGCCGAACATGCCGACGGTCGACACGGCGCAGGTCTATCCGGGCGGCTGCCTGCTCGAAGGGACGAACCTCTCCGACGGGCGCGGGACCACGCGTCCGTTCGAGATCACGGGCGCGCCGTGGCTGGACGGCCGACGGCTCGCGACCGAGCTGCGCGAGACGGGGCTCCCCGGGTTCGTCGCGCGCGAGTTGACGTTCCAGCCGACGTTCCACAAGCACGCGGGCAAGACGTGCCATGGGGTTCAGATCCACGTGACCGACGCGCGCACCTTCCGCCCGGTGGCGACGTACGTGGCGCTCGTCGCGCTCTGCCACCGTGCGCACCCCGAACACTTCCGCTTCCGTACGGAAACGTACGAATTCGTGGACGACATCCCGGCCTTCGACCTGCTCACCGGCTCCGGCGAAGCACGCCGCCGCATGCTGGCGGGCGACGACGCACGCGACGTGGCGGAGTTCGTATCCGCGATTTCCGAGCCCGAGCGCGCCATCGTGGCCGCCGCGCGAAATCACGCCGTCCAGCTTGCGGTGACGCCGGCGCAGGGCCGTTGAAATCCGCGGCCGCGTCCACGGGCCCGCTGTAGAATCGGCCGATGACGACGCAACACGACGACGACGTGCCGGACGAGCCGTCCATCGTCGGACGCGTCGTCGCGGGCAAGTACGTGATCGAAGCCCCTCTCGGCGACGGTGCGATGGGCGCCGTCTACCGTGCGCGTCGGACCGACGACGATGCGTTCGTCGCACTCAAGGTGCTGCACGCCGACGTGGCGGCCGATCCGACGTACACCGCGCGCTTCAAACGCGAAGCGAAGGCCGCGTCGCGCCTCGATCACCCGAACTCCGTGCGCGTCGTCGACGCGGGCGAAGAGCCCGACGGGCTCTTGTTTCTCGCCATGGAGTACGTCGAGGGGCGCGATCTCCACCGCGTCATCCACGAGGACTGGCCGCTGTCGGACGTGGACATCGCGGACATCCTCGCCCAAGCGCTCGCGGCGATCGGCGTCGCGCACGAGATGGGCGTCGTGCACCGCGATCTCAAGCCCGAGAACTTGATGATCCTGCCGGCGCCGCCCTCCGAAGGAGGCTCGCGGTACCTCGTCAAGGTGTGCGACTTCGGGATCGCGAAGATCCTCGAGAAGGGGGACGGCCCTCCCGGTGAATCGTCCGTGACCGACAAGCTGACCGTGCAAGGCATGCTCATCGGGACCCCCGAGTACATGTCGCCCGAACAAGCGCGCGGCGAGCCGCCCGAGCCGCGGTCGGATCTCTACTCGCTGGGCGTCATCCTCTACCAGCTCCTGACGGGCCGGACGCCGTTCGAAGGCGAATCGATGCTCGCCGTCGTCTTGCAACACATCACGAAGGTCCCTCCGTCCCCGCGGACGCACTACCCGGACGTGCACGAAGGGCTCGAGGCCGTGTGCATGAAGGCGCTCTCGAAAGAGTGCGCGGATCGCCACGCGACGGCGGGGGAGATGCGCGCGGCGATCGCGGCCGTGATCGACGTCCCTTCGATGCGTGCGCCGGTGCGCGTCGGCGAGAGGGCGTCGCCGTCGAAGCGGAGCGACGATGTGACGCGGGCCGACGAGGCCGTCACCGTGATCGGAACGCAGCCGTCGTCGCCGCCCCCAGCGGATGCGCGAGCCAGGGGTGCCGGTCGAGCCTTGTTCCTCGTCGCCATCGTCTGCCTCGTGGTCGGCGGCGCGGCGGGTTGGTACGTGACGAACGGCTTCGGGCGCGGGATCGTCCCGGCGTCGCGCGACACCGTTCCGCCGTCGGAGGCGTCGCCTTCCGCCGTGCCGTCGGTCGCCGCGACGGTCGCCGCGACGGTCGCTTCGTCGGCGGACGACCCCGGGACGGCTTCGGGGATCGCGTTTCCGGTCGAGCATCCGTCGGTGGATCCCGTGTCTGCGGACGAGGCGATTCCCTCGGCCGACGCCGCTCCCGACGTTTCCGCTCCCGACGAGGCATCACCGATCGAAACGGCGGCTGCGTCGTCGGAAAAGGAGCAGGTCCAACCGACCTCGGCCCCTGCACGGCAAACCCCGAAGGCGCGCCCGGGCGCCGTCAAAAAGAAGCGCAAGCACGGCAGGCCCTGAAGGGGTGCGAGGATCGCATGCTCGTCGCGCGCGCTACTTGCGGCGTGGCGGATCGAGATCTTCGGCGAGGTAGCTGAGGATGACTTCGTCGAGCGACTTGTCGTTGATGAGGTCGTCGCTGAAGATCGACGACGAGGGCTTCGCCGTCGCCGACGACTCGAAGATGGACGCCGGACGCGCCGGAGCGTAGCGCCCCTCGGGCGGTGGCTTCGACGACGGGTGCTTGGTGCCCGTCGACTTCAGCGGAGGCATCGGGACGTGGTCGATCTGGTGCTTCGCGCTCGTGTCGCTCGTGCGGTACGTGCCCACCGCCGGCTGCTTCGCGAAGGTGTTGAGGGGCGGCGGGAGCTCGTTTCCCCGCGCCGCCGCGCCCACGTCCGTCGTGCTCTCCGGGTGCTCCAGGTCGAGCATCAGGCGCGGAGGTGCCGCCGCGCGGAGCGACGACGACGTCGGCGGATGCTTCGCGGCGGGACGGATGGGGGAGAGCGGTTCGGGCTTCTTTCCCACGGCCGCGACGTCGTCCACGGACTTGGCCCGTATCATCGCCGGCATCGAGGGGACGGTCTTCGGCCGAATGGCGGGAGCCCGCGGCATCTCCCGAGCGGGGCGGTCTTCCGCCGAGGTACCACCAGGAGTGGGGACCGGCTCGGCGGCTTTGACGTTCCGCTCGGAAGCGGCGGTCTTGGTCTCCGCTGGCTTCGTCTCGGCCGACTTGCCCTCGACGGGCTTGGCCTCGGCGGCTTTGACGTTCCGCTCGGAAGCTGCGGTCTTGGTCTCCGCCGGTTTGGTCTCGGCGGGCTTGGTCTCGGCCGACTTGCCCTCGACGGGCTTGGCCTCGGCGGGCTTGGCTTCGGCGGCTTTGACGTTCCGCTCGGAGGCCGCGGCTTTGGTCTCAGCGACCGTGGTTTCCGCCGGTTTGGCCTCCGCCGCCGTGGCCGGCTCGCCCGCTGCCGCCGGCTTCGCCTCTTTCGCCACCGACTTGGGGGCCGGATCGCGGGTCGACGCGGCGCCGGGATCCACCAAGTGGTCGAACTGCCCGTCGCGCAGGGCGATGAACATCGCCTTGTGCTGCTCCTTCATGAGCTGCCGGACGATGTTGCTCAGGTCGTCGTTGCCGACGTGCTCGGCGTACGACTTTTTGATGCTCTTCAGGATCCGACCCCCGTCCATGAAGAGGTGCGTGATGACGTGCGGGTGTTGGACGCCGGAATCCTCGGTCTGGATATGGAACACCCGGTTTTTATGCCGGACGTTGTTGTTGTAACCGAGGAGCGGTGACTGGAACTTGGCCATCGCGCAGACCAGCCTTCAGGTTATCACGCCTTTTCGCGTGCACGATCCACGGATCGCGCCTCGCGCCGTGACGGGGCCCGTCGGTGCGTTTTTGCGCTATTTCCTGGGTTCAGGCGCCATCCACGATCGACGCAAGGCAGCGCTCGCGTGTGCTTCGGAGGGCCTCTACCGGGACCTCGATGAGCCTTTGGCCGTCGTGATCGTCGACGCGTAGGATATCCCCGTCGTTTGTCCGACCCGCCCCCGCTTTCGTCCCGGGGCCCGTCTCTCCGAGCTCCGCGCACGGAACGGACGCGGCTTTCGCGCGCGCGAGGACGTCGTCCCGATCGGCGCGCCGCACCGAAACGACGACGCGCGACGGTGCCTCGCCGAAGAGCGCCGTCGCGAGCGACGCCGGCCGATCGGCGTCGAGCCGGATCCGCGCGCCGACCCCAGGCCGATGCTCGGGACCCACGACGCAGCACTCGGCCAGCGCGACCGCGAGCCCTCCGTCGGAGACGTCGTGCGCGCTCCGGAGCTTGCCGGCCCGCGCGAGCTCGAGCACGAGCTTCTGCAGCCGCGCTTCCGCCGCGAGATCGATCGTCGGCGCCGGTCCACCGAGGCGACCGGCTTTGAGCATCTGGTATTCGCTCCCGCCGAGGCTCGCGCCCTTGGCCTCGCGACCGAGCAGCAGCACGACGTCGCCCTCGCCCTTGAACCACGACGAGACGATGTCGGATTCCTGCCGCACGAGCCCCACCGCCGCGACCGTCGGGGTCGGCAAGATCGGGCGCCGCACGCGGGCCTCGGCCGTCCCCTCGTTCGTCTCGTTGTAGAGGCTCACGTTGCCGCCGACGACCGGCACGTCGAGCGCCCTGCACGCCTCGGCGATGCCGTCGATCGCGCGCGCGAACTGGTCCATCGTCGTGGGCTCTTCGGGGCTCGCGAAGTTGAGGCAGTCCGTCAGCCCGATCGGCTCGGCGCCCGCGCAGACGAGGTTGCGGCACACCTCGGCGACGATCATCTTCGCGCCTTCGTCCGGCGCGAGCTCGACGAAGCGGCCGTTGCCGTCGACCGCGAACGCGAGGTGCTTCATCGTCGTCTTGCCGTCGCGCTCGCACGGCACACGGACGACGGCGGCGTCGGATCCCGGCCGCACGACCGTCCCGCCGCGCACGATGTGGTCGTACTGCCGCCAAATCCACGCGCGCGAGCCGACATTTGGCGACGCGAGCAGCGCGAGCAGGTCGTCGGAGGGCGACGACGTCTCGGCGACCGGCACGTCCGCGAGCGGAGGCGCCGCCGTGCGCGGGCGGTCGTAGCGCGGCGCTTCTTCCGTCAGCAAATCGACCGGCAGATCGCACGCGATCGGCTTCTCGGTCGAGGGCGTGGTCGGCGCGGGCGCGCTCCGGTCGAGCGGGTCGAAGCCGGGCGTCGCGCGGACGACCCACCGCCCCGTGTCCGTCACGTGCCCGATGACGGCGGCGTCGAGCTCCCATTTTTTGCAAATGGCGAGGACCTCTTCTTCGCGGCCCGGCTTGGCGACGAGGAGCATCCGCTCCTGCGATTCGCTGAGGAGGATCTCGTACGGCGTCATCTTCGCCGCGCGGCGCGGGACGCGATCGAGATCGATGTCGACGCCCGTGCCCGAGCGGCCCGCCATCTCGACGCTCGACGACGTGAGGCCGGCGGCGCCCATGTCTTGGATGCCTTCGAGCACGTCCGCGGCGAAGAGCTCGAGGCACGCCTCGAGCAGGAGCTTGCCCATGAACGGATCGCCGACCTGCATCGTCGAGCGGACGCCCTTCTTGATGGAGCTCGCCGTCGCGAGCTCGCCTTGGCCTTCCTTGGCGCTGCCGAACTCGTCCGACGCCATCGTCGCGCCGTGGATCCCGTCGCGCCCGGTCTTCGCGCCGATGTAGAGGATGGGGTTTCCGAGGCCCGCCGCGCGTCCGTAGAAGATGCGGTCCGTTCGCGCGACGCCGCAGGTGAAGGCGACCGTCGGCACGCCGAACGCGTTGCCGTAGCCGCCGATCCCTCCGACGACGCCGCGCAGGAGCTCCGGCGTGCGCGGGTGATCGGGTCGGCCGAAGCGCAGCGAGTTGAGCGCGGCGATGGGGCGCGCGCCCATGGTGAAGACGTCGCGCAGGATGCCGCCGACGCCGGTGGCCGCGCCTTGGTGCGGCTCGATGAAGCTCGGGTGGTTGTGCGACTCCATCTTGAAGACGGCCGCGAAGCCGTCGCCGATGTCGACGACGCCGGCGTTCTCGCCCGGGCCTTGGATGACGCGCGGGCCGGTCGTCGGCAGCCGCTTCAGGTGCACGCGCGACGACTTGTACGAACAGTGCTCGCTCCACATCACGCTGACGACCCCGAGCTCGGCGTACGACGGCGTCCGCCCGAGCACGCCGAGGACGCGCGCGTATTCTTCGGGCGAGAGCTTGTGTTCTTTGACGAGGGCTTCGTCGATCGGGCGGTCGGACGGGAAAACGTGGGGCGCGCTCATCGATGTGAGCGCACAGCCTACCTCATGGGAGCTTCGCGGGAGGGGATTTCCGTGACGACGCTCGCGGTCGGTGTACGGGGCGCGCGGAGCCTTCGTTCCGCCACCTCGAGCAGCTCTTCCCATTTCGCGCCGTCGCGCGGCGCCTCGGCGAACGCGCGCGTGATCCGCAAGCGCGGCGTCTGGGTCGCGAAGGTCCGGCCGTCGAAGCCGACCGACGCGAGCGCGATCGCCGCCGACGTCGCGTCGAGGCCGGGGAGGACCACGACGAACGTGCGATCGTCGAAGCGGCAAGCCACGTCGACGCTCCGCAGGCTCGAACGGAGCGCGAAGCCGAAGATCTCGAGCGCTCGATCCGCCGCGACGCGCCCGCTCTCTCTCCGAATCGAATCGCAGCCGTCGACGTCGAGCACGGCCAACGACGCGGTCCCGTGCCGGCGCAGCGCCAAGCTCAGCTCCCCCGGGATCCGTTCGACGACGTAGCGCCGATTCCGAACTTGCGTCACGCAATCGAAATACGCCCGCTCTTCGTTCGTCCGCGCCCTGGCGATCCGCGCGGCGACGCGATCGAGGACGTCGTCGATGGGCGCGGCGGAGTCGAAGACGTCGTCCGCGCCGGCCGCGATGCCGTCGCCGACAGGGAGGGATTCGCGCACGAACGCGAACACGAGCACGTGCGCGTACGTGCGCTGGCTACGGATCCAGCGGAGCACGCGGAACGGATCCCGCTCGTCGTCGCACTCCACGACGAGCGCCGCCGGCGGGAGCTCGCTCGCCGCGGCTCGGAGCGCCGTCGCCTCTGCCTCCCATTGAATGGCGTACCCCGTGCGCCGCAGCGCCTCGGCGATCGCGCGTCCCTTGCTTCCGAGTTGCCCGACGAGCAGCACGCGCGAATCTCGCTCCGTGCCGTCGTCCGCGTGTCCGAACCGCGCCTTCAGCATACCGCTTCCCCCTCTCTATCCTTGGTCCATGCGGCGCTGCGCCCCGGAGCTCGAACGAGCTCGGTGCGCCGATGTCCGCCCCCAGCGGCCGCCCCCGACGTCGGGTCGGCCTCGAAGCAAAGCAAGTGCCGAATTTATCCGTTAAAGGATATGTCATACATTTCGATGATTTCGATCCTTCTTACCCGACGTCGACCTGCGATGTGCCATGCATTTCGCCCGCGCGCCATCGAGGATTGAGTCCGTACGTCGTTTCAATTTCTGCGACTTTTTGGCTGTTCTCGAGCCCACCCAGGCGCGGCTTCGAAGACGTTGCGGCCTTCGCACCGCGCGCGTGCAGCGACAAAAACTTTTGTCGACTACGTCGCGTTTTATCGAAAGACGCATATATGCGCCGGACCGGAGTTGAGGTAGGACGATTGCCATGGGGGTAGAACAAGCGACGAGCGCTCGCGGCGTTCGCGTTCTCGTCATCGACGACGATGCATCGATGGCGGAAGTCATGCGGGCTTCCGTATCCCTCATTCCGTCGTCGACGTGCGAAGTCGCTTTGAACGGCCTCGACGGCATGAAGGCCGTCGCGAGCGACGCGTTCGACGTCGTCGTCACCGACGTGCGCATGCCTGGAATGAACGGATTCGAAATCCTCGATTCGATCCATCGCGGCGATCCTCATTTGCCGGTCATCCTCGTGACGGCGAACGGGGCGCAGAACGAAGCCGCGGAGGCCGCGAAGCTCGGCGCGTTCGACTACCTCGTCAAGCCGCTCGACTTCGGCGCGCTGCGCCGGTCGATCCAGCGCGCGGCGCTCCTTCGCGCGGAGCCTTCGCTGTCGCGTCTGCCGCCGGCCTCCCAACGGACGCTCGGTCGCGCCTTGCTCGGCAACGCGCCGTCGATCGTGGCCATGCTCGAGTCCGTCGAGCGGATGGCGCAGTCGTCGGCGCCCGTCTTGATCGTCGGCGAAACGGGGACGGGCAAGGATCTCGTCGCGTCGCTCCTCCACGACAAAGGCCCACGAAGGACGCGCCCGTACGTCGCCGTCAACACGACGGCGATCCCCGCGACGCTCCTCGAGAGCGAGCTCTTCGGCCACGTCCGCGGCGCGTTCACGGGCGCGACCCAGGCGCGGCGCGGTCTGCTCGTCGAGGCCGACGGCGGCACGCTGTTCCTCGACGAGATCGGCGACATGCCCATCGAGCTCCAGGGCACCTTGCTCCGCGTGATCGAGACCGGGGAGGTGAGGGCCGTCGGCAGCGATCGCGGCCGCCGCGTCGACGTCCGCTTCGTGGCCGCGACGCACCGGCACCTGCCGACGCTCGTGCAGAGCGGCCAATTTCGCGAAGATCTCTATTACCGGCTCAACGTGCTTTCGCTCCACGTGCCGCCGCTCCGCGAGCGGCGCGGCGACGTCCCGGTGCTCGCGCGGCACTTCGTCGAGCTCGCCCGTTCGCGCATGCCGGACGCGCGCGTCACCGGCGTGAGCCAGGAAGCGGTGCACCGATTGATGCGCGCGTCGTGGCCGGGGAACGTCCGCCAGCTCGCGGCGACGATGGAGCGGCTCGTCGTCCTCGGCAAAGGCTCACGCATCGAGGCGTCCGATCTCGCGTTCCTCGACACGGCGGAGGCCCCCGAAGCGCCGTTTCCGGGCGGGGCGTTCGAGCTTTGCACCTTGAAAGAGCTGACCGAGCGCTACATCGGCTGGGTGCTCGCGCAGTCCGACAACGACAAGGCCCGGGCCGCCGCAATTTTGGGGGTCGACATCTCGACGTTGTATCGATGGCAACGTCGGGGGACGGTGGCGCCCGAATCACGGGCTTCGAGGAGGCGCGCATGAACGCGGCGCGCGTCGTCGGTTCGTGGGTCCGCGTCGTTCGCAGCTCGCCAGGCGAACCACACGGCAACGGCATCGAAACCACGAGATCGCCCGTGTGTGTGGATGGAACACTTTTGGCTTCGACGTCGGCTTCGAATCGCAACGGATACCTTGGGGGGTTCATGCAAGTTCGAGATTCACGCGTGCTACGCCCGCTCGTCGGCGTGAAAGCCGCGACCTCGGTTCATGTCGTCCGGACGCCCGTGCCAATTCCGGTGGCTCGTTCTTCGGACGTGGTGGATCGCTTGCAGCTCATCGCGGACGTCAACGCGGCGGCGACGACCTCCTTGAACCTCGGCCAGATGCTCGGCGCGGTCACCGAGGTCCTGACCGATCGCGGCGCCGACCAGTGCGTCGTCCAGCTCCTGTCGAACGACGGCCTCGAGTCGTTCGGCGATCCGCTCTGGGCGGACACCGAGGCCGGCCGCATCGTCGCGGAGATCGGCACGCGGGTGATCGAAACCGGTCGCGCCACCCGCATCGCGTCGGCGTCGCGCCCGTTCGGCGGCGACGCTCCGCCCGTCCCGGTCGGGAGCTTGGCGGAGATCGAGCGGATGCTCGGTCAGGGACGGAGGTTGTCGTTCGTTCCGCTCTCGACGGACGGACGCGTCGTCGGCGCGATGACGGTGCTCTCGCCCCGCGACAAGGTGTTCGAGCTCCCCGTCCTCTTGGAGCTCGCGCCCGCCGTCGCGCGCGGCATCCGCAACGCCCTCACGCACAGGCACGCCGTCGAAGCGTCGGCCCGTCGCGAAGAGGCGCTCGTCGGTTTCGGCCACGATCTGCGCAACCCGCTCGGCGTCGTGGTGCTCACGCTCTCGGACATGCTCCACCGCAGCCGCGATCGCGCCTCCGCGTCGGTCGAGCGCAAGCACCTGGACGTCGCCATGCGCGCCGCCGGTCGCATGCACGAGCTCCTTCGCGATTTGCTGGAGTTGACGCGCATCGAGACCGGGCGCGTCCCGTTCGATCCGCGGCCGTGCTCCGTCGAGGCGCTCGTCAACGAAGCGGTCATGCTCGCGACGCCCTTGGGTCGCATCAAAGACATCACCATCGTCGCGGACGTCGAGCCGTGCCTGGCGCCCATCTTCGGCGAACGCAACAACCTCCTCCGCGTCTTCCAGAACCTCATCGGCAACGCCATCGATTTCACGCCCCGCGGCGAGATCATCGAGGTGCGGGCGCGCGCGTGCCGCGAGATGGTCGTGTTCGAGGTCGCCGACGCGGGCGAGGGGATCTCGCCGGAGTACCTCCCGCACGTGTTCGAGCGCTTCTTCCAGGCGAAACCCGGCAAACGCAAGGGCAACGGGCTCGGCCTGGCCATCGCGAAGGCGCTCGTGGAGACGCACGGCGGCCGGATCTCCGTCGCGAGCGAGCCCGGAAAAGGCGCCACCTTCTCCTTCACGCTGCCCACCCACCGCACCACCTGAAGCGCTCCGGCCTTCGCGGGGCCGGCTCTCTCCTCTTTTGCGGGATTCGTGGGGCGAGCTCTCTCCTCTTTTGCGGGAAAGGGGGGCGTGCTACGTCCGCGTCATGCGCGCGGCGGTCGTCCTTCTGCCTGGGCTCAACGCAGATGCCGAGATGGTTCGCACCCTCGAGCTCGCGGGCGCGACCGTGCGCACGGGCTGGTAAACCGACGCCCAGCTGCCGAGCGGCACCGATCTCGTCGCCATCCCGGGCGGCTTCAGCTACGGCGACTACCTGCGCTGCGGCGCCATCGCGAAGGTGGCGCCGATCATGCGCGCCGTCGCTTCGCATGCGTCCCGCGGCGGGCTCGTCATCGGCGTCTGCAACGGCTTCCAGATCCTGACCGAGTGCGGCCTCTTGCCGGGCGCGCTCACCGCCAACGTGCAGCGCCGCTTCGAGTGCCGCGACGTCTTCGTGAAGATCGCCGCCGACGGCCCGTTTTCGCCGCCTTCGGGCGCGTCGGCGTCGGGCCGCGTGCTCCGCCTGCCCATCGCGCACGGTGAAGGCCGCTACCAAGCCTCGCCCGACGTGCTCCGTCGCCTCGAAGACGAGGACCGAATCGCGCTCGTCTACTGCTCGAGCGAAGGCGTCGTCGACGACGCCGCGAACCCGAACGGCTCCGTCGGCAACGTCGCCGGCATCTATGGCGGCGCGCACAAGAACGTGTTCGGCCTGATGCCGCACCCCGAGCGCATGAGCGAGGAGTGCCTCGGCGGTCGCGACGGCCTCTCGCTCTTCGCGGCGGCCGTGCGTTCGCGCGTCGACGCGGGTGCGCGCGCGGCGTCCGCGTCCGAAGGGGCGTGACGGGTCCGCCGTGGATCTCCTCTATTTCGTCCTCTTCATCAGCATCCTGATCTTCATCCACGAGTTCGGGCATTTCGCGTTCGCGAAGCTCTTCGGGGTGAAGGTCCTCACGTTCTCGATCGGCTTCGGGCCGAAGATCCTGAAGGTGCGTGGGAGCGAGACGGAGTACTGCGTCGGGCTCCTTCCGTTCGGCGGGTTCGTGAAGATGCTCGAGGAAGGGAAGGCGACCGATCCGATCCTCCCCGAGGAGCGCACGCGCACCTTCGAGGCGCAGCCCTTGTGGAAGCGCGTCGTCATCGTCCTCGCGGGACCGTCGATGAACATCCTGTTCCCGATCGTCCTGTACACGTCGGTCTACCTCGAAGATCGCGCCTTTTTTCCGCCGACGGTCGGCACCGTGTTCCCGGGCAAACCCGCCGACGGCAAGCTGCACCCGGGCGACGTCATCAAGGCCATCGACGGCGATCCGGTCGGTAGCTTCCCCGAGGTGCAAAAGGCGCTCGCGGACAAGGCCGGCGTCCCGCTCCGCATCGACATCGAGCGCGACGGCCGCCCCGAGGTGGTCACCGTCACGCCCGCCGACGAGGTCGAGGTCCTCGAACCGAGCGAGCTCGAGCTCTTCGAGCACGTGGGGCGCATCGGCATCTCGCCCACGTTCGCGGCGCCCGTCATCGGCGTCGCGCGCACGGACTCGCCGGCGTTCCGCGCGGGGCTTCGCACGTTCGACCGCATCACGGAGGTCAACGGGCGCAAGGTCGACACGTTCGTGGATCTCCTCCAGGTCCTCTCGCAGAACCGCGGCGACAACGCCGTGCTCACGTACGTGCGGCCGACGCCCGTGCCGAACGCGCTCGGCGGCCTCTGCGACATGGCCGTGTTCGAGACGGGCCTCGCCTCGCTCGCGCCGCGCCCGCGCCAAGAGGGGACGACGGTGCGTGAAGGCGACGTCGACGCGCGCGCGAAGGACGTCCTCGAGCGCACCGGCATCGAGAGCGCGGAGATGTACGTCGCGTCGGTGCCCGAAGGATCGAGCGAGTGGCGCGCGGGCCTCCGCGCGGGCGACCGCATCACGCAGCTCGACGGCGTCCCGCAGCGGATGTGGAAGGTCGATCGGCACGGCGGCCACGCGCTCGACGACACGACGATGGTGGGGCAGCTCTTGCGCGAGCCGAACCGCGTGCACGAGCTCGTGTGGACGCGCGACGGCGAGCGAAAGAGCGGCACCTTCCAGCTCCGGCAAGAGCGCTGGGACGACGAGCTCGGTCAGCACTACGAGCGCTACGTCTTCCGCAGCACGCACTGGAGCCCGCGCGTCGCGACGAAGCTCGTGCCGAACCCGCACCCCGTCCTCCACGCGGTCCAGCGCGGGTTCGAGGAGACGAAGAGCGCCGTCAAATTCATCGTCGTCGGCTTCGTGCGCATCCTGCAGGGGCGCGTCAGCATCGCGACGGTGAGCGGGCCGATCACGCTCTACGACGTCGCGGGCGACGCCGGCTCGAAGGGCGCGACGTACTTCGTGTGGGCGATGGCCGTCACGAGCGTGAACTTGGGGCTCATCAACCTCTTGCCCATCCCCGTCCTCGACGGCGGGCACTTGCTCCTCTTCTTGATCGAGGCCGTCCGGCGACGCCCCGTGAGCCTCCGTGCGCGCGAGCTGTCGAGCCTCTTCGGCATGAGCATCTTGGTCCTCCTCATGCTCATCGCCTTCAAGAACGACGTCTCCCGGAAGTGGGACGTGATCGTCATGCAGGTGCACGACATCGTTCGATAATCCTGAATGCGAATCGCATCGGGATAGCGCCTCGGAGCATCCCTCGAACGCCGGCTCGATCCTTTTTCGACGCGCTGCGTTCGTGGCATGGCGCACACCCCATGGATGTGTCATATCGTGCGCGATTGTCGGACCCAGAGTCCGAAACCGCGCCATGTTCCGAACGTCCTCGCCCCTCACCTCCGCTCTCTCCGTCGCGCTCCTCGTTTCGGGCGTCTCCGTCGCGTGCTCGACGACGTCGCGCACGTCGCCGGACGAGCCGGACACGGGCTCGCCGAACACCATCAGCACGAACGAGCCGACGGATCCGCCTCCGTCGGACGAAGACGCGGGCGTGGACGCGGCGGACGCTCCGGTCGATCCCGACGAAGCGCAGGTCCCGGTCGTCGAAGGCGTGAGCCCGGATCGCGCGACCGTCGGCTCGGTGGGGCCCTCGGTGATCGTGTCGGGCGCGAACTTCGTGCCGCGCTCGATCGTGCAGCTCGACGGCGCCCCGCTCGCGACCACGTTCGTCAACGACGGCGAGCTCCGCGCGACGATCCCGACCTCCAAGCTCGCGACCGTCGGCACGCTCCGCATCTCCGTCGGGACGAGCGCGCCCGGCGGCGGCGCGAGCAAAGAGGTCCTCTTCCAGGTCGAAAATCCGCTGGCGACGGTGACGTCGCTCTCGCCGCTGTCGGTCCTCGCAGGGGCGTCCGCCACGTCGCTCCACGTCGTCGGCACCGGGTTCGTGAACGGCACGAAGATCGTGGTCGGCGCGGACGAGTTGCCGACGACGTTCGTGAGCGCGACGGAGCTCGAGACGACGCTGCCGGCGGGCTTGCTCGCCGTGTCGGGGAGCCTGCCGATCCGCGTGCGCAACCCGGCGCCGGGCGGCGGGGATTCGGATCCGCTGGCGTTCACCGTGTCGAACCCGGACGCTGGCATTTCGAAGATCAACCCGTCGGCGGCCTTCGTCGGCTCCGCGTCGATCGACATGACCGTCGACGGCAACGGCTTCGTCGGCGCGAGCATCGTCACCTTCAACGGGACGTCGCTCGCGACGACCTTCGTGAGCGGCCAGCGATTGCGCGCGACGGTGCCTTCGTCGCTCCTCGGCGCCGCGGGAGACTTCCCGGTCGGCGTGGCGAACCCTCCGCCCGGCGGCGGCGTCAGCACCCCGGTCGTCTTCCGCATCCAGTACCCGGCGCCCTCGGCGACGAACCTCTCGCCCGACGGCGCGATGCTCAACGCCGGCGCGACGGACGTGACGGTCACCGGCGTCGGCTTCTTCGTCACGTCGCAGATCACGCTCGACGGCGCCCCGGTGGCGACGACGTACGTCGACGCGACGCACCTCAAGGCCACGATCGACGCCGCGCGCTTGAAGACGGCGGGCACGATCGCGATCCGCGTCGTCAATTCGGCGCCCGGTGGCGGGACGTCGTCGGCGCTCGCGTTCGTCGTGTCGAACCCCGGTCCGGCCGTGACGTCGCTGTCGCCGTCGTCGGTCCAGGCGGGCGCGGCCGACACGACGGTGACCATCGCCGGCTCGGGCTTCGTTCCGAACAGCACGGTGACGCTGAACGGCGCGACGGTCGCCTCGACGTACGTGAGCGCGACGAAGATGCAGGTGACCGTGCCTTCGAGCCTGCTCGTCTCTCCGGGCGTCGTCGCGGTGCGCGTGACGACCCCTTCGCCCGGCGGCGGCACGAGCGACGCAGCGAACTTCACGATCGGATGCGACACGTCCGGCGTCGACGTCTCGCTCGGCTCCGTCGGCGCGCCCTCGACGCTCGCGACGAACTTCCTCTCCGCGCCGGTCCTATCGGCGTTCCAAAAGGCCGGCTCGTGCGACACGACCGTGCTCCTCCCGGGGATCAAGGAGCCGGGCCGCTACTGGGTCGTGCAGAACGTCTCGGGCGCGACCGCCACGCTCGCCGCCTGGGCCGATTGCACGAACGACGGCAAGGGCGACGCGTTCCTCACGTTCTACAAGCGCCCCACGCCCCCCGCGAGTGACGACGAGCGCCTCGCGTGCGCCTACGTGATCGCCGAGGGCATCAACGGACAGGGCGGCTACTCGAGCCCCGACAGCGGCGGCAGCATGTATTGCCCGGGCCTGACGAAGGCGAACGGCGGCGGCCTCGTGCTCGGGTCGTGCGAGAAGGCCGTCGTGCACATCCAGGCGTACGACGTCGCGAGCACCGCGTACACCGCGCCGCCCAGCGTGAAGGTCAAGCTCGAGTGACCCGTCTCGCTCCCACGGCGCGGTCCGTCGCGGCCACCGTCGTCGTCCGCGTCTCGAAAGATCGCGCCTTCGCGGCGGCGGTCCTCGACGCCGAGCTCGATCGCAACGTCCAGCTCGACGCGCGCGAACGTGGCCTCGCGACGGAGCTCGTCTACGGCTCGCTCCGCCTTCATCGGTGGCTCGAAGAACGCCTCGTGCGCCACGCGCCGCGGGGCCTGACGAGCCTCGATCCGCTCGTGCGCGCGACGCTCGTCATCGCCGCGTACCAGATCCTCGTGCTCGAGCGCGTCCCGGCGTTCGCGGCAGTCAACGAGGCCGTGTCGATCGCGCGGTCGGTGAGCGGCGAGCGCGTGTCGGGGTTCGTGAACGCCGTCTTGCGCAAGGTGGCGAAGGAGCCGCGGCCGTCCGCCGAAGAGCTCACGCGCGCGGCGCTCGACTCGGCCGAGCCGGCGCTCGCCAAGGCCATCGTGGCGTCGATCGGCGAAGAGGGCGCGCGTGGGCTGTTCGCGATGGGCTCGCCGCCGCCCCTCGGTCTGCGCATCGAAGACGCCTCGGCGCGCGACGCGTGGATCGATCGGCTGCGCGAGGCCCGGCCGTCGGCGTCGATCGAAGCGGGCAAGGTCTCGCCGCACGCCATCTTGCTCCGAGGCGCGTCGCGCGTCGCGGATTTGCCGGGTGCGGGCGAAGGCGCATGGACCGCCCAGGAAGAAGGCTCGCAGGTCGTCGGCTTGTCGCTCGGCGTGCGTGAAGGAGACGTCGTCCTCGACGCCTGCGCGGGGCGCGGGAACAAGACGGGCATCGCCGTGCGGGCCGCGGGAGAGCGCGGCGCGGTCGACGCCGCCGATCTTCATCCGAAGAAATTGGAGCGCCTCGAGCGCGAGCTCTCCGACATCGGCTTGCGCGTGCGATCGACCCACGCGGTCGACTGGTCGAAGGGGACCGGTGACGTTCGTGGTCCGTACGATCGCGTGTTGGTCGACGCCCCTTGTTCGGGGACGGGGACGCTGCGTCGGCGCCCCGAGCTCCTCCTCCGGCGCGAAGCCGAGAGCGTCGCCGCGTTGGCGGATCTCCAGCGCGCGATCTTGCGGAACGTCGCGACCCTCGTTCGGCCGGGAGGGCGGCTCGTCTATGCGGTGTGCAGCGTCCTCCGCGAAGAGGCCGAGGGCGTCGTCGCGATCGCGGGCGATTGCGGTCTCGTTCCGGCGCCGTTCGACGCTCCGCTCGCGTCGTCGATCGGCGAGGGCGTGACGTCGTTCCGGCTCTTGCCGCACGTGCACGGGACGGACGGCTATTTCCTCGCGTCGTTCGTTCGAAGCTGAACCGGACCTCGGTGCGCGGAAAATCTTTCGCGAAATGCCACACCTCGCGCGGAGCCCCCTTCGTCGGCAAAGAGACGAGCGACGAGGCCCGTGCCGTCGCCGTGGACGGGAACGGCGAAGCTACGCTAGCGTGCGTGCACCCATGCTAGACGTCACGGTGCCTCAGCTCGGCGAAAGCGTTACGGAAGGAACGATCTCGAAGTGGCTCGTCAAAGAGGGCGACATCGTCCGAAAAGACCAGCCCATCGCCGAGATCGCGACGGACAAAGCGGACAGTGAGCTGCCCGCGCCGGTGGCGGGCCGCATCGCGAAGCTGATCGGCAAAGAAGGCGACGTCGTCCCTGTTCGCACCGTGATTTGCCAGATCGAAGAAGGCGTCACGGAGCCGGCGGGCGCCACCCCGGCAGCCGCCCCCGCGCCCGCGACGCCGAAGAGCGTGCCTGCGCCGGCCGGTCGCGCGCCCCTCGCGTCTCCGACGGCGCGCCGCGCGGCGCTCGAGCAAGGCGTCGACCTCGATCAGGTCCGTGGTTCGGGCGATCGCGGTCGCATCACGCGCGACGACGTCCTCCGCGCGGCCGAAGCGCCGGCCCCGCGCGCCGAAGCGGCCCCTCTGCCCGCCGCGTCGCGCGGCGGTGACACGCAAGCGTTGGCGCAGATGATCCAGCGCGGCGGCGGCTTCGTTCCGCCGATCCCGGGCGTCGGTTTCGGCGCGTTCAAGGTGCCCGCGTACCGTCAGAACCCGGCCGACAAGATCGTGCCGTTCACGCGCCGCCGCCGCCTCACGGCGGACCACATGGTCTACTCGAAGCTCGTGTCGCCCCACGTGGTGACCGTCGCCGAGTGCGATCTCTTCCGCGCCCAGCGCCTGCGCGAGGCGAACAAGGATCGCTACAAGAAAGAGGGCATGAGCCTCACGATGCTCGCGTTCGTCGTCGTCGCCGTGGCGCGCGCGATCCGCGAGAACCCGACGATGAACGCGCGCGTCCTCGACGACGCGTACGTCGTCTACAAGGACGTGAACATCGGCGTCGCGGTCGACTCGCCCGACGGCCTCGTCGTCCCGGTCGTGCGTCGCGCCGACGAGCTCGGCGTGCGCGGCATCGTCCGCTCGATCGACGAGCTCGCGACGCGCGCGCGCACGGGCAAGATCACCGTCGACGACCTCTCGGGCGCCACCTTCTCGGTGACGAACCCCGGCCTCAAGGGCAACCTCTTCGGCGGCGCGATCATCAACCAGCCGAACGTCGGTATCCTCCGGATGGGCGAGATCAAGAAGCGCGCGGTCGTGGTCGAAGGGCCCGACGGCGAAGACCAGATCGCCATCCACCCGGTCATGTACATGGCGCTCAGCTACGACCACCGCATCGTCGACGGCGTGGCCGCCAACTCGTTCTTGTGGCGCGTCCGCGACATCCTCGAGAAGGCCGAGTTCGAAGTCTGAAGTGCCGTCCACGAATGTCGGCGTGCGAACCTGCACGCCGACTGAGCGAGGCCTGATCGAGCCGGCCGCTCAGCCGCGTTTTCGTCGAACGAACAGCGTGGCTGCGGCGACGACGGCGCACACGGCGGCCCCGATCGGCGTCCCGGACGCTCCGGACGTCGACGTGCACGACGTGCATCCGCCCTTGGTCTCCAACGCCGTAGGGGCGGTGCCCGCGTCGGCCGCGCCCGCGTCGCGACCGGCGTCCGTCGTCGTGCCCGCGTCGGTGGGCGCTTGGCAACCGAGCGCGAATTCTTGGAGATCCCACGTCTCGCCGCCGCACATCGTTGCGGTGTTCGTCGACGCGGGGCAGGCGAGGGGACCGCGGATGTCGCAGAAATGCAGCAAGGGCTCGAACGTCGCGCCGTCGTCGGTCGAGCGCCCGAGGATGAATGCGCTCCGCTCGTTCGAGCATGCCCACAGGCCATCGTCGGCGAGCGCGAGGCACCCGATCTCGAGATCGGACACCTGGTGGAACGCGAAGTCCGTCGTGCTCGCGACCTGTAGGCCGTCTTTCATCGAGCCGAGGTAGACCTTCGTGCCGTCCTTCGCGAGCGCGAACCCGCGAAGCGCCGTCTTGCTCGTGAACACCGTCCGCCACGTGGCGCCTTCGTCGTCGCTCACGAGGAGCCGCCCGGGCCTGTCGTTCGTCTCGGCGCTTCCGGCGACGTTCTCTTCGCCGCTCGAGGTGCGCACGTAGATCCGGCCCGCGTTCGTCGGATCGACGGCCGCGATGTACGGCGCGCGCTCGCCCGCGACGAGCGGGAAAGATCGCTCTTCGAACGTCTGCCCGTGGTCCTTCGACACCAGGAAGAACCCCTCCGCCTCGTTCCCCGGATGCCGGACCGCCGAAATGTAGATGCGGTCGGGATCGCTCGGCGCCAGATCGACGGTCATGCCGAAGAGCGTCGGATCGAGCGCCGTGCCGAGCTTCACGAACGTCTTCGCCTGGTCGTTCGATTCGTAGAGGTTCGACGTGTAGAAGATGTCGCCCGCGTCGTCTTGGTAGGCGTAGTCGCACGTCAGCGTGAGGAGCCGGTTCGGCTCGGCCGCGCGCGTCGTCAGGTCGATGAAGTTCTGATCCACGAGGTTGCCGCCGCCGAACGAGAACGAGCAGCCGTGGTCGCGCGACGTCGCGAACCCCTGGAACATCGAGCCGGCGTACGTCCCGTCCGGCATGACCGCGAACATCGGATCTTCGACGCCCGTGACGCCGATCGATTGCTCGCAGATCCAATCCCAGGTCTTGCCGCGATCGTGCGAGACGACGAGGCCGAACGTCACGCGGAGCAGGACGAGGTCGGGATCGTTCGCCGAGAAAATGACGGCGTTCGATTCGGGGAAGCGACCGTTCGCGCGCGCGTCGGGAGAGAACGCGGTGAGCGCGACGGCGAACGAAGCGAACGAAGCGAGAGTGGCGGCGACCTTTCGCACGCCGCCACTCTACCTCACATCGGCGTCGGACGTCGCTCGTGCACCGCGTTCGGCGCCGTCGGTACGAAGATGCCGACGCGGTGCACCGATGCCGTCACCACGCGTAGGCTTCGGGGGCGGGACCTCCCGGGCCCGGGAAGATGGCGTCGAGCTCCTTCTTCACGGCGTCGTCGAGCGACAGCGCGAGCGCCTTCACGGCCCCCTCGAGCTGGTCCATCGTCCGCGGTCCGACGATGGGGGCCGTCACGACCGGGTTCGCGAGCAACCACGCGAGCGCGACGTCGCCGGGCTCGTGGCCGATCCGCGCGCACAAGGCTTCGTATTTTTCGAGCGCCGGGCGGTGCTTTTCGATGTTCTTCTGCGCGAGCTCGCTCGTCCTTCGTCCGGCCGCCTGCTTCTTCAACGCGCCGCCCAGCACGCCCCCTTTGAGCGGGCTCCAGGGCAGGACCCCGAGCCCGTACGACGCACACGCTGGCAGGACTTCGAGCTCGACGGTGCGATCGATCAAGTTGTAGAGGCTCTGCTCGGACACGAGGCCGAGGAAGTGCCGCGCGCGCGCCGTCTCGCACGCCTGCGCGATGTGCCACCCGGCGAAGTTCGACGACCCGACGTAGACGACCTTGCCTTGCCGCACGAGGGTCTCCATCGCTTGCCAGATCTCGTCCCACGGCGTTTTCCGGTCGACGTGGTGCATCTGGTACAGGTCGATGGCGTCCGTCTGGAGCCGCTTCAGCGAGCCTTCGCACGCGCGCACGATGTGCATCGCCGACAGGTGGTCGTGGTTCGGCCACTCGCCCATCGAGCCATAGACCTTCGTCGCGAGCACGACCTTCTCGCGGCGCCCGCCGCCTTGCGCGAACCAGCGTCCGAGGATCTGCTCCGTCCAGCCTTCGCCCTTCTTCCAGCCGTAGACGTTCGCCGTGTCGAAGAAGTTGATCCCGTGCTCCAGCGCGCGGTCCATGATCTGGAAGGCTTCGGGCTCGGGGGTGTGCGGGCCGAAATTCATCGTGCCGAGGCAGAGCCGACTGACCTTGAGCCCGGTTCGTCCGAGGTGCGTGTGGTCCATGCCGTGAGCATACGCTCCGAGCGTCGTGCCCGCGTCCGGGCTCGTCGTCGTTCCTGGTACCGCCGCGCGTCGCGTTCGACGTGCGATCCTCTTCCAGAGCGGCGCGCCGCCGGATCGATCGTCAGGTCCGCGGATCGTCGGAGGTTCTTCGGGCGGCCGCGACGTTCACGACGCTCGCGACGAGGAGGTATTCGACCTCGCCGAGCGGCGTGACGTGAACCTTGAGCGTCCGGTCGTCGCGGTTCGCGTCGCGGGCGAGGGCCGACGTCCATCCCTCGGCGTCGAGCGCGATGCCCGCGAGCTCCGCGCCCGTCGCGTCGTCGCGGTGCACGAAGGTGTGCGGTCCCGTGACGCGCATCGTCGCGGTTTCCTCGGCCGCCGCGAGCGCGGTCAGGACCGTCGGCGACGGCACTTCGGCGATGAACCGTCCGTCGTCCACGAGCACCCGGACGAGCTCGCGCCCCAAACCGGGAAGCGAACCTTCGTCCCGCGGATGCGCGATCGTCCCGTGGAGCGCGACGACGGCGTCGAACGACGCATCGGGAAAGGGAAGGGGCTCCCAGAAATCCGCTTCGACGCATGGAATCGGCCGCGAGCGCTCCTGGCACCGCGCGATCATGTTCGGCGAAACGTCGAGCCCCGTCGGCACGTGGCCCGCGTCGAGCAACGCCGGCAGCTCGCGCCCCGTCCCGACGCCGAGCACCAACACGCGCCGTCGCGGTCCGAGTTGCTCGAGGACGCGCGCCATCCGCTCGCGGGACGCCGGCCCCGAAAGCGCGTACGCGCGGTCGTAGCGTCGCGCGACGGCGTCGAAGAACGCGCGTGCGTCGCGCGGGATCGGGGAGGCCTTCGCGTCGCGCGCCACGGCTTCGTTCTACGCCTTCGCGCCGGGCTTGTGTACCGTGTCGGCGATGTCGGTCCGGAGCGTGCCTCCGCGCGTGCGCGTGGCGATCGAGCGATGGCTGTCGCGCACGGTCGACGACCGATCGTGGCTCGAGGCCGCGCTCGGTTGGGGAGCCCGCGGCTACGGAGCGACATCCGCGCGGCACCTCGCGCGTCCCCTCCGCTTGCCGGAGGGTTTGCCGTCGGTCACCGTCGGCGGGGCGACGCTCGGCGGCTCCGGAAAAACGCGTCTGGCCCTCGCGTGCGCGGCCTCCCTCGCCGAGCGCTCGTTGCGCGTCGCGTTCGTGGGGCATGCCTACGGTGCGTCGCCGTCGCGCGCGCGCCTCGTCGAGCCAGGCGCCTCGCTCCGGGACGTGGGTGACGAAGCGCTCACGGCGGCCGCGTTTTTCGCGCGCCGCGGGCTCACCGATCGCGCGTCCGTGATCGTGGCGCCGTCCCGCGCGAAGGCCGTCGCCTCGTTCGACGCGCTCGGCTTTCGCCCCGACGTCGTCGTCCTCGACGGCCCGCTCCAGCTCGCCCCGTCGCCGGCGTCGCTCGCGCTCCTCGCGGTGGATCGAGACGCCCCGTGGGGATCGGGCCGCGTCGTGCCGTCCGGCGATCTGCGCGCGCCCATCGACGCCCTCGCAGCGGCAACCGACCGCATCGTGCTCATCGACGCGATGCCGCAGCACGTCACTTGGCGGAACGAGATCTGCGCCCTCTCGGAGCTCCCCCGTCACCTCCGCGCGGGCTTTTTCTCGGCCATCGCGCGTCCTGAGCGCCTCCTCGAAGCGTTGACGCGCGCCGGTTTTCTCATCAGCCGTACGTTGCGAGCGCCCAACCACGGCCCGCTCGACGCCCCTACACGCCGCGCGCTCCTCCAAGCCGCCGACGCCGAGCTCTGGCTCACGACCGAGAAATGCCGCGTGCACCTCGATGACGAGCTTTCGCGCGCGCTCGGCGACAAGCTCGCGGTCCTCCACGCCGACGTGGATTTGCCCGACGATTTGAAGCTCCGGCTCGCGGCGTTGGCCCCTTCTGCGCCTCCATGCCCGCGCGAACGGACCCCAGGTGCGAGAATCGCCTAGCTTCACGTGCGAACACCGACATCTTCTCGTGAATCTCATGAATCGTCGTCTTCGGTACACTGGCGCGTCTTGATTTCGCAAGGCTCCGCGCCGTAATCTCGTCTTCGAGCGTTCTTCCGTGGACCGCTCTTTTCGCGGCGAAAACGACACGTGAGCGAGCTGGACGAAAAGACACGCGTAACCACGGTCGTTCAGAAACCCATCGGGGAAGGTGGGGAGGACGGACCGCGCAGCAACGACTGCCTCGTCGTGATCTACACGAAGGAGCCGACGTTGCTCGGCAAGCGCTTCGTCCTCGATCTGTCGCCGATGCGTATCGGGCGCGGCTCGGAGAACCAGATCGTCCTCGAGGGGGACAGCGTGTCGCGGCGTCACGCCCACCTCGAGCAGCGCGGCAACGTCTGGTGGGCCATCGACGACGGCTCGACGAACGGGACGTACGTCAACGACGAGCAGATCGGCCGCGAGCTCGGGCTGTCGAACGGCGACCGCATCAAGGTCGGCCCCACGATCTTCAAGTACCTGTCGGGCGCGGACGTCGAAGCCCAGTACCACGAAGAAATCTACCGGATGACCATCATCGACGGCCTCACGCAGGCGCACGTGAAGCGCTACCTGCTCGAGGCGCTCGAGAAGGAGATCATCCGAGCCCGCCGCCACGCCCGCGATCTGTCGTTCATCATGTTCGACATCGATCACTTCAAGAAGATCAACGACCACCACGGCCACCTGGCCGGCGACTTCGTCCTCAAAGAGCTCGCGCGCATCGTCCAGGGGCGCATCCGCCGCGACGAAGTGTTCGCGCGCTATGGTGGCGAAGAGTTCGCGATCATCCTGCCCGAGACCAACCTCGAAGGGGCCCGCGCGCTCGCCGACGGCCTCCGCGCGAAGATCGAGCAGAGCCGCTTCGTGTTCCAGGGCGACAACATCCCGGTGACCATCTCGATGGGCGTCGCCATGCTCATGGATGAGCACAAGGGGGGGCTCGATCTCATCCGCACCGCGGACGCGAAGCTCTACGAAGCCAAGCGAAGCGGCCGTAACCGCGTCGTCGGTTGAACGCGTCGACATGGCGTTCGTGCCGGATTTCGACCCCGAAAGCGATCTCCCGTCCGTCCGCGTGAGCCCGCCGGGGCCGCGTTCCCGCGCCCTGTCGGAGCGTCTCTCCAGGGTCGAGTCCCCCGCGTTCGACGCGCGCCGGCAGTCGCGTGAGGCGACGTCGGGAGCTTCGCACGGCCCCATCGTCTACGACCATGGACGCGGCGCGACCCTGACCGACGTGGACGGCAATCGCTACGTCGATCTGACCGCGGGGTTCGGCGCGTTGGTCCTCGGGTACGCGCCGAACGCGGCGACGGAGGCCGCCCTTCGCCAATCGAACGATCTGCCGCTCGCCCTCGGCGACGTCTATGCGTCGTCGGTCAAGGTCGAGGCGTGCGAAGCCATCGCCTCGATCTTCCCCGAGCCCGGGGCGCGCGTCATGCTCGGCCTCTCGGGGGCCGACGCCGTGACGTGCGCGCTCAAGACCGCGGCGCTCGCGACGCGCAAGCCCCGCGTCGTCGCGTTCGAAGGGAGCTACCACGGGCTCTCCCACGGCCCGCTCGCGGCGCTCGGGTTCGCGCCGAGCTTTCGCGAGCCCTTCGCCGCGCAATTGGGTTCGTTCGTGTCGTTCGTTCCGTACCCCCGGACGATCGACGAGCGCGACGCGAGCCTCGCGAAGGTCCGCGCCGAACTCGCGGTCGGTGACGTCGGTGCGATCTTGGTCGAGCCCATCCTCGGCCGCGGGGGATGCATCGTCCCTCCCGAAGGCTTCCTCTCGAGCCTCGCGGTCCTTTCTCGCGACGCCGACGCGCTCCTCATCGCCGACGAAATCTGGAGCGGCATGGGGAGGACGGGGCACATGCTCGCGTCGTCCCGCGAAGGCGTCGTCCCGGACGTGGTCTGCCTCGGGAAAGGCCTCGGCGGCGGCGTCCCGATCTCGGCGTGCGTCGGTCGCGCGGACGTCATGCGAGCCTGGGGCGCGCACGGCGGGTCGACGATCCACACGGGCACGCACTTCGGCTCCCCGCCGGCATGCGCAGCGGCGGTCGCGACGATCTCGGCCGTGTCGGGCTTGCTCGAACGGGTGTCGAAGGTCGGCGACGATTTCCGTGCAGAGCTCACGCAAATGGCCGCGCCGCTCGGCGTGGAGGTCCGCGGCACGGGCCTCATGATCGGCGTCGAGCTCGGGACGGCCGCTCGCGCGCTCTCCGTGTCCCGGCGCTTGCTCGAGCTCGGCTTCATCGTGCTGACCGGCGGCGTCCGAGGGAGCGCGCTGACGCTCTCACCGCCGCTCGTCATCGGCCCCGAACCGCTGTCGGCGTTCGTGGAAGCCCTCCGGCGCGCGCTGTCGTCGTAGCGCGATCGCCCGCCGTTCACGTTTGCCGCACCTGGTTTGCCCCTCGGTTCATCGGCGGGCCTCGTCGCGCCGCCGTCGTGTCGGAGTGCCGCCGTCGTGTCGGAGTGCCGCTCGGCGAGCCCGAGTGCTATCCTGTCCGAGCTCGATGTCGAAGGTGCATTCGTCGACCGACAACGCGTCGATCTCGATGGAAGGGGCGCGCGCCCACGTGAAGGTCTGGCGTCGCCCCGATCTCGACAGCGCCACCGGGACCCGTCTCGCGAACGAGCTCGCCGTCCTGCTCAAGGCCCTCCCGGGGCTCGGCGTTCGCGAGGTCTTCTTCGACGTCCGCGAGGCGCCGCCCGTGGCCGGTCCGAAAACGACGGCGGTGCTCGGAGAGATCTTCGCGGGGTTCGACGCCGCGAACCTGCGCCTGTCGGTGCTCGTCGGCGATCATTCCGTCCAAGCGCTCCAGTTCCGTCGCCTCGTCGCCGAGCGGATCGCGGAGCGCGGGCGCGTGGTGTTCGACGAAAACGAAGCGGACGCCTGGCTCTCGCGCCGTTGAACGCGCCGTCCCTTCCGAGCGGCGTGCTAGAGAACGCCGTGTGACGAACTCCGCTCCGGACGCGACCAGCCGCGACCTTCATCTTCGCGCACGCGCATGGGTCTCTGCCTTCGAGGCCGGAGCCGCCCCGCCCGAGCCGTTCGACGCCCTGGCCTGCGACGTCGCGCGTTTCCAGGCCTCGCGCGTCGAGGGCTTCGCGCGCCTGTGCCGCGCGCGCGGCGTCGACCCCGCCGAGCTCTCGGACGCGGCGCGGATCCCCGCCGTCCCCACCGACGCGTTCAAGCTCACGCGCATCGCCACGTTCCCGGCCGACGCGACGGCGAAGGTGTTCCGCACGAGCGGCACGACGATCGGCACGCGCGGTGAGCACCCGATGCGTGACGTCGCGACCTACGACGCCGCGGCCGTTGCCTTCGGTCGAACCTGGCTCGCGCGTGATCTCGGCGATCGCCGGATCCCCGTCCTCGTCCTCGCGCCGCCGCCGGAAGAGGCGAGCGACTCGTCCCTGGTCCACATGTGCGCCGAGTTCGTGCGCGCCTTCGGGACGCCGGCTTCGTCCGAAGAGACCTACCTCGTCGACGACGGCATTCTCGATCTCACGACGTTCGACGAACGCGTCGCCGTGGCGCTCGCGCGCGAAGAGCCCGTCCTCGTGCTCGGGACGTCGTTCGCGTACGTGCATTTGCTCGACGCGCTCGGCGACGCGACCTTCGCGCTCCCGGAAGGCAGCCGCGTCATGCAGACGGGCGGCTACAAGGGAAAGAGCCGCGAGGTCCCGCCCGACGAGCTCCGCCGCGAGCTCGCGCGCGTGTTCGGCATCGCTCCGCGGGCCATCGTCGGCGAATACGGCATGACGGAGCTCTCGAGCCAGTTCTACGAGCGCACGCTCTTCGACGCTAACGCCCGGCACCACGTCTACGCCGAGCCACCGTGGGCGAAGGTCGTCCCCGTCGACCCCACGACGCTCGAACCCGTGCCCGAGGGAGAGATCGGCATCGCGAAGATCCTCGACCTCATGAACGTCGACAGCGCGGTCGCCATCCAAACCCAAGATCGTGTGCGGCGCGCGGCGGGCGGCTTCGAGCTCCTCGGGCGTGCCCCGGGCGCCCCGCCGCGCGGCTGCTCGATCGCCATCGACGAGCTCCTCGGCCGAACCGACGTGCCGTGATGCGCCGAAGCCTCGAGGAACGCGTCGCCGACGTCCAACGGATCGTGCTCGCGGCGCGCGATCTCGCGGCCTCGCGCGCCGAAGGGCTCTCGGAGGCGCTCGTCCGTTCGACCGGCCTCTCTCCACAAGGGGTCGAGCGCGTGTTCGAGCGCCACCTCGAGCTCGCGCCCTCCGAGGACGACGTCGCGCGCCTCGTCGCGCGTGCGGGCGATGCCGATGCCGTCGCCGTCGTGCTCTCCGCGAACGTGTTCTCGGGCGCCCTTCGCGCCATCGCCCTCGCGCGCGCCGCGGCGAGCGACGTCGTCGTCCGTCCTTCGCGCCGCGAGTCGGTCTTCGCGCGCGCGCTCGTCGACGCCGTCCGTCACCGCGGCGACGCCCACGTGCGGCTCGATCCGTCGCTCGACGCCCGGAGCGTCGCCAAAGGCGAAATCCACGTGTACGGCCGCGACGCCACGATCGCCGCCGTCCGCCACGACGCGCGCGTTCCCGTCCGCGGCCACGGCAGCGGGATGGGCGTCGCGTGGATCTCGCCGCGCGCCGATCTCGACGCCTCGTCCGGCCTCCTCGCCGACGACGTCGTGGCGTTCGATCAGCGCGGATGCTTGAGCCCGCGCATCGCCGTCGTCGTCGGCCCCTCGTCGCGCGCGGAGACGTTCGCCTCGAGCCTCCACGCGCGCCTCGAAGCCCTCGCGTCCATCGTCCCGCGCGGCGTCGTCCCCGACGAGGACGCCGCGGACATCGCGCGCTACGTCACGACGATGACCGTCGCCAACCACGCGCTCATCGGAACGTCGCACGCGATCGGCGTGGCCCCATCCGGCGCGCCCCTCGTGCTCCCACCTGCGTATCGACATGTGCATGTTGCACATGTCTCGTCCGTCGACGAAGGCCGCGCCCTCCTCGCTCCGTGGGCGCGCGGGGTCGTCGCGTTCGGCAGCGACGATCCCGAGGAGGCAAGGTCCGTCGCGCCGTCGTGGGCGCGTCTCTCTCTCCTGGGTGCGATGCAGACGCCCCCGTTCGACGGCCCCGTCGACGGCCGCGCCTTCTGACGCTTCGCGGGTCTTTCGACCGCTACCGCTACGGCGACGAATCTTCCACGTCGAGGCCCGGCCCGAGCGCCCGCGTCTCGCCGACGTCGACGATCCAGAGCCGCGAAGGATCGTAGCCGCGCGCCTCCCACCACGCGCGAAGGCGCTCCGGCGGCTCCCCGAGCGGCTCGTCCGTCAGCTTGAACGTGCCCCAATGCATGGCGACGAAATGCTTCGCGCCGAGCATCTCCCACGCGCGCCCGGCCTCCTCGGGCCCCATGTGCTGCGGGCGCATGAACCACTCGGGATCGTAGGCGCCGATCGGCAGCATCGCCCAGTCGATGGCAGGAAACTTCTCCGCGATCGCCGAGAACACCCGCTCGCTGAAGGCCGTGTCGCCCGCGTGGTAGCTCGTCCCCTCGCTCGATTCGTAGACGAAGCCGCCCCAGAGCCGCTCGTTGCGATCCCACGGCGTGCGCATCGACCAGTGCTGCGCGGGCACGAGCGTGATGCGCAGATCGCCCTCGGTGAACGACTCCCACCACCCGAGCTCGACGACGTTCGTGATCTTCGCGCGCGCGAGCACCTCGGCGTTCCCCTTCGGGACGACGTAGCGCGCGTCGTTGCCGATGCGCGCGAGCGTCGGCAGATCCATGTGGTCGTAGTGCGCGTGCGAGATCGTGACGACGTCGAGCTTCGGGCAAGCCTCGAGCGCGACGCCCGGCGGCGCGAGGCGCCGGACCGTGTGGATGCGCGTCGACCAGATCGGATCGGTGGCGACGAGCTTGCCTCCCAAGCGGTGCACGAACGTCGCGTGTCCGATCCACGTCAGGTGCGGCTCGAGCGACGCGAGCGCGCGGCCGTCGTTGTCACGCCGAGGCGTGAGGAACGGTCGCGCGTCCCGCCTTCGCCGTCCGGCCAACCGGTCGACGATCTGCCACTTGAGGATGTCGCCGAGCCCTTTGTCGGGCGTCGTCCCGTCGAGGTTCGTGTAGGCCACGGCCGGCGAAATCGCTTTCGGCGCCCGTCAGGCCGGCTGCGCGGCGGCCTTCACCGGGATGATCTGCACGCGGCGATCGGGACCTTCGCCGTGGCTCTCCGTGCGCACGTCGGTGAGCTCCTTGAGCGCCATGTGCACGACGCGCCGATCGCGCGCCGTCATCGGGTCGAACGTGATGATCTTGCCTTCCTTGGCGACGCGGCGCGCGAGCTTCTTCGCCATGTCGGCGAGCTGATCTTCGTGCCGCGCGCGGTAGCCCTCGGCGTCGACCGCGATGTGCTTGCGCGGATCGCCCGGCTTGTGCGCGACGCGCGTGGTCAAATACTGGATCGCCTCGAGCACGCTGCCGCGCTTGCCGATGATGCGCCCGGCGTCCGGCCCCTCGATCTCGAGGCGGATCTCGTCCGCGGATCCTTCGCCGTCGTCCGGAGCGAGCGAGACCTCCGCGTCCATTTCCATCTTCTCGAGGAGCATCTGGACGAAGCCCAGCGCCCGTTCGGTCTGCGGATCGAGGGGGGCTTCTTCGTCGCTGCGGTCGCTTCGGGTGTCGATGTTCTCGGTTGCCACGATCATCCTCTCGTTCGTTGCTACGGAAATTTTTTGGGGCGATTCTTTCTACGGAGAGCGCCCCGGGTCGTTCCCCCGGGTCGTTCGGAGAAGCTCGGCGTGGATCACGCCTTCGACGAGCTCACCTTCGTGGATTCGCCCTTCTGCTTGACCACGATCTCTTTGCTCCCGCCGTCGCGCGGCGCGATCTGCTCCACGGCGAGCTGCTGCACGATGCCGAGGATGCTGTTCGTCAGCATGTAGACGCCGAGCGCGGCCGGCAAGAACAGCATCATCACGGTGAAGACGCCCGGCAGGAGGTACATCATCATCTTCTGCTGCATCGGGTCGATGCCCTGCTGCGGGACGATGCGCTGCTGCACGATCATGAAGACGCCGAGGAGCAGCGGCAGAACGTAGTACTTGTCCGGCGCCGACATGTCGGAGAACCACAGGAACTTCGTGTGGTACATCTCCGTCGCCGTCTGGAGCGTCGTGTACATCGCGAACCAGACCGGCATCTGCACGAGCTGAGGAAGACAGCCCCCGAACGGGTTCACGCCGTGCTTCTTGTACAGCTCCATCATCGCGAGGTTCTTCGCCTGCGCGTCGTCCTTGAACTTCGCGTTCAGCGCGTCGATCTCGGGCTTGAGCCGCCGCATCGACACCGTCGTCTTGATCGACTTGAGCGTGAGCGGGAAGAGGCAGATGCGGAGCGCGACCGTCATCAAGATGATCGCGAGGCCCCAGCTCCCGGCCGTGAGGTTGTCGTGGAAGAACACGAGCACCCCGACGAGGAACTTCGCGACCGGCGAGAAGAACCCGAGGTTGATGACGTCGCCGAGCTTGGGGCGCCCGCCCGCCGCGGCCGCGAGCGTCTTGCGCTCCTTGGGGCCGAAGAACGCGGTGTCGCGGTACGTGACGGAGGCGTGCGGCGCGAGCTCGTGCGAAGGGTAGACGAGCTGCGCGTGATAGACCGCCGCGGCGTCGTCGTCGTTGCGCTTCTGCCCTTCGTGGAGCCAATCCTCGGCGAGGATCTGGCACGAGGGCGCGTCGGCCACGGCGCCGTTGCCCGGATCCGGGATGAGCGCCTGCGTGAAGTAGTGGCTGTTGACCGCCGCGTAGCGATCCGTCGCCGGCGCGTCGAACGGCCCGTTCTTGAAGTCGTCCTTGCTCTTGCGGACGATGTCCTTCGTGCTCGCGCACGACAATTCGGTCTGGAACGGCGAGACGCGCCCGAGGCTGCCTTTGACGTCGGCGTTCTTGCGGAACGCGAACGCGCCGATGGCGAAGCGATGGCGCTTCGGCGCGTCGGCGAGGTTCGTCACGGTCGTCGCGACGTCGAGCTCGTACGGCCGCGCGCTGGCGGTGACCGCCTTGACGATGCGGACCTTGTCGTCCTCGTAGGTGAACGTGCAGCCCTTGCCGTCGGCGGCCTTGTCGACCTTCCACTGGAATCGGTCGTACGCGACCTGGTCGCCCGCGTCGGGGCCGCGGAAGAGCGTGCGGAGCGAGCGCCACCGCTCGACGTTCGGGGTCGTCGACAAATCGAAGCCGCTGACGCCCGACGCGTACTGCGCCTCCGTCAGCACGAAGTGCGTGAGCGCCGCGCCGCGCGAGGACATCGTCGCCTCGAAGCGGTCGCCCTGGATGGTGCAGAGCTCGCCCTCGACGGGGGCGTTGGCCTGTCCCGCGACGGCGGGCGGATCGACGACGTCCGGGACGAACCCGGGCGCGTTCACGTAGCTCTCGACCGGAAGTGCCTGCGGCTTGTCCCCGTCGCCCGTCAAGAGCGGGAGACCGAACCTCCAAAAGACGATGATTCCGATGGCGATGACCGCCCAGCGCAGCACACTGTTTCGATCCATTCGAGCTTCTTTCGACTAACGATCGGCGGGTCGTGGATCGGCCGCATCCGCGGGAGGGCCGTGCATCACATGCGCGGCTCCGAGGACGTGGGAGTGGCCGACCACGCGGCCTACCGGCGGATCGTAGCCGCCGGGATGAAACGGGTGGCACTTACTCAGGCGCACGAGCGAAAGCAAGCTGCCCCGCAGCGCGCCGTGCGTCTCGAGGCTGCTCATCGCATAGCGCGAACACGACGGTTCGAACCGGCAAGCGCCTCCGAGCCATGGCGAAAGGGCGAGCTGATAGAGCCGGACCAGGCCCATCAGCACGCGGGCTGCGAGCGACGGGCTCGCGGCTGTCGTCGCCGGCGCGTTCATGCGCCCGGAACATGATGCCGATGGCCGCCGCACGCCAGCTCATCCCGCCCCTCGGGCCGAAAAAAGAACGAGCTCATCGACGCGCTCGGAGCGAGGCCACGCGGTCGAGCAGGCGCGGGCGCGCGCGCGACCATTGCTCGCGGACCTCGGACAAGCGCAGCTCGGGTGCTCCGGCGCGCGCGATGACCACGAGATCGACGCCGTCCGGAACGAAGCCGGGCCACTGCCGGAAACACTCGCGGCAAAGGCGTTTGACGCGGTTTCGCTCGGGCGCGCTGCCGACCTTCTTCGTGACGACGATGCCGAGGCGCGACGGGGAGCCGCCCTCCGAGGCAGGGTCCTCGTCCACGCGGCGTCGCGCGACGAGGAGCACGAATTGGGGCGTCGCCACGCGCGCCCCTTCGGCTTGAACACGCAAGAAATCCGCGCGCTTGCGGATGCGGCGCTCCCGGCCGAACGAACCTCGACCGTCGCATGGACCTCGACCCGGCCCGCGCCGATCGGGGCTTTCCGGCTCCCGATGCATGATGCACGGATCGGAAGTGAGCGCCGGAGCGCTTACTTCTTGTAGATCGAGACCGTCAGGCGCTTGCGGCCCTTGCGGCGGCGGTTCGCGAGGACTTTCGCGCCTCCGCGCGTCGCCATGCGCGCGAGAAATCCGTGCGTACGGAGGCGTCGGGTGTTGTGGGGCTGATACGTGCGCTTGGGCTTTGCCATGACGGAATCCGATGTCGAACCGTTTCGGTCCCCGGCTCGTCGACGGACGAGAGGTTCCGAAAGGGCCGCGGAAAAAAGCACTCTTGCCCGGGGGTGTCAAGCGGACTCGGCGCCTTCGCGATGCATTCGCGATTTGCGGCAGGGAACGCGCGGTTCGAGCGCGGTTCGACCTCGCCGAACGGGAGAGCTTTTCCCTTTCCTTGGGCTCTTTTCCCCGACTACTCTCGCGCTGCCGGCGCTGGGTCCCGGTCACGTGTTCCGCTTCCCTGACCCCACGATCGCTAGAAAAATGACCGTAGGAACGAGTGATTCGTCGTTGTCGTCCCGCTGGCCCTCGCGTCGCTCGTCGGTCCGTTCCGGCGCCGGCGTTCTCGACGCCGTACCTCCCACATCTCCCATCCATAGGACGGGCAGGAAGTCCGGGAAGATGGGACACGCCGCGCGTGCGCTCGTCGCGACGTCGGCGTTCGCCGCGGCCGCACTCCTGCCTTCGCAGGCGCGAGCCCAGCAGAAGACGTTCCACCTCGATCGCCTCGAAATGCCGGGCGCGCCCGAGGACGGCATCGCGCTCTTCCGTCCCGAGACGAACCAGCGGAACATCTTCTACGGTCAGCTCGGCATCGGTTACTCGCTCCGGCCGCTCAAGGTCCGCAACATCACGTCGGACGCCGCGACCATCTCGCGCACGGACCGCAGCAGCGTCATCCAGGATCAGCTCACGGTCTACGGAAGCGCGGGCTTCCAGCTCCTCGATCGCGCGACGATCGGCCTGACGTTCCCGTGGACGCCCGTCCAATCGGGCGAGAACCCGAACTACGGCTCGGGCACGATCCAAGGCATCGGTCAGAGCCGGACGACGTTCGTGCAGCCCGGCGGGCCGTCGGCCTCGGACCTGCGCATCGACTTCCGCGGGACCATCTTGCGGAGCGCGGACCGGCGCTCGGCGTTCGGCGCCCAGATCAGCCTCTTCGCGCCGACCGGCACGACGACGAACCTCGGCGGCGACGGCGGCACCGGCGCGCTGTTCATGCTCACCGGCGAAACGAGCGTGACGAGCTGGCTCACGTTCGTCGCGAACACCGGCATCCACTTCCGCCCGCGCCGCTCGATCAACGATCCGGCGAACGATTCGGGCCTCGGCATCGGCAACGAGTGGCGGTTCGCCGTCGGCGCGTTCGTGCCGCTCAAGGAAGGCAAATACCGCATCGGCGCGACGATCTTCGGCCAGACCGGGATCGAGAGCGACAGCCTCATCGGCAACACCTTCTTCCGCAAGGAGAACACGCCGCTCGAGTGGCAGGTCGAAGGCCGCATGAAATTCGGTCCGGCCAACCACTGGTGGGTCGGCGGTGGCGCCGGCACGCGCTTGTTCGTGAACGCGTACGGCGCGCCGGATCTGCGCGTCGTCGGTCTCGTCGGCGCGTACGTGCCGATCCTCGAGTCGGACGCGTCCTCGCCGGATCGGCGGGCCGATCGGCGCGCGCGCTGGCGTGACGAACGGATGTCGGACCGCGACAACGACGGCATCCCGGACGACATCGACGCGTGCCCGAACGAGCCGGAAGATCACCAGGGCGGCGATCCGAACGACGGCTGCCCGATGCCGCCGGATCGCGACCACGACGGCATCCCGGACAACCTCGACAAGTGCCCGGATCAGCCGGAAGACAAGGACGGCATCGACGACGGCGACGGCTGTCCGGAAGACGACGCGGACAACGACGGCATCCCCGACGCGACCGACGCGTGCCCGAAGGAGCCGGGGCAGCCGAGCTCCGACCCGAAGCGCAACGGTTGTCCGTCGTTCATCAAGGTCGAAGGCGGCCAGCTGCGCGTGCTCCAGCAGGTGCACTTCGCGACGGGCAAGACGACGATCCTCGCGTCGAGCTTCCCGATGCTCCAGGAGATCGCGAACCTCCTCAAGGTCAACCCGGGCATCAAGCGCATGAGCATCGAGGGGCACACGGACAACCGTGGCGCCGCCGACATGAACAAGAAGCTCTCGCAGGGCCGCGCCGACTCCGTCATGAAGTGGCTCGTCGAGCACGGCATCGCCGCCGATCGCCTCGAGGCGCACGGCTACGGTCTCGAGCAGCCCATCGAGGACAACGCGACGGAAGAAGGCCGTTCGAAGAACCGCCGCGTCGAGTTCAAGATCCTCCAGGAAGAAGACTCGAACGCCGTGAAGAAGTGAGCGGCGCGCGCGTGACCGATCCGGCCGGTCGACCCGATTCGACCGGCCGCGATGGTCACTTCGCGACGAACACCTCGCACGCATAGAGCATCCCGTCGCCCTCGGCGACACCGATGCCCAGGTGCGTGTAGTCTGCACGAAGCAAATTCATCCGGTGCGAGGCGCTCGCGAAGAGCGCCCGGTGGACGCGCGCGACGGACGTGGCGCGCGCGACGTTCTCGCCGATGGCGCGACCCTGGCCACCGGCCTCTTCGAACCTCGCCCGGACGTCGCCGTCGCCGAGATCGTGCGCCACGGCCCGCGCTTCGCGCATGCGTTCGGCGTGGGCCCGAGCGAGCGCGTCGAGCTCGGCGTCGCGCGCGAGGGGCTTCTGGCCTTCGGCGCTCCGCAGCGCGCCGATCATGCGGGCGAGCGCGTCGTCGGGCGGGAGATCTCGCGCGGCGTCGGCCTCCTCGCCCGGCGCGGCCTCTTCGTCGAAGGACGCCGGTGGCTGCGTGTCCGCGAACACCCGTGCTTCGAGGAGCGGGCGCGGGCCGTCTTCGAGGGTGCCGACGAGCTGCACGGTGAACGAGCCGGGAGACTCGAGCGCGAACCGCGCGGTGACCGTGTTCGTGCGCGGATCGACGGTCGTGGGCACGGTGCGAGGCATGCCGTGAGGACCGAGGACGACGAGCTTCGCCGCCGTGACGGGGACGTGGACCGCGGCCGAGAACGTGAGCCATTCGCCGGCGCGTGCGCGCGTCGGGAGCGGCGCGAGATCGGCGAGGGCCTCGACGCGCACCGCGACGGCCAGCTCGCCGCCGTGAGGGACCGGCGCGATGGCGACGCCGCACCGGGGCTGACCGCGGCTCGCGAGGGCGTCGTTCGGGCGAGCCGTCGCCGAGCCGCGCGCGTCGTCGAAATGCGCGCGCAATGCGTCGTCGACGAGCGCCCCTCGGCCCGATGCGACGAACAAGCGCGGCGCGACGTGCGGCTCGCCGGCGGCGCGGAGCCGTTGCAACGTGACGTCGGGATCGGGGACGCCGTCGCCTCGCGCGCGCTGGTTCGCGATCGCGCGTGCGACGTCGTGGAGCGCGGCGTCCGCTCGACCGCAGGCTTCGGTCAGCGCCCGTTCACGTGGGTCGGCGACGTCTTCGGGGCGCGGAGACGCCGTCTCTGGAGCCCACACGACGTCGTCTCGCGCGGCCTCGTTCGCTCGCGCGCCGCGCGCGCCCTCCGCGTCGCTCGTTCGTGACGTCGTGCTCGCGGCCTTCGGGTCGACGGGGGATGGCCGCGACGTGCACGCCACCTGCACGCAGGTGCACGCCGCGCCGAGGCGGAGCCACGATCGCGTCAGGGACGCGCGGCGCGAAGGGCCCATTGCCGCCGCCGCTCGTTCCTTCGTCCGAGCGCGAGGCCGACGCGGAGCCCCAGGAGGAACCCCGCACCGATCGCGAGAGCAACGAACAACGGCGACAACGCTCGGGCGCCTTCAGTTGATGGTGAAGCCCTTGCCGACCGTGACCGACGAGCCGCTGAACGCCGGGATGTGCGCGCCGCGGAACTTGCCGGCGACGCATCCGCCGACCGTGGTTCCGGGGTACTGCGAGTCGTCGACGATGGCCGTGGAGACGCTGCCGTTCGGGGCGAACGTCACCTTGACGTGCCCCGCGCCCGTCGGGCCACCCGGCTTCTTGCACGATTGGACGTTCACGCCGCTGAGCGCCGCCGCCGCCGCGCCGCGGTCGAACGGCGCGCTGCCACCGCCACCCCCCGACTCCTTCGGGGCTTCGGACGCGGGCTTGCCGGCCGCCTGCGCGAGGGCCGCGCCGAAGTCTTTCGGTGCCTCCTGCTTCGGCGGATCGGGCGCCTTGGCCGGAGCCGACTCGGACGCCGCGTGCGATTCGGATTTCGGCGAAGCTGCCGCGGCGGGCTTCGCCGCGGCCGTGGCCGTCGACGGCTTCGCGCTCCCCGTCGCTTGACCCACGCCTGGAGGAGGCGGCGTGTCGTCCACCGTCGGCGCGGGGGGCGTCGCGGCGACCGGTTGTTCGGCCGGAGCTTGGGGTTGCGACGGCGTCGCCGCGAGCTCGCTGTTCGCGGCCACCGCCGTCGTCGACGGCGTCTCCGTCGTGTTCTTCGCGTCGCTCTTGTCGTCCGACGAGCCGCGCGTCAGGACCGCCGCGAGGACGATCGCCACGGCGATGAACGCACCGCCGCCGATCAGGCCGAAGAGCAGCGTCTTGTTCGACTTGCCTTCCTGCGCGTTGGGACCGACGGCGAGATCCATCGGAGGAGGCGCGAGGATCGGCGCCGCGAGGGCCGCTCCGAACGCACCGCCGCCGCTCAAGTTCATGATGTCGTCGACGCGACCGCGGCTGTCTTTCTTGTCGTCGCTGCCGATCGACTGGCTGAGGGCGCGAATGTCGATGAGGCCCGAGCCTTCGCCCGTGGCCGTCGTCCGGTTCGAGACCGGCTCGCTCTTCTTGTTCTCGGTCAACGCGGAGAGCGAGAAGAGGACGCTGTTCTCGTTGCGCTGTCCGGTGAGCTTGTCGCCGTCGACCGCAGCGCCTCCCGAGACGTGCGCGCTCGTCATGACGTCTTCTTCGCCGCCCGCGCGTTCGACGTTGCCGAAAAGATCGGCGCCCTGGCCTCGACCGCCGCGCCGCGCCGCGCTCGGAGCCGGGGCCGCGTACGCCGCTTCCTCGGCGCCACCGAACAAGCCGCCACCCGCGCTCGCACCGTGGCCGTTGCCGTTGCCGTTCGCGTACCCGGCGAAGGGGCTGCCGGCGGGCTCTTGCCCACCGAACAGCGGCGACGCGGCCGACGGGATCGGCGCTTCTTCGTGCAGCGACGCCGGCGCGGCCGCGTGGCCACCACCGACGAGGGCGTACAGCGGCTCGATTTCGCGGAGGGGCAGCCAGTCGGGCATGTCCTCCTTCCAGCAGTACGTCTCGTCGTTGATCGTGCCGTTCCGGTACTCGACGGCGATCTCCTGCGGCGACATCGTGCGCTGATCGCCGTCCGCGACGTTCACCGTCCACTGCTCGGTCGAGGCGCCGGAGTAGTCGAACACCTGCGTGGCGCCGCCTTCGTCGCCTTCCCGAGCGAGCTCGTTGCCGTTGACGACGATCGTGGAGCTGCATTTCTTGCAGCGAATTTTGACGACCTTCCCCAGGACCTTTTCGTCCGCGATGGTGTACTTGGCCTGACAGGACTGGCACTGGATCTTCATCGCGGAACCATCCTTCGCGGAACGCGGCATGGTGGACGTCCGATGAGGGACATCATGTGGACTCAATCAGTAGGGCGATGCTTGCGACAATCAACGAGTTTGTCGGCGAGTTCTTCGCGTGTTCGAGAGTATAGCGGGCTCGGATCTGTGGGATCAAGCTGGCTCGCGCGCCGGACGACGCGCCGGCGCACGCTCGCGGCGCATCGCGGCGTCGAACCCGTACCATCCGCACCGTGCGCGCCGGCCGTGGCCGCGCTGGCATGGTCGAGCTGAAGCTCCCGCCGCGGGACCCTCCGCGAGGGTCGTTTGGACTTGAAATGAGGGTTCGTTCGATCCTGGTCGAGCGAGGGCCGTCCGGCCGCATGTTCGGATCGACGTGCGAGCGCGCGAAAGGTTCTCGGGCGGCGAACGAATCGTCGTCGTCGGAGCCTACACGGCCGGAAAGGGGAGGGCACACCCTACATCCGCCGTCGACGTTCAATTCACGAGCACGAGCGTCGTGCCGTCCTTTCCGCAGTATTCCGCCGTGCGGTCGAACCGATCGCCGCACGTCGGGCAGATTTTTCCGCGCTTCGGCGCCGCGGCGAGCGGCATCTCGACGACCGGCGGAGCCGCGCCCTCCTTCGCCTCGGCGAGGCGCGCGCCGTCGTACGGGCAGAACGTCGTCTCGTCCGCCCACGCCTTCCTGCACACCGGGCACACGAGCTCCGGTATCACGCGGGCCGGAGCCTGCGCCTTCTTGGCCTTCCGCGCCGCGGATTCGGCGACGCTGCGTTCGTGCGCCGAGACCTGCGCGGCGTGCTCGGCTTCGCGGCGTTTGCGCCTCGCGAGCACCTCCTTGACGCGGGCTTCGTGCCGGGCCAGCGCTTCGCGCTCGAGCGTGGCCGCGCGCCGAGACCGCCGCAAGAGCACGACGGCGAGGATCCCCAGCAAGACGAGCGCGCCCGCGACGATGGCGACGAACACCAGGCGGCGGCTCTTGGCGCGATCTTCGACGCTGGTCTCGCCCGCGCCGATCGATTGGCTGTCGATGGTGACGACGGACGCCGCTTCGTTCTCGCCGGCGGCGTTGAGGCCCGAGCGGGCGAGGAGCGCCTCGTAATGCGCCGGCTCGCTCACCTCGACGACGACGCGCGTGCTCTTGCCCGCGGCGCTCGCCACGAGCTCGACGGCGCCTTCGCTCGCCTTCTCGGAGACCGAGACTTTCCCGTCCCGATCGACGACGACCCCGCGGTTTTGCGAGCCGTCGTCGAGTCGCCACGTCGTGGGCGTGTGCGTCGCGCACCCCTTGGCGTCGACGACGCGGGCCTGGAACACGAAGCTCTCGCCCGTGCGAAGGAGCTTCCTCGACGGGCGAACCTCCAGGCTCACCGGCGGTCCTGGCGTTTCGCACGCGTTCGGCTTCGGCGCCGGGCTCGGCTCACCGGCCGCGCTCGCCGCCGGGGTCGCGGAGGGCGCGAGGACGAGATCGTACGACCGCGTGCGCTTGACGTCGGCCATGCAGCGGCCCGTCTCGAGCGTGACCTCGTAGCGGCCCGTCTCGACGACGTCGATGCGCTTGTCGTTCGTGAGGACGACGAGTGTGTTGAGGGTCGCCTTGCGCGGATCGTTGGGCGGCGTCGTGCAGCGGGTTCGCCACGATTTGCCGCTCGCGTCGCGCGAATGGGCCTCGCGCCGCAAATTCGGCATCGGGTCGTAGCACTCGTTCGTTCGGAAGACCCTCCCGCCGGCCGAGATGACGAGCTCGTCACCCTCGGAGCGAACGGTCGCGGTTTCGCCGCCGCCCGTGCGCGTCGTCGAGGGTTCGGGCCCGCAGCCCGCGAGCCACTGCTGGACGGTGAAGTCCTCGACGAGCGGTCCTTGCTTCCATGTCCCGTCGACGTTCGTTTCGGCCCGAGATGCGGAAATCCCGCTGAAATTCGCCCCCAAAAGCGTGAAGACGAACGCCCCCGAGAGTGCTGCCGAACGCGTCACGGAACACGCAAAGATGGCGGAAACACGTTTCGTGCGTAGCCCCAGACGCCGGCCGCCCATGAAGGACGAAGTGTAACGCGTCCCCGCGCGGTTTGTCGCCGAGGATTTCCGATTGTGTTAGGGTGCCAGCGTCAGAAAACCTGCGTCTCCGCGACGGGGACGCTTGCTTTGGGAGATGGGCTTTCATGACCACGCGACTTCGGAACGGCGGCCGGGCGCTCGCCGCCGTGGCCGTCCTCGGTAGCTTCTTGGCCACCAGCCGGCGTGCGGATGCACAGCCCAAAGAGAACGCGATTCCGGGCAGCAACGGCGACGGGTTCGACACGCACCTGTTTCGGCCGGCGCTCGATTCGAAGGGCTTTTTCTCGACGAACGGCACCGACATCATCGGCAAGAACGACATCAGCTTCGGCCTGGTCATCGACTACGGCCGGAACTTGCTGCGCGTCACCGATCGCGGCCAGTCGTCGACGAACCTGATCGACCACTCGTTCCAAGGCACGTTCGCCTTCAACTACGGCATCGGGAATCTCCTCGTCGTCGGCTTGACCATGCCGGTCAACCTCATGTCCGGCGATCAGCAGATCAACAACGCGACGCCGCCCGCCGCGACCTCGCCGGGGCAGTGGTTCACCGGTCAGCTCGATTCGCAGACGATCGGCTTCATCGCCGGCCACGCGAAATTGCGCCTCCTCCGCGTCGAAAAGGGCTTCGGCCTCGCGCTCTCGGCGCAGGTCGGCGTGCCCATCACGGACGCTCCGCGCAACGCGGGCGCGGATCCGAGCGTGTGGTACTGGCCCCAGATCATCGGCGAGAAGCGCTTCGGCTCGACCGGGCAATTCAAGATTGGCGCGAACGTCGGCTTCCGCGGCCACGCGCCGAGCAGCACGACGATCGATCTGAAAGACGGCCGCTTCAAGGACGGCAACCGCCTGACCTACGGCCTCGGCCTCGCGTACCGCATCCTCGAGCCGGTCGACCTCGTCGCCGACACGTACGCGACGTACCTCTTGGCCGACGGCATCGGCAGCAAGATCGCGCCGTCGAACGAGGTCACCGGCGGCCTCAAGATCTTCGTCGAGCAGAACAGCTACCTCATGCTCGGCGCCGGTCCGCGCTACACGAGCGGCTTCGAGGCCGCGGATTTGCGGGCGTTCATCGGCTTCATCTTCGAGCCGTCGATCGGCGACCGCGACGGCGACGGCATCAAGGACGATGTCGATCAGTGCCCGGACGAGCCCGAGGACTTCGACGGCTTCCAGGATACGGACGGCTGCCCGGATCCGGACAACGACAACGACGGCATCCTCGACAAGGACGATCGCTGCCCGAACGAACCCGAGGATCGGGACGGCGACGAGGACGAGGACGGCTGCCCCGAGAGCTCCGACGGCGATCGCGACGGCGACGGCATCCTCGACTCCGTCGACAAGTGCCCCGACGATCCGGAGGACAAGGACGGCTTCCAAGATCAGGACGGCTGCCCCGATCCGGACAACGATCAGGACGGCATTCCGGACAAGGTCGACCTCTGCCCGAACGATCCCGAGGACAAAGACGGCTTCGAGGACAAGGACGGCTGCCCGGATCCGGACAACGACAAGGACCAGATCCCCGACGTCGTCGACAAGTGCCCGAACGAGCCCGAGACGTACAACGGGTTCGAGGACGAGGACGGCTGCCCCGACAAGGGCAACGTCATCATCGACGACAAGAACATCGTCATCTTGAAGAAGATCAAGTTCAAGACGGCGTCGGCGGAGATCCTCCCCGAGTCGAACGAGATCCTCGACGCGGTGGCGACGACCGTGGTTCACCACCCCGAGTTCACGCTGCTCGAGATCGCCGGTCACGCCGACGAGCGCTCGTCGGACGCGTACAACTTGAAGCTCACGCAAGACCGCGTGAACAGCGTCAAGAACGCGCTCGTCGCGCGCGGCGTCCCGTCCGATCGCCTGCGCAGCAAGGGCTACGGCGAGTTCTGCCCGGAGGATCCGGGACACAACGAAGAGGCGTGGGAGAAGAACCGCCGCGTCGAGTTCAAGATCGTCAAGACGTCGGACGGCCCGACGGGCGTCGAGCTCGGCTGCGCGAACGCGACCTCGCACGGCGTGCGGCCCGATCCGGTTCCCTGATCGGATCCCGCCGACACGGCACCCCGAGGACGTGGCGTTCGTCGAACGCTGCGTCCTCTTCGTTTTGTGCGGCTCGTGCGCGCCGCATGGGCGCTGTCTACGGAGGCTCTCGAGTGCCTTCGACGATGGCGACGTGCTGGAACAAAAGGATTTACGTTTACAACGACGCGAATCGTCGACGCCTCCGAGCATGGTACCGATCGAGTCGGTTCGATGAAGGGAGCGCGCGCCGTCGCAAAGATGGGCGCGGCAGGAGGGTGCCCAAATGCGTCGTGACTCGAGGACCTCGCCGTACATGGCGCCGCTATGCGCGGTGCTCTTGGTCGCGTGCGGCAGCGGTAGCAACGGCAGCAGCGGGGTGGACGGCGGACCCGCGTCGTCGCCGACGGGGCCTGGCGATTTTTCATCGGTGTGGCAAGCCGCGAGCGTGGAGTTGACGGTGTACGATCCAGCGAACCCCACGGCGGCGCCGTCGCAGCAGACCGTCGAGATCCCTGCGCTCGTGAAGGAGCCGACGACCGGCTCCAACATCGAGCTCTACGTGACGTTCGAGGGGAGCCAGCGCATCTCCTACGGGCGCTACGAGAACACGAACGTCTACTACCGCATCACTCAGCCGTGGACCCACGTGGGGGAGGGGAGCTCCGAAATGTATTCGACGGAGAGCAACATCTACATGGTCAAGGACGGCGTGCTCACGCTGCTCTCGACCCGCGTGGCCGACGGCAAGAACTTCATCTCGAAGACGACGTTCCGCAAGGTCGACTTCCCACCCGCGGGTTGGCCAACCGAGAAGATCGACTACGAAGCCGGAGACTCCCCGTGAGCCGCCGCACGTTCATCGCGGGCACCGCGGGTCGCGCCGTCGCCGCTGGCCTTCTGTTCGTCCTCCCTCTCGCGGTTGCGCGTCCGGCCTTCGCGACGCAGCTCTCGGCCGAAGACTGCCGCGCGAAGACACGCCCGTGCACATGCAGCGACGCGCCGTTCATGGAGGTCTTCCTCAAGAATCAGCAGAAGTCGCGGGACGCCTGGAAGCAAGTCTACGACTCCATCGGCACGTCGACGGGACCGAAGACCGGCGGAAAGGCGAAGGAGGCTCACGACAAGTTGTTTCCGGGCGATCCGCGCGTGGTCGCGCAATACAAGACGTGCCCCAGCTACGACAAAAACGCGGATTTGAGCCAATTCGCGGGGGCGCCAGGGCCCGGTCAACTTTGGGTCGACCAGTGCGCTTGCGAAGCGTTCTGCAGCGACATCATCGAGGCGACCATCGCGCACGAGTCGTCGCACCCGACCACGATCATCCTCGGCGCCGCCAGCTTCTTCGTCGATATCGTACTGTGCGCCAAGGGGATCCAGTCCCAGGCCATCTGCGATCAGATCGAGCCCACCATCCTGGCGGTGTCCGAGCTCGCCGCGTACACCCTCGGAAACCGGTCCCTGAACGGCGCCATCAAGAAGATCGCGCAGACTCCCGATCCCGCCAACCCGAAGGTGGCCTGCACGTGGACGCCGATCGCGGCGATCACGCCGCCCACCAACGAGGCGGTACCGAAGAGCCTCTGGGCGCGGTTCGTCAACCTCGCCGATCGCTTTTGGAATGGCGTCACGGCCTGACGGACCGCTCGACGAGGCCCAGCCGTTTCTCTTCGTGCTCACGATCGCCGCCTACGCGTGCGCGCTCGCGAGCCCGTTCAACTTCGACGATCGCGGGGTCGTGGTCGAAGCCGACGCGGTCCATTCGCTCGGCGGTCTCCTCGCCGATCTCGGCCACGGCCTCCGCCCCGTCCTCAAGGCGTCGTACGCGCTCTCCTGGGCTTTCGGTGGCTCGCCGCTGTCGTTCCACGTCTTCAACCTCGTCGTGCACCTCGTCAACGTCGGCCTCGTGCTTCGCCTCGCGAAGGCCGCGCGCGCGCCGTCGGTGATGGTGCCGGCCGTCCTCTTCGCGCTGCACCCGATCCAGACCGAGGCGGTCACGTACGTGAGCGGACGCTCGTCGTCGCTGTCGACGACGTTCATGCTGCTCGCGCTCCTCTTTTACGCACGAGGGATCCGCCGCCGCTCGGCCCTGTATACCTGGGTGGCTGCGCCGATCGCCGTCGTCCTCGCGACGCTCACGAAGGAGACGAGCCTGGTCATGCCCGTCGGATTCGTCCTCTGGGATCTCTTCATCGAGCGAGAGGCGCCGAATTCGACCGACGCGCCGCCACGACGGCGATGGCGAACGGTGCTCGGAAGGCAGGCCCCCTGGTGGCTCTTCGGCGCCGGGATCTTCCTCTTCATGATCGCGCACTCGGGCTACTACGCGCTCCTCTACCGTGTCGTCGGTCAGCGCTCGTTCCGCGACGCGCTCATCCATCAGCTCGCGGCCATGAGCTACCTCGCGGAGCGGATCCTCCTGCTGGAACGTCCGTGCATCGATCCGGGGTTGTGGCTCCCTCCTTCCGGTGGGGCCGTCGCCGTCGGGGCCGCGCTGGTCCTCGTCTTCGTCGCGCGGATCGTCCGCGGGCGCCCATCGCGCCTCGGAGCCGACGAACCGAGCGACGTCGTGGCGTTCGGGCTCGCGTGGTTTCTCCTCCACACCTTCGTGCCCTACGTGCTCGTCTCGCGACTCGACGTGATCAACGAGCGTCACGCGTACGTCGCCAACGTGGGGCTCTTTCTGGCGGTGGGCGGGCTCGTGGCACGCGTCCGCCCGTCCGCTCGCGTCCGACGCGCGACGGCTGCGATCGCGATCCCCTTGCTGTTGTTTCTCACGATCCGTCGCAACTCGGAGTACCGCTCACCGATCGCGCTCTGGACGAGCACGGTCCGCGAGGCGCCGGAGAACCCGCGGGCGTGGAACAACCTCGGCGTCGTCGACGAGCAAGCAGGGGATCTTGGCCTCGCCCGCGCCATGTACCTGCGCGCCGTCGCCGTCGATCCGCGCTTCCTTCCCGCGCACCAGAACCTCTCCCGCACCCAACCCCACGAAACGTCGAGCCGTCCCCCCGACGTTCCTTCGTCGCCTTGAGCCGTCGATGAGGAGCGACTGAGGGGCACTCACCTCAGGCTCGACTCGGGACGTTTCGGAAAAACGCTCGGGAGACGACGGGCCGATGCATCGATGAACGAACCCCTCCGTCCAAGCAGTCGTTGCAAACAGCGGTTTGCACCTTCGGAGAGGTACATGGTCATGAGGACAATCGTCGCTGTCGCCGTCGTTGGTTCCGCTTTTCTCGGTGCGTGCACGCCTTACGGCAACGCGCGCACCGTCCACGAGACCAAGGCCGGCGGTGAAATCGCCCTGGAAGGCTCGAGGGAAGTCGCCCAGAAAAAGGCCGAAGAGGCCATGGCCGCGCGGTGCGCATCCGGCTACGAGATCGACGAAGCCGGCGAGACGGTCGTCGGTCAGTCGAGCGATTCGGACACCCATGCGCGTCGCGGTGGGTTGTTCACGCCTCCGGGCACGAGCACGCAAACCACGTCGCGGGATCTGACGGAGTGGCGCATCAAGTACCACTGCAAGGGAGCGGAGCCCGAGCAGAAGGCCGCGCCCGAAGGCGAAGCCGCTCCTCAGGCCCGCACGCAATACACGGTCATCGTTCGCTTCTGAGCTCGGAGGCTAGGCCTCGACGTCTTCGGTGACGCCGCCCTTCTTGAGGGTGCCGCCCGCGGCCGCGAGGAGGTAGGCCTCGATGAAGTCGTCGATGTCGCCGTCGAGCACGGCGTCGACGTTGCCGACTTCGTAGCCCGTACGCAGATCTTTCACGAGCCGGTAAGGCGCGAGGACATAGCTGCGGATCTGATTGCCCCAAGCGATTTGCGTCTTGCTCGCTTGGTAGGCCGCCGCTTGCTCCTCGCGCTTCGCCATCTCGAGCTCGAAGAGCTTCGCCTTGATCATCTTGAGCGCCATGCGCCGGTTTTGGAGCTGCGAGCGCTCGGCGCGGCACACGACGACGATGCCGGTCGGCACGTGCTTCATGCGGACCGCGGTCTCGACCTTGTTGACGTTCTGGCCGCCCTTGCCGCCGGCGCGCATGGTCGTCGTCTCGAGCTCTTCGTCTTTGACGACGATGTCGATTTCGTCGTCGATGTCGGGCGTGACCTCGACCGCGGCGAACGCCGTTTGACGGCGCGCGTTCGCGTCGAAGGGCGAGATGCGCACGAGGCGGTGAACGCCGATTTCGCTCCGCAAATAGCCGAATGCGTGATCGCCGGCGATCGTGATGGTCACGCCGTCGATGCCGGCTTCGTCGCCTTCCTGGAAGTCGACGATCTCCGTCTTGAAGCCGCGGCGCTCCGACCAGCGCAAGAACATGCGCATGAGCATCTGCGCCCAGTCCTTCGCGTCGACGCCGCCCGTGCCCGGGTGGATGCTCAAGATGGCGTTCGCGTGATCGACCTGGCCCGAGAGCATGCGCGCGAGCTCGGCGGCGCGCAGCCGTTTTTCGAGATCGGGGAGGGAGCCGCCGACCTCTTCGACGACGCCGTCGTCCTTTTCGGAGACGCCGAGCTCGAGGAGCTCCTTCGCGTCGTCGATGTCGCGCGTGAGCTTCTCGATGCCTTCGACTTGCTGCTCGATGCTCGCGCGCTTGCGCGTGACGGCCTGCGCCTTCTTCGCGTCGTCCCAGAACCCGGGGGCGAGGGTCGAGTCGTTGAGGCGCTCGATTTCCTTCTTCAGCTTCGGGACGTCAAAGATGCCCCCTTAGCGTCATGAGACGCCTTTGGAGGTCCTCGAGTTTGTCGCGCGATTCGGCAAGCATGGGAGACCAATGCCCAAGGAAGCGAGCCGAGTCAAGCGCGGCCCGCGGCCGATCCGTCGCGGACGTGGGCGTTTCGGCCTCTTCGCGCGTCGGCGCCGGGCGCCGGCGCGATTGCCACGCCGAGAACCATCCGCCGGTGAGCACGTCGAGCGTCGCCTCCGCCTCCGCTCGGTGGAGGAGGCTCTCCGCGGCTTCGGCCGTCGTCCGGTCGCCGTCGCGATCGCCCAGCCGCTCTTCGACGACCGTGCGCTGCCATCGAAAAAGCGCCTCGAGGACACGTTTTTGCACCCGCGCCCGCGCCTCTCGCCGATCGTTCTTGATGCGCTCGAAGGTCGGTTCGTCGTCGGCGAAAAGCAAGTGGTCGAGCCGCCACGTCAGACGCGCCTCGAGGCTCACTTGCGCGCCCACGGAGTCTCGCAGCCGGCTCGTGTCGCTCGCCGTCGTGACGTCGGTGTAGAGCCGCTGGTCGTCGTACTGAACGGCGCGGAGGCGGACCTCCGGCAGCGTCGCACTCCACCGCGCCCGTGAGACGATGGCGTCGATGCCGCGCTCGTCGCCGCCCAGGCCCGACGCTCGTAGTGCCGCGCCCACGCACGTGCGGACGTCCTTCGGGGTCAGCGGCGGATCGGTAAGGTGCGCGACGTCGGTGCTCGCGGCCGCGGCATCGATGATGGCGCCCGTGGTGGTGGTCTTCAAACTGTTCGGAACGGCGGGTGAATGCCCGGCGATGAGCGGTGACTCGTCGCGGGTGTCCTCATCGGTGAGGCTTGTCGGCTGCCCGCGGCGTCGGGACGGGCGCGGCGTCCGTCGCGGGTCGGCGTCGGGAGAGGTGTCGCGGCGCGCGATGAGCCGGCGCGCGATGAGCCGGCGCGGGCGAAGGCCAACCGTTCGAGGGGGATCCCCACGACGACGAGCCCGCCGGTCTCCCGCGTGCCGATCGTCCAAGGGCGCGTGAACCCCACGAGCGAAAGGGTCGCATGGCCGCGATCGCTCGTGGCGATGGCGCGCGCTGGACGATCGGGCAGAATGGCGAGGTCGTCGCCGTCGATGTCCCCGCTCGCGAGGCGGTCTTCGAGGGCGTTTGTTTCTGGCGAAGCCGCGGCGGTCGCCCCCCACGCCATCGCGAAGGCGGCGAGCGGCGCCGCGAAGATCAAGGCGCGCGTGTGGCGAGCGAAGCGACGGGGCTTGCGTCGAAGGAGGGATGCGTGCAGGGCGTGGGTTCGGGGCATGCCCTCGCCTAATCACGTCTCGTGCCGAAATCATTTCTTCATGATTTTCAGCATTTGTCGCGCGAAGAGGCTGGCCTGGCCACCCGTGGGCCGGCTTCGCCCTTCAAATTCGGTCTGCTCCAAGACTGACCTGAGCTGCATCAGAACCTAAGACACCATGAACCTCGACGACCAATCCGGATGGTTCCGGATTCATCTAACTGGCCGAAACCTCCTCATCTCGGGCGCCTCTGTGGGCGGGAGAAGAACTAGCGAGGCCTACTAGAAATTCGACCCCGCCCACTTGACGAATGCTCAGTGCCGACTCACGGTGCTGCGGCATGAAACTCAGCAGCGGCGCATTGAGCGCGTTCAAGAAAATCTCCGCTGAATACATCGAGAAGGGCTTTCCCGAGCGCCATATCATCGCATGGGGTGCAAATTCCAAAGAAGAGGTGATGGCACATAGTGAACTTCAAGCGCCGGCATCTTGGAAGGCCACAACATGTTCAGGTGGCGGCTGACGGAGTACGGCTTGGACCTGATCATGTCGAACCGTTAATGAGCGGTAGACAAGTCATGGCAGATGGTGCGAAGCACGCGGTCGTCAAGTCTGAAACTTCATTCGTTCGAGGCGCAGGCAAGAGCGACTACAGCGGGCTTCTGCAGATTTTTTGCATGCTCGGTCTACTCGGAGTGCTTTGGCATTTCGGAGGGGTTCAGCATGACGCGTGGTTGGTGCTTGTTGGGGCAGCACCTTTGATAGTGTTCCTCGTCCTTCTTCGCTTTGATTCGATCAGCAAGCTCAAGGCGTTCCAGGGGCTGTTCGAGATGGAAGGTGCCGTTCGCCGTGTGGAGGCCGCTACCGCGGAAGCCAAGGCGACTGTTGAGCAATTGAAAACGGTCGGCATCAACTTGGCCAAGCCTTCCCTTCGGCTTGCAGTCACCTCTGGTCGATACGGAGGTCACATGACACTTGCTGCTCGCGTGGAGACGACGAACAAAGTCGTGGCAGCGCTTCGCGAGGCAGGATGCAGTGATGAACAGCTCGGTGATGTCCGAGAGTTCTCGGATCAGAGCATGAGGTACGATCTCGCGGCGAGGGTACTGAGACTCGCGGGAGAGACGCTGGCAAAGTCGAACCGAGACTTCAACTCTCATGGTTCTCCTTTGCTTGGAGAGCGGAATGCGTTGATCGGTCTCGATGCGAAAGGCAACTTCATTACCGGAAAAGAATGGAAGGGGCCGTCGTTGGATCAAGTGAAGGCGTATCTATCGAAGTACAAAGTGACGGACGCAGCTGTCCTGAAGCGCCTCGCTGAATATGAGCAGTACTTGTCGTTTGGAACCCTATCCACGCACGACGAAGACGAATAATCATGTGGGCATGCCACATGCCAGTAGCAAGGATGATACTGGCATCATCTCAGCCTCGGTGGGCTGCTCTGTCTCCCCGGCTCATGCCCTGCGAACCGGCACCGGCATAGATCCGGTTCACGACGGATCCTCGAAGAAGAACGAACCCGCCAGATCCTAGGCCCTGGCTGGTTTCATATTTTATCGCGACGTTGAGGTGGCTGTCCTGAGAAGTCCTGCCCTTCCGGCTATTCGGCAGGGCGATCTCGAGAGAGAATGGCCAGGCAACGCTCCCGACAACGTTGCCATGTTCGTCGACTTTTGCCGTAGCCTTTGATGCTCTAGATGAACAGGGAACGGATTCTCGATGAGATCAGGCGAACCGCAGCTGAAAACGGAGGCACTCCGCTCGGGATGCTTCGATTTAAAAAGGAGACGGGCATCGCCCGAGATGCGTGGCTTGGGAAGTTCTGGAGGCGATGGAACGAAGCCGTCGAGGAAGCAGGCTTCACGCCCAACGCTCCTACCCCAGCGGTCGAACGTGACGAGTTGCTCAAATACCTCGCGCAACTAACACGAGAGAATCGGCGGTTTCCAACCGATGCGGACCTCTCCATTGCAAAAGTCAACGGTGCTCGGCTTCCGCACAAACACGCATTCCGTAAACTTGGCGGTATTTCGATCAGGATCGACCTCGTACGTGCGTATGCTCGCAAACACTCTGACTATGAAGACATTCTCCCATATCTCCCGGAAAGTGTGTCGGTTGAACCCATTGCCCAAGGTCAGCCGGGGAGAGATGGGGCGGTCTATATGCTGAAACTCGGGAAGCACTACAAGATTGGGAAGTCCTTCCGCGTGCCGCAGCGCCATCGGGAGATCGCGATCGAGCTACCAGAGAAGCCTGACGTGGTTCATGTAATCACGACGGACGATCCTGCTGGAATCGAGGCTTATTGGCACAACCGTTTCGTGGAGAAGCGGACGAACGGTGAGTGGTTCTCGCTTTCCCGCGAAGACGTTGCTGCCTTCAAACGCCGCAGATTCATGTAGGCCAGTGACGCCAAGGTGGGATGCTTCAAAGCCTAGTTTGGGCAGAGATTCCGACTACACCCTAACTTCGGTGTAGGCCTAAGGTGACGGGCAACCCCCTGGACCTGCCCCGCTCCCCACGGCCACCCGCAGGCCTGGCCCGGCCATCCGCGCGGTCGTGCGGTCGGATGGACGCCCTCGCGTCAGGGAGCGACGTCGAGCGCGAAGACGTGCATGCGCCCGGCCGACACGCGCCCCGGAAGGCGGATGCTCTTCACCGTGCGCGAGCCGTCGAGCGAGACGGACGCGAAGAACACGTACGTGTCGATGGTCTCCTTCGCGCCGGTGCCGGTGATTCGGTAGGGCAGCTTCACCGCGACTTCGTTGCCGAATTGCGGTGACGACGATCCGCCGAACAACGTCCAATCGCTGAGCCCCATCGTGACGGTGCGCGAGGTGCCGTCGTCGTACGTCACGAGCGCCTCGCCGCTCGCGTGCCCCACCGTCGAGGCGCCGAGGAAGACGATGCGTCCGCCTTTTTTCGGTGGAGAGAAGGCGATTGTCTGTCCGACGGCGATGGCGTGGTCCAAGGCCCCGTCCTTCGGCCACGCGAACGTCACGCCGCCCGCGGTGACGTCCTGTCCTCGGTGGTAGCCCGCAGCGTCCAGCGCCTGCGCGGAATAGGCGAAATCCGCGCCGTCGAAGTTCGCCGAGAGCGCCTTGCCGTCTTGACCGATCGCGCGCGCGTTGCGGGCGTCGAAGAAGGTCTCGAACGTGCCCGGCCCGAACGACGGCGGCGCGGCCGAGGGCGCACTTCCCCAGGTCGACGGCGCGTCGCCGAGGGTGAAATCGAGCGTCGCGCCTCCCGCCAAGGCTTGGCGGTCGATCCACGCGGCGTCGTGCGGCTTTCCGTTGAGCGCGACGCTCTGGACGTACCGCGACGGCGCCCCCGTGTTCGCCATTTGCAGGACACCGTCGCCGAAGTGGACGTCGATGGCGTCGAACACCGGGCTGCCGATGGCGTATCCGCCCACGCCGGGGATCGCGGGGTAGAGGCCGATCATCGACCAGACGAGCCACGACGAGGTCGCCCCCAGATCGTCGTTGCCCGGCAGGCCGTCGGGGCCCGTGCCGAAGGCCTCGTCGCCGATGCGACGCACGACGTCCTGCGCACGCCACGGCGCGCCCGCCCAGTCGTAGAGCCACGGCGTCCCGAAGCTCGGCTCGTTGCCCATGTAGAAGTTCGGATCGTTCGTGCCGGCGTTGAGCTTCGTGAAGAATTTGTCGAGCCGGGCGACGACGGCCTCGTTGCCGCCCAGGCGATCGAAGAGCGTGCGCGGATCGTGCGGGACGCTCCACGTGTACTGCTCGGCGTTGCCTTCGACGTAGTCGACGTTCGACGCGTCGCCCGGGCCGTTGAGCGGGCTCTTCCACGCGCCCGCGGCGTTCCGAGGTTGGAAGAGGCCGTTCGCGTGCAGGCCGTTCTGCCAGTTCGCCGAGCGCGCGACGAGCGTGCGGTACGTGTCGTCGTCGCCGAGCGCCTTCGCGAACGACGCGACCGAGAAGTCGCGGAGGGCGTACTCGAGCCCCGCCGAGGTCGGCCCCCACTCGGCCCCCATCGAGAGGTAGCCGTACTTCAAATACTGATCGAGCGCGGGCATGGGCGGGCGGCCGTTGCATGCCGTTCCCGGGCGGCTGCCCACGGTGATCATCTGGGAGAGGGCGCGTGCCGTGTCGAACGCCTGCGCCCCGAACGCGTAGCCGTTGGCGACGACGAGCGACCCCGGATCGCCCGACATGACCGCCGTTTCGTCGTTGTTGTGCGACCATTTCGGCAGCGCGCCGCATTGGGACGCGTCGTCGACGAGCGACTGCATCATGTCGCTCGCCTCGGTCGGGAAGAGCGCCGCCAGGAGCTGCACCTCGGTCCGGTAGATGTCCCAGTTCGAGTAATTTGCATAATGCACGTGTCCGGAGGCGACCTTGGCGACCTTCTTGTCGAAGCCGCGGTAGTCCCCGTTCACGTCGCTGTAGACGTTGGGCGAAATCAGCGCGTGGTAGAGCGCCGTGTAGAAGCGGGTCTTCTGCGCGTCCGTCCCGCCCTCGACGCGGATGGAGTTGAGGCGCGCGTTCCAGTCCGCTTCCGTCTTCTTGCGCGTCGCCTCGAAGTCCCAGTCCGGGGTCTCCGTGGTGAGGTTCTCCCTGGCGTTCGCGCGGCTGACGAAGGACATGCCGACCTTCATCTGCACGGTCTCGCCGCCGTCCGGGAACCGCAGCACCGCGCGCCCGTCCCCCGCCGAGGAGACCAGCTCGAACGGATGGTCGAACACGACGGAGAAGTGCAAATCGTAGGCGTTCTTCGCCCCGCAGAAATTCCCGCCGACCGTGGTCCCTTCGATCTCGGTCGAGCTGCGCACGCTCGTCGTGGCGGTCGGTGAGCCGCCCGTCGCGTTCCGTTTGGCGTCGATGACGAGCACGGCCTGCCCGCTCGATGGGTACGTCCAGCGCCCGAAGCCGGTGCGCGGCGTCGCCGTGAGCTCGACGCGGATGCCGTTGTCGAGCGCGACGTCGTAGTAGCCGGGCGACGCGTGCTCGTTCTCGTGCTTGAACGCGACGTCGCCGAAAGACGTGCTCGTCGCCGGCAGGAAAGGCACGTCGGAGTTGTTCGGGCAGCCCGCGCCGCTGAAGTGCGTCAGGCTGAAGCCGTTGATGTGATCGTCGGTATAGATGTAGCCGGAGGGCTCGCCGTGCGGTGTGTCGGGGCTCCACTGCACCATGCCGAACGGCGCGACCGCGCCCGGGAACACGCTCCCGCCGCGCCCTCCGCCGATCGCGTGCACGATGTTCGGCGCGGGCGCGGTGCCGATGAGCGGATCGACGTACCCGAGCAGATCTTGCTCCTTCAAGAGAGGACGCGATGGCTTGTTCGGCGCCGCGTCGTCGTCCGAGGCGCCGCCGTCACCGGGGCGCGTGCCGCCGTCGTCGACGTCGTCGTGGCCGGCAGGGTCCGCCGGGGAGGGGTTCGCGTTCGAATCCCCGCAACCGGACGGAAAGAGGACGGCGACGATGCCCAGCGCGACCGTGGCCGCGAACGATCGAGACGCGAAAGATGCGAAAGAAGCCATGGGAAAACCTTCGAAGGCGTTTCGTGTCGGTCCGCCGCGACCGTCGCCAAGGATCGGTCGCTGGACACGGGAATGACCATGGATGGGATCCCCGATTTTCGCCATGAGATCGAGAGGTCTCTGAGTCTCTTTTGCGGTCTCCCTCGCGTGGGCGGTCGCGCGGGGCGTGGTAGTCGTTCGACGGGGCGCGACGTGAGCCTCGGACGATCCAGCGACGCCGAGGCCCCCCTTCCGGCTTCGGCCCTTCGCGCGTCTTGATTTGCCACGCATTGCCCTGCACACTCTCCATGTGGGTGGCGTCAGCCCCGGCGATCTGATCGCTGGAAAATTCCATGTGGAGCGCATCCTCGGCGAAGGAGGCATGGGCTACGTGGTGGCGGCGCGCCATCTGCAGCTTCGTCAGATGGTCGCGCTCAAGTTCATGCGCGACGAGGTCTGCGCGACCGACTACAAGCGCCGGTTCCTCCGCGAAGCGCGCAGCACCGTGCGCCTCAAGAGCCGGCACGTCGCGCGCGTGCTCGACGTCGGCGAGCTCGACGACGGTGTGCCGTACATCGTCATGGAGTACCTGGACGGCATCGATCTGTCCGAGCACCTCTATGCGAAGGGGAGCATTCCGTACCAAGAGGCCTGCGAATACGTCATCCAGGCGTGCCACGCCCTCGCGGAGGCGCACGGCTACGGCATCGTCCACCGTGATTTGAAGCTCGCGAACCTCTTCCTCACGCACGACGCGGAGGGCGCGCCGATCGTCAAGGTGCTCGACTTCGGCGTCTCGAAGATCCTCGACAGCTCGGCGGACGAAGACACGAACGCCGGCGGTCGGCCGCGCCCGACCAAGGCGAACGATCGGAAGATGCCGCCGGACAGCATCGTCACGAAGGTGAGCGACATGCTGGGATCGCCCAGCTACATGGCGCCCGAGCAGATCATCTCCGCGAAGGACGTCGACGCGGGCAGCGACATCTGGTCGCTCGGGGTCATCCTCTATCGGCTCATCGTGGGCAAGCCGCCGTTCGAGGCGAACTCGCTCGGCGAGCTCATTCAGCGCATCGTCCGTGATCCGATCCCGAGCCTGCGCAAGGCGAAGCCGGAGGTGCCGAAGGGCCTCGAGCGCGTCGTCGAGCGGTGCCTCGAACGGGACCGACGCAAGCGCATCTCCGACGCCATGGAGCTCGCGCGCCTGCTCGAGCCGTTCGCGAAGTCGGGCGGAAAGGTCCGCGAGCGTTCGATCACGCCCACCAGCCGCGGAGGCGACACCGTCGGCACCCGGAAGTCGAAGAGCGGCGCGACCCCCCAAGAGGCCAAGCGCTCGACGACGCGCTCGTCGGCGGGCACGACGATCCTGTGGGTCGTCCTCGTCGCCATCGTCTTCGGTTGCAGCGTCGTGGCGGTGACGATGCTCTTGCGCGCGCGCCCGGAGCTCGTGCCGAAGGCCATACCGTCGACGTCCGGCGTCGAATCGTCGGCGCCGACCGAGCCCTCGACCGAGCTCCCGGCCTCGACCGAGGACCCGTCGTCGGCCCAGGCGCCCGCGTCGGTCGCGACGGCATCGGAGGCGCCTTCCGCCGAGGATCCCGTGGCTCCCTCGCCGGCGCCCGACCCCGCGTCTTCCGGCGCGGGTGAAGCGCTTCGCGAATAGACAATTCGTTCAATATTTCAATGGTTTGCAGTGGTTTTTCCGAGGCCCGATCACGCCTCGCGACGCATCGTTCGCGCCCTGCGTCGAAACGCGTCATGTCACCGAAAAGCCACCCCGCTCCCGCGACACACTGCGCTAGATTCGCGCACCGATGGGCATCCAGAGTGTCATCCGCTTCTTCCTTCCGAAGGAGGAGCACTTCTACGACTTCCTCGAAGAGCAGGCGAAGGTCGCGCGGGAGGGCGCCGTGGCCCTCGGGAAGTTTTCGGACAACGGCGTGACGGCCCAAGAGGCCCGGCAAGCCGTCCAGGAGTGCGAGCACCAAGGCGACAAGATCGTCCACGCCATGGAGGAGGCGCTCGCCAAGACCTTCGTGACGCCGATCGATCGCGAAGATCTCCAGAAGCTCTCGTCCGAGCTCGACACCGTGCTCGACCTCATGAACGGCGCGATCCGCGCCTGCGTGATGTTCGGCGTCGACAAACCGACGGAGCCGATGCGCAAGCTGATCCGCATCCTGGTGACGTGCACGGAGAAGGTCGACGTCGCCATCCCGTCGCTCCGCAAGCACCGCTACTCCGAGCTCGTCGGCCTCGCGCGCGAGCTACGCAAGATCGAAAAAGAGGCCGACAGCGTCTACCGCGACGCGGTCTCCACGCTCTTCAAGGATCCGGCGATCGACGCGAAGGTGCTCATCCGCGAGAAGACGGTCCTGGAGGATCTCGAGAACGCGGTCGACCAGATCGACATGATCGGAGACATCCTGGCGAACCTGGCGATCAAGAATGGTTAGCCTGCTCATTGCCGTCATCCTCACGGCGATCCTCTTCGACTACATCAATGGTTTCCACGACGCCGCGAACGCCATCGCGACGGTCGTCTCCACCGGCGTGCTCCCGATGCGCACGGCGGTCGTCCTGGCGGGCATCCTCAACTTCGTCGGCGCGGTCTCCGGGACCGAGGTCGCCAAGACCATCGCCTCCGGGTTCGCCGATCCCGCCATCGTCTCGCAGGGCGTCGTGCTCGCGGCGCTCATCGGCGCGTGCATCTGGAACCTCGTGACGTGGTGGTTCGGGTTGCCGTCGAGCTCGTCGCACGCGCTCATCGGCGGCCTCGCAGGCGCGGTCGTCGCGGAGGGTGGCCTCGGCGCGTTCCGGTGGGGCGCGCTCTACCAGAAGGTGCTCATCCCACTCGTCTTGTCGCCGACGATCGGGTTCTTCGCCGCGCTCGTCTTGATGATCGCGCTCCTCTGGACGGTCCGGCACGTCCGCCCGTTCACGGTGCACCGCGTGTCGCGCCGCATGCAGCTCTTGTCCGCGTGCATGATGGCGTTCGCGCACGGCTCGAACGACGCCCAGAAGTCGATGGGCATCATCACCCTCGCGCTCCTCGCTTTCGTCTCCTCGGGCGTCGGTCACGACCTGCCGGCGTGGGCGCTCCCGCACGGTGACGCCGTCCCGTTCTGGGTCATCCTCGTCTGCGCCTGCGCGATCGCGGCGGGGACGATGGCCGGCGGCACGAAGATCATCCACACGATGGGGATGAAGATCATCCGCATCACGCCGCTCCAAGGGTTCGCCGCGGAGACGGCGGGCGCGCTCACGATCTTGGGCGCGAGCCACATCGGCGTGCCGGTCTCGACCACCCACTGCATCAACGCGTGCATCATGGGCGTCGGCGCGAGCAAGCGCATCAGCGCCGTGCGCTGGGGCGTCGCGAGCAACATCGTCATGGCGTGGGTGCTGACCTTGCCGCTCAGCGCGTTCATCTCCTACCTGACGATGCGCGTCCTCGAGCAGATCCTCTGAACGGCGTCCGCGCTCGGCGACGAGAGGGGCGAGAGGCGCGGCGACGCTCGAGGTCGTGGCCGTCGAGGTGGGATGCAGCTCGGCGCGGCATCGCATCGCATCGCGGAACCTCGCATCGTGGAACTTCGGCTCCCGATTCGTCCGGATTCGTGGAACGATCCGGACATGGTGCCGGATCCCATACTCGAGGAATGGCTGCGCGCCCACGAAGGCTGGGCGCGGAGCGACGACGGAATCGCAAAGACGTACGCGTTCGTGGACTTCGCGGCCGCGCTCGCGTTCACCGTGCGCTTGGGCCTCTTGGCGGAGAAGCGCGGTCATCACCCGGACATCACGGTCGGATGGGGCAAGGCGCGCGTCTTCTGGACCACGCACGACGCCCGCGGAACGACGGTGCTGGACCTCGAGCTCGGTGACGCCACGGACGCCATCGCCGCCGAGTTCCGCGCCACCTCGACGTGACGGATACCGCGTCGCTGCCGTCCACCGGCGTGAAGCCAACGGTGGGTACGAAAAGCGACGGGACAAAAAAGGTGCACCGCGCTGGGCCGGGGGGGGGACAGCCACGAACGCGGTGCACGGACCTATATAGCGAACTCCGTGCCACTCGTAAGTTGTTGAAATGACGTGAGAACGGCCCGACGATCTTTCAACTTCGCAAATCGGAAGGACAGGGCTGAAAGCCGGCGTCGTTCGGACGGGGAGAACGACGAGGTTCGTTTCAAGTTCGAACGATGATCGGCGTGTTCGGTGACCACGGAGCGCGTCGGTTCGGTCGGCCTTCACCACCGGACGTCGAGGCGCTGCTCGGTGGCGCGATCGAAGACGAGCGCTTCCGATCGATCGACGGCGAGCCAGACGGGGGTGCCGGAGCGCGCCGTGAACTCGGGTCGAGCGCGGGCGACGAGCCGGTCTTCGCCGATGGTCGTCGTCACCCAGGTCTCGTTCCCCATGGGTTCGACCGTGTAGACGGCGCCGCGCGGCGCGGAGGGTGGAGCTTCGCCCTCGCCGATCGTCACGTGCTCCGGCCGTACGCCCATCCACACGTCGCGGTCGCCGACGCGCGCGCGCACCTCGTCCTCGAGGCCGAACACGGCCGGCGCCGCCACGTTGATGCGGGGCGCGCCGACGAACTTCGCGACGAACAGGTTCGCGGGCCGTCGGTAGACGTCGATCGGCTTGGCGACGTGCTGGACGACGCCCTCGGCGAGGACGACGACGCGGCTCGAGAGCGTCATCGCCTCGGCTTGGTCGTGGGTGACGTAGATGAAGGTCGCGCCCAAGTCCTCGTGGAGCTTCTTGAGCTCGCCGCGCATCTGCGCGCGCAGCGCGGCGTCGAGGTTCGAGAGCGGCTCGTCGAACAGGCAGAGCCGCGGATCGCGGACGAGCGCCCGACCGAGCGCCACGCGCTGACGCTGCCCGCCGGAGAGGCTCTTCGGCTTCTTCGACAGCTCGTGCGCGAGGCCGAGGCGTTCGGCGAGCGCGGTGACCTTCTCTGCGATCTTCGACTTCGGCAGGCCCGCGACGGAGAGCGGGAACCCGATGTTCTCCGCCACGGTCATGTGCGGGTAGAGCGCGTAGCTCTGGAACACCATGGCGACGTTGCGCTCCTTCGGCGACCAGTCGTCGACGATGCGTTCGTCGATGCGGACGTGCCCCGACGTCGGCCGCTCCAGCCCCGCGATGAGGTTCATCAGCGTCGTCTTGCCGCAGCCGCTCGGGCCGACGAACGTGACGAACTCGCCGTCGTCGATCGTCAGATCGATGCCTTGGACGACGCGCCGGCCGTCCGCGAAGCTCTTCTCGAGGCGCTCGAGGCGCACGCTAGCCATCGTTCGACGCTCCTCCTTTCATGCGCGCTTTCTTGCGCGGCGCGCTCATCTCGTCGTTCATCCCTTCACCGATCCGGCCGTGAGTCCTTTGACGATCTTCCGCTGGAAGAGCAGCGTGAGGACCAAGAGCGGCAGCGTCGCGACGACGCTCGCGGCCGCGATCTCTCCCCAAGGCTCCTTGTGCTCGGCGGCGAAGAGGCTGATGGCGACGGGGATCGTCCGGCGCTCGGCCGTCGAAATGAACGTGAGCGCGTAGAGGAACTCGTTCCAGGCGAAGACGAAGACGAGGATGGCCGTCGTCGAGAGGCCCGGGGCCGCGAGCGGCAGGAGCACGCGTCGGAACGCTTGGAGCGGCGAGCATCCGTCGACGCGCGCGGCGAGGTACAGCTCGTTCGGGATTTCGCCGAAGAAGCCCGAGAGGATCCAGAGCGCGAGCGGCAGCGTGAAGGTCGTGTAAGGCACGACGAGCGCGACGAGGTGATCGAGCCACCCGAGCTTGCCCAGGAGGAGGTAGAGCGGCGAGACGGTGGCGATCGGCGGGAACATCGAGACCGCGAGCGCCCCGCCGAGCAGGATGCGTTTGCCGCGGATCGGGAGCTTCGTGACGGCGAACGCCGCCGGCGCGGCGAGGGCGAGCGACACGAGGGTCGTCGCGGTGGCGACGGCGAAGCTGTTGAGGATGACGTGCGCGAACGGTCGGCCGCGGAACGCGCCTTCGTAGCTCGCGAACGTGAGGGCGTGCGGGAGGCCGCCCGACGACAGATCGCTCTCGGTCTCGAACGACGCGAGGACTTGCCACGCGAACGGCCCGACGGAGAACGCCGCCGCGAGCAGCGCGAGGAGGACGACGGGCGCGCGGAGGGCGTGTCCTGCCGAGGTCCGTCGGCTCATCGCGATCCTCCCGACGAGCCCGCGCCCGGGAGGCCGAGGAGCGCGATGTACAGGGCACTGATGGCCATGACGCACACGAACGTGGCGACGGCGAGCGTCGAGCCGTAGCCGAAATCGGAGGAGCGGAGGAGCGTCTTGTAGGCGTAGATCGAGAGCGTCTCCGTCGTGTTCGCCGGGCCGCCGTCGGTGAGCACGTAGACGGCGTCGAAGACGCGGAAGGCGTCGAGCGTGCGGAACACGAGGGCGAGCGTGATGGCCGGCCGAAGCATCGGCAGCGTGATCGAGCGGAAGACGCGCAGCGGCGAGGCGCCGTCGATCGCGGCGGCTTTGTAGACGTCGTCGGGGATCGTCTGCAGGCCGGCGAGCAAGAGGAGCGCGACGAACGGCGTCGTCTTCCACACGTCGACGAGGATCGCGGCGTGCATCGCGTAGCCCGGCATGCCGAGCCAGTCGACGTCGCGCACGGGCAAGAGCCTCGTCATGAGGCCGACGTCGGGTCGGAAGAGCCACGCCCACGTCTTCGCCGCCACGACCGTGGGGATGGCCCACGGGACGAGGACGGCCGCGCGAAAAGCGCCGCGCCCGCGGAACGACGCGTGCAGGAGCAGCGCGAACCCGAGCCCCAAGACGAGCTCGACGAGGACCGCGACGAACGCGAAATACGCGGTGTTCGCGAGCGCGGTGCGGAACCGCGGATCGGAGGCGAGGAAGACGTAGTTGACGAAGCCGACGAAGCGGTCTTCGTGGAAGACGAGGACGACGCGTCGCAGGCTGAGGAGGGCCGCCGCCACGATGGGGTACGCCGCGACCACGAGGAAGACCAGGACCGTCGGCGCGACGAAGAGGTAGCCCTGCAGGCGCTCGTCGCCGATCCACCGCGGGAGCCATCGCCGCCATCGCCGTCGTTTCGGCTCGTTCATGGCGCGATCCGATCGACGAGCTTCTGCGCGCGGGCGAGCGCGACGTCGGGCGTGCGAACACCGGCGACGATGGCCGAAAACTCGCCCTGCAACACGTCGCTCATCATGCCGTAGTACGGCGTCACGGGCCGAGGTCGCGCGTGCATGGCGGCTTCCCTCAGGCTCGCGATGAAGGGGGCCTCTTCGCGGAGGCGAGGGTCGTCGTACGCCGCGGTGCGCGCCGGGTTGCGCGCGTAAGCCACCGCCATGTCGACGTTCGCTGAGAGGCTCGTCAGCGCGGCGACGAGCTTCACGGCCAGGTCGACCTTCTCGGGCGCGCCGTAGGCGTTGATCGCGAGCTGCCATCCGCCGAGGGCGCCGGCGCCGGGCGATCCGTCGTGCGTCGGCAGGGGCGCGGTGCCGACCTTCCCACGGACGCTCGACCCCTCCTTCTCGAGCTCGTTCCACGCGTAGGGCCAGTTGCGCATGAACACGGCTTGACCGCGTTCGAACGTCCGTCGGGACTCCTCCTCGGCGGAGCTCGTGACCGAGCGCGGACTCGTCCCGTCGTCGATGAACGCGCGCAGCATCCCGAGCGCCCGCCGCGCCTCGGGGCCGTCGACGACGACGCGCCCGCCCTCGGTCGTGTGTCCGCCGAACCCCCAGATGGCCTCGAACGCGTTGCACACGAGCCCTTCGTACTGACGGCCTTGCCAGAGGTAGCCTTGGAGCTCGGGGTGCGCTCGCCGGGCATCCCGCGCGAACGTCGCGAGCTCGTCGTAGGTGCGCGGCGCTCGCGGGACGAGGTCTTTGCGGAAGTACAGGATCCCGACGTCGATGTACCAAGGGACCGCGAACGTCGCGCCGTCGACGACCACGGCCTCGGTGGCGCCGCCGACGAAGTCGCGTCGCAGCGTTTCCGGCGGAAAATCCCGGGAAATGTCGCGGATCCAACCGGCGCGCGCGAACTCGGGGATCCACACGACGTCGGCGACGAACACGTCGATGTCGCGCGCCTTGCCGCCGAGGGCCGTGACCAAATATTGGCGCGTGATCTCCGACGCGTTCGGCAGCGGCTCGAGCGCGACCTCCACGTCGTTGTCGCGTTCGAACGCGCGGATGCGCTCGCGGAAGGGCGTCGGATCGCCCCACATCGGTTGGTACTTGAAGACGACGCGCCGTCGTTCCCTTTCGTCGGAGGTCGACGCGCTCCCGCGATCGGTCGAACGGCACGCCGCGAGGACCGTCACGCAGACGAGCACCGCCAGTCGCGCCGCGCGCGTGGTTCGTGCCGGACGCGCGGAGCCTCGCATGGCCCCGATGTTAAGTGGAACGACGCGCGCGGGCCATGCGCCACGAAAACGCACCGGTTTCGCGGTGCTCGTGGCGCGTTCCGCTGCGCGGGGCGCTATGGTTTGGACGGAGCGGCCTTCGTGGTCGGTGCCGGAGACGCCGCGGAGGTGGCCTGCGAGGGCTTCGAGGGCGTCGCCGCTTGCGGTACGGCCGTCGATGCGGGGGCCGCCGGGGCTCCCGCGTCGGTCGCGTCGAGATCGATCGCGCCGGCGGTGTCGACGAATTTGCCCGTCGAGAGATCGAGCGTCCCCACGGTCCACTTCTCGTCCGCGTCGCGGTGGACCCGGTCGCACATTTCCGCCGTTTGCGCGCCTTCGAAGTAGGCCTGCACACAGACGAGGGGGCCCTTTTCGATCCGCTCGTCGACGTAGCCGACCCACAAGGGCACGTGCCCCGTCCCGGCCTTGAGCGTCATGTGTGTGTAAGATCCACGCTTTTGGACCGTGCAGAACTCGGCGGGCGCGTGCTCGTCGGTGCACTCGCGGGCGCGCGGCGGCGGTTCCTTCGCATGGAGCGACACGCGCGGAAACGTCGCCGGATCGTCGCTGGCATCGAAGTTCGCCCAGGCGAGCTGCACGACGACGTCGCGCGACTTTTCGGGGAGCGCGTCGACCTTCAAGCTCGCCTTCCCGCGCCGCCCGGCCTCGTCCGAGGCCTCGCCGTGAATGACGTACGTACCGTAGATGTCGAGCTCGAGCACCCCGCGCGTCGGACCTCCGCCGAACGCGAACTTCGCGCTCGATCCCTGCGGGAGGGTCTCGACCGAGAGCGTCCGATCGGCGATCGCGAACGTCCCGCGCGACTCCCCCGTCACCTCGCAGTCGATCTTGTCGCCCGGCTTCGCCGCGAGCGGCTTGTCCGTCCACGTCGGGTTCTCGCCGACGCGGCACTTGAGCGTCGCGACGGGCGGCTCCCCGCAGGACTCGGCTTGGTCTTCGGACACGTAGACCTTCACCGACTTTTCGATGCGCGGAACGACCACGGCGTCGAACGGCGGGTTGTCGAGCGACGGCTTGCACCCGCTCCCCGCCTTCGTCTGCTTCAACCAAACGTGGAGCGTCCCGGTCGACTCGACGACCTTGTCGATGCGCAGGCCGACGTCCTTCTTCGACTCCGAGGTCGCGAGCAGCAGCATCGACGATGTGTCGAGCTCGGTCGGGTAGGGAGGCACGTGATCGCTCGGCCAGGCGCTCCGCCAATCGGTTTCGTCGCGCACGACCCAGAACCCGCCGCGCGAGCCCTGGTAGAGTTCCTGACCGCCGCGGCGCAGCTTCACCGCGTCGCCGTCGACGGACTCACCTCCCGAGCGGACGACCGTGACGCCTGGCCGTGTGTTGCACCCTGACGCTCCGAGAAAAAGAGTCGCCCCCAAAAACAAGATCGTGGTCGAGCGCGTGCGCATTGTCGCGATCGATGATACACCGCACCGCGACCGATCGTGATCACAGACCGACTCACCGCGCGCATCTTGGGTGCACTTTTGATGGTGTTGCCGCTCGTGACGGCGGTGTCGTGCTTTTTTGCCGCAAAACCGGAGGTCCGGAGCCGTCCGGGGTTCGTCGTGGTCGTCGTCGCGGGCGCGATCCCTTTGTTCGCGCTGGGCGCTTACTTCTGGCGTCGCGCGGCGAAGCTCAAGGAGTAGTCGCGGGCGGAGGCGCGGGGCCTTCGGGAGGATCCGTCATCACGTGGCGGATCGGACGGGCGAACGCCGCGCCCTCCGTCTCGACGATCTTCGCGAACGTGAGCAGCAATCCGTCGCGGATGTCCGCGAACTCCCCGAAGTCGCGTGTCTCGACGAGGGTTCCGACGTCGACGACGAGCCCCGCGCCGTCCGTCTCTCCGAGGCTCACGAGGTGGACCGAGACGTTGCGCGCGGCGACCTTCGGGTGCTCTTCGAGCGTCTTCTTCACGGCGCGCACGACGTTCTCGACCTGCGCGACGCGCGTGGAGCGGTCGAGCACGAGCTTCGTCGCGAAGCGGATGCGGTCGCGCGGACCGAGCGATTCGATGCGCATGTCCGCGAGCTTTCCGTTCGGCAGGATGACGATGGTGCGATCGGCCGTGCGCAGGCGCGTCGAGCGGACGCCGATGCGCTCGACGGTCCCTTCGATCCCGTCGACGCGGATCGTGTCGCCGACCAGGAAGGGTTGATCCGCCAAGATCGAGATCGAACCGAAGAGGTTCTCGACCGTCTTCTGCGCCGCGAGCGCGAGCGCCACGCCGCCGAGCCCGAGACCGGCGACGACGCTCGTGACCGGGTAGCCGAGCTCGCTCAGCGCGACCATCAACGCGAGCGCCGCGACCATGAATTTGCCGACCTTCACGCCGAACGACGAGAGCGATCGCAGGCTCGGGCGCGACACGGCCCAGGGGGCGTTCGAGATTTCGTCGCCGGCCACAGACACGGCGCGGAGCAACATCCAGAAGCCGGTGAGGTAGCCGAGCGCGCGCAGGATGCGCCCGAGGATGTCCTCCGCGCGGAGCGTCAACGCGAGCCACGGAACGAGGTTCCAGAACAAGACGAGCGCGAGCCCGACGATGACGGGTCGCTTCATGCGGTGAACGACGACCGCGCCCCACGACCAGTGGGCGACGGCGCGTCGAACCCCGAAGCCCAAGAGCCACGTGAGGGCGTACGCGATCATCGTGCAGAGGAGCGCGAGGACCGGGAACGCGAGCCATTGCCAGTAGTAGAGGCCCCACCAACCTTGGCCGAGGAGGGCCTCGGGGAGGTGTTCGCGCACCCAGCGGCCGTTCAACGCGGCGTAGAGCGCGTCGACGTTCTGCACCGTCGACTGCGAGAACAACCAGCGCGCTTCGTCCTCGGGGGAGCGCGCCTCGTGGCGCACGATGCGGATCGACACCCAACGGCCGTTCGAGCCTTTGATCTTGCCGAGCTCTTCGGTCCCCGCGGGGAGGCGATCGTCTTTGAGTCCGCTGCTCTCCGGCGACAAGCGGTTGGGATCGAGCGGCAGGCGCTCGTTGAGGACCGCGCTCAGTTTGCGCGCGAGCTCGGCGCTCCGGGCCTCCGCGCCGCGGGGCACGTCGAGGTAACGGGCGGCTTCGGCGTAGCGGCTCCGATCGCAGAGATCGAGGAACGCGTCGACGCTCGCGCGTGGCGAATCGGGCGCCTCTTCGTCGGCTTCCGGCGCGGTGGCGGTGGCGCGGGGCGGCGCCTTGACGTCCGCGCGCGCGTGGTTCGAGGCGAGGAAGACGAACAGCGCGGCGACGAACGCGGTGAGCCACGTTCGCGCCGCGCGTGCGGGGCGTGTTGGGAAGGACACGAAAAAGCCGATGGCTCGTGGACCTTCAGCGCCGCCGGCCCGTGAACCGGAGCAGGAAGAGGAACAGGTTCACGAAGTCGAGGTAGAGCACGAGCGCGCCGACGAGCGGCATGTTGGCGTGCGCGTCGCCGCTCTCGAAGATTTGCTTGAGCTTTTGGGTGTCGTACGCCGTGAGCGCGGCGAACAAGAGGATGCCGGCCACCGAGATGCCGAGCGCCAGGGCGCTGCTCGCGAAGAACATGTTCACGACCATCACGAGGATGAGCCCGACGAGCGCGAACATCGCGAAGCGGCCGATGGGGCTCAGGTCCCGCTTCGTCGTGGCGCCGAAGATCGACAGGCCCGCGAACGCGCCGGCCGTCACGAAGAAGGTGCTGGCGATCGACTGCGCCGTGTACACGAGGAAGAGCAGGCCGAACGTGATGCCCGTGATCGCCGCGTAGGCGAAGAACATCGCCGCCGTCGCCGCGGTGCTCGCGCGGCGGGCCACGCCGTTGAACGTCCAGACGAGACCGAGCTGCGCGAAGAGCAGGCCGTAGAAGACGATGCGGTTGCCGAGCAGGAGCTCGATGGCCGCGGGTGAGTGGGCGACGAGAAGCGCGACGAGGCCCGTCGTCGCGAGCCCGAGGGTCATCCATCGGTAGGTGACCCAGAGCGCGTCGCTGGCGCTGACGCGCGAAGGGCTGCGCGTCGCGAAGGCTTCTTGGCGGGAGTAGTTCATGTTGGGGGCAACATAGTCATCTCGGCGGCTGCGCCAAGGCCCCGTGCGACACGGGGCGTCGGCGTCGCGGATGGCCACGCCGATGGCGCCCAGGGTGCGGCGCGGGAGGCACGACGCACTGCGGCGTCGATGACGGCATGCACACATCGGAATACCAAAGCTTTTCCGAGACGTGGACGGGACGGTCGACGGCCCCTCCATCTGGAAAAACGCGACCGACGTTTGGCGGCCATCGCGCCGGCGTGGGGGCCTTCGCGGATTTCGGTGAGGAGCGAACGATGTTCAAGCACGGCTTTGTACTGGCGACCCTTCTCGGCGCGGTCGCGTGCGGGAGCACGTCGGAGAACTCCGGCGAATCTCCGAACGGCGAGGTCGTCGACGCGGGCGCGCAAGGCGACACGCCGGGCGTCGTCCCTCCCTCGACCGACGACGCGGGCGCTCCGGCCGATCCGCCGGTCGACGCCGCGCCGCCGGTCGATCCGAAGAGCGGGGCGCCGTATCCGATCGTGTTCGTGCATGGCATGGCGGGGTTCGAGAAGCTCGGCGCCGGCCCGATCAAGACGCCGTATTGGGCAGGCGTCGTCGAGGACTTCGAGAAGCGCGGCGAGACCGTCTACGTCACCGTCACGCCGCCCTACGACACGAGCGAAGTCCGCGCCGCGTCGCTCGCCGAGCAGATCGACGCGATCCTCGAGAAGACGGGCAAGGCGAAGGTCAACATCGTCGCGCACAGCCAAGGGGGCTTGGACTCGCGCGTCCTCGTCAGCCCGGCGGGGCTCGGCTACGGGAGCAAGGTGGCGACCGTGTCGACCATCTCGACGCCGCACCGAGGGAGTCGCGTCGCGGACGCCGTGCTCGGCCTCGTCGACGGCGTGCCCAAGTCCGTGGTCGACGACCTGACGGGCACGCTGCTCGGCCTCGTTCAAGGCACCCTCTACGACATCGACAGCGATCCGCACATCCGCGCTCAGGTCGTCCAGTTGAGCGAGCAGTACATGGCCAAGACGTTCAACCCGACGTACGTGGACGCGACCGACGTCGCGTATTTCAGCTACGCCGGCCGGTCGAACCTGCGCTCGGGCAACGGAGCGTGCGACGGCGCGGAGATCGCGAACGACCCGGACGACGTCGACCCGACGTCTCCCATGCTCGTACCGACGGTGCTGTTCCTCGAAGACGGCAACTCCAAGAAGAACGTCAACGACGGCCTCGTCACCGTCGAGAGCGCGCGCTGGGGGAAGTTCGTCCAATGCGTGCCGGCCGACCATCTGAAAGAGGTCGGCGTGCTCGGCAGCTCGCTCTTGACGTTCGACCACGTGGCGTTCATCCGCTCGATCGTCGAGCACGTGCGCGCCACAGGTAACTAGCTGCTGAACGAGGCGCCGAATTCGGCGCTATAGTCGCGCGCCATGCGAACGGTCATCGTCGCGGCGGGCGTCGTCATCGAAAACGGCAAGGTGCTGCTCTCGCGTCGCAAGACGGACGCGCACCTCGCGGGGATGTGGGAGTTTCCGGGCGGGAAGGTCGAACCCGGCGAGGATCCGCGCGACGCGCTCGTGCGTGAGCTCGACGAAGAGCTCGGGATCGCGACGATCGCCGGCGAGATCCTCGACGTGACCTTCCACCGCTACGACGACGTGGACAAGTCCGTGTTGCTCCTGTTCTTCGAAGCATTTCGCAAGCCGGATTCGCCGGAGCCGCGCGCGCTCGACGTGCAGGAGCTCGGGTGGTTCGACGAGGCCGCGCTCGACCCCGCGAAGTTCCCGCCGGCGGACGTGCGTGTCCTCGGAAAGGTGCGCGCGCTGCTCGCGGAGGATCCGACGACCTCACGGTCGGTGCGGTGGGCGCCGTTCGTGCGCCAGGGCTGACGACGACGGGCGGCTCACCGCCCGAAGCTCAGCTCACGCGGCGGAGCAGTCGCGCGACGGCGACGAGGTTCCACGCGGCGAACCCCGCGAAGAGCAGCGCGAGCCCCACGGCCCACCGCGCGGCGCGGGGCGTGTCGCCGTCGACGAGGAGCCACGCATCGCGGGGGACGTCGTGCCCATTGACGTCGCGCACCGCCGCGGCGAGGCCTCGGTTTTGCGGCCCGCTCGCGTCGAAACGCAGCCACCGCCCGGTGAACTCCGCGGGCGGCACGTAGCGGACGTTCTCGGAACCCGCGGGCACGTGCAGTTCGATCCAGACGTCGGTGCGACCGGCGACGGGCATCAGACGGAACGAGCCTTCGCGCAATGGCCGCTCGTAGCGAATGGCGTTCGCGGCCCCGAGCATGGCGCGCGCGCGGACCAACTCCGAAACGGGCGCGTGCGCGAGCGACTCCGAGCTCGCCGCGTCGAGGCTCCCGAGATCGTGCGGCGTGGCGGTCGAGAAGGCGTACGCGACCTCGTGCCTCAACGCGAAGATCATCCCGAGCGAAGCCACCGCCGTGAGCAGGAGCACGAGCACGGTGATCGTGCGCTCACGCTTCGGCGGATCGGGGAGCTCCAAGAGCTCGCGATCGATCGCGTCGCCGGGATCGCTCGGCAGTCCGCGCGGAGGGCGCGCCATGTGGATCAAGGTGGGCAAGGGCGGCTCGGTTCGTCGTGGGAGGTTCGTCGCGGGAGGCGTGGGGTCGAACGGACTTATGTAAGTCCAATGATTCTATATGGTTGAAGGCGTCGATTCGGCGGGACGTGACCGGCGTCTCGTCGCTCGGTCCGTCGTCCATGTGGACCACGCCGGCGCGCCGTTGTTCCTGAAAAATTCGAGCTTCGTGTTCCTTTTTTCGCCGTCCGGAAGGGTCCCACGCGGCGGTCGAGTCTGATACGCTCAGCCGCGATGGCTTCCGGAAAGCTCGTCGTTTGCCCGTCGTGTGGCTCGAAGAATCCGCCGGCTTCGACGCGTTGCGCGTCGTGCGGCGAAAAGATCGAAGTCCTGACGAAGTCGCGCTCCCGCGAGGGCGATCCCGATCGCCGCTACCAGCAGGAAGGGCTGAACGTCCGCTGGCTCTTCATCGCGATCCTCGTCCAGGGGGTGCTCACGGCCGCGCTCGTGTTCGGCTTGCCGCGCATCGTGACGGTCCTCGATTTCGAGGGCGGCAACGGCATGACCGTGTGCGTGCCGGTGTGGTTCCTCGGCGGCTTGCTGGTCGGCATGATTTCGCCAGGGCGCACGTTCGTCGAGCCGATGGTGGCGAGCCTCGTCGTCGCCATCCCGACGACGTTCTTGCTGGTCCAGAGCCAGACCGTCCGGACGATGCCGACGTTCCTCTACGTCGTCATGAGCGCGATCGGCATCATGTTCACGTTGATCGGCGCGTACATCGGCGAGCGCATCCAGCTCGGACCGCCGCCGAAACCGGCGAGCTGAACCAAGTCCCTCACGAGTCGCCGCCCATGACCTCCTTCGCCTTCGACGTCATCGTCATCGGGGGAGGACCCGGTGGCTCGATTTGCGCCGCGCAGCTCGCGCGACGTGGCCTCCGGGTCGTCGTCTTCGAGCGCGAGCGGTTTCCGCGATTCCACCTCGGCGAGTCGCTCCTCCCGACCTCGCTCCTCGTGCTCGACGAAGTGGGCGTGCTACCGAAGGTCCACGACACCTTCATCTGGAAGTACGGCGCGCGGTTCCACGACGATCTCCGTGGGCGCAAGGATCGCTTCGCGTTCGCCGACGCGTGGCGGGGCGAGCGCGACCACGCCTTCGAAGTCCCGCGCGACGCGTTCGACGAGATGCTCCTCGACCACGCGAAGACGTGCGGCGCCGACGTTCGCGAGGGCGTGAAGGTCCTGCGCGTCGTGCGCGAAGGGACGCGCGTTGTCGGCGTGGAGGTTCGCCGAGAGGACGGCACCACGGAGACGATCGGCGCGCAGTTCGTGGTCGATGCGACGGGGCGGGACGCGATGACCGCCCACGGCGCGCGATCGACCTCGCGCATCGACGGCCTCGATCAGACGGCCATTTTCGCGCACTACCGCGACGTCCCGAGGCCGAGCGACCGCACGGCGGGCGACATCGACATCGTCCTCTTCCGCGAGGACGAACGCACGCGGGCGAATTGGTTCTGGATGATCCCGTTCAAGGACGGTCGCACGAGCGTCGGCGCGGTCGTCTCGGGCGCATGGATCCGCGATCGGCGCGCGAAGCTCGCGAGTGAAGGGCGCCCCACCGACGCCGACGGCCTCTTCACGCGCGCGGTCGAGGAGTCGGCGACGGCGACGGCGATGCTCGCGAATGCCACGCGGCTCTGGCCTCGCGCGGAGGCGACGGCGGACTTCAGCTACCGTGTACGTGAGCTGCGCGGCGACGGTTGGCTCGCCATCGGCGACGCGGCGGGGTTCATCGATCCGTTGTTCTCGACGGGCGCGCACCTCGCGATGATGGGCGGCAAGAGCGCCGCCGACACCATTGCGGACGCGCTCGCTCGACCGAGCGTCGCGGACGAGCGGTTCGGCGCTTGGGAGAAGGAGCTCCGCACCGCGTCCGAGATGTTCATCCTCGCCGTGCGCGCATTCTATGCGGGCCCGCTCGTCGACACCTTGTTCGCCGAGAACAAGCACGACGTGCTCCGTCGTTCGATCACGTCGCTGCTCGCCGGCGACGTGTTCCACGACGCGGTTTGGCTCCGCGACACGAAGAAGCGCCTACGCGAGATGGTCGGCGACGCGGGCGACACGACGTCGGCGTGAATCGAGGACGCCGCCGCAAGACCGTCGATGAATAGACGGAGATCCTCGACGTCCGATGACCATGGCCTTGCGTTCTTCGAAGTGTCGGCTCCTGCGTCTCGTCGCAATCGGCGCTTTGTCGTGCGCGTTCGTGCGTCCCGCTCGCGCGGATCGCCCCCAGTGCCCGTGGGATTCCCTCGAGGTCCGCGCCGACGAGGCGCGCGCGAAAGAACAGTCCCTTCGGATCGAATGCGAAGATTCCGAAGCGGCGGCGTGCCACGCCACGATGATCTTGAGAGTGCGGTCCCCGGGACCCAACCTGACGCTGCCCGACACGGTTCGGAAGAGGTTCCCCGCCGACTGGACGTGGACGAGTCTGTCGGCTGATGGGAAGGAGAGCGAATCGCCTGCCACCTCCGTGGTCGTCGGGTTCGTCGCGCGTGGACCGATCTCTTTCGGGACGGAGCGCCGATCGGGGTTCGAGTCGATCCCCGAGGGCTGTCCTGGTGGGCGTCGCACCGCCGCCATTTTCCTCCGGCATCCCTGGACGGCGGTGCGCTCCGATCGCGTCACGCATCTCCCGATCGTCGCGGATTCGTTCGAGGTCTTCGCTCCGAACGGGACATCGAGCTGGGGATACGACGTGGGAGGAGCGAAGATCGTCGCCGAAGAGAACGTCGGAAGTCCTCTCCGCCTCGGAGGTCCGTTCGTCGCAGTCGGTGTCTCGGGCGTGGTGGACGACGATCCGAAGACGACCGGAGCGTTGAAGCTGCGTGCCGGCTACGAGATCGCGCGTCCCTCGTGGCTGGTGCACTCGTTGGCCGCCGAGAGCTCCATCGCCAGGGGCGAGGTTCGTGACTTCGTGCTCGTGCCCATGACCGAGGCTGCGCTCGCCACGGGGTGGTTCACGGACGGGGCACTCGGTTTCGGCGTGCCGATCCGAATCGATGACCCGACCGTCGGTCTCCGGTTCCAGTTCGGGCTGCATTTCCCCGTCGTCGGCCTGGTCGTGTCGTTCGACAAGTACTTCGGCCGGCACGTGGTGGGCGACAAGGTCATGAACGCCTTCCTCCAACTCTCCTTTTGAGGTTGCGGTCTCGTCGGATGGCGCGTGGCGTCGATCTCGGCGCGAGGAAGACCGACAAAATGAAGCGAGGAGGCGTTGCGCGTGCTGCGCAGCCTCCTCGCGGTTCGTTGCTCCCCGAAAAGGGGCGCCGGCTCAGGTGTCCTTCTGATCGCGGACGCGGGCGGCCTTGCCCTGGAGATCGCGCAAGTAGAAGAGGCGCGCGCGACGAACGACGCCGCGGGACACGACCTCGACCTTTTCGATGCGCGGCGAGTGCGAGAGGAACACGCGCTCGACGCCGACGTTGAAGCTCACCTTGCGCACGGTGAACGTGCTGCGCGCGCCGGCGCGGTGGCGCTTGAGGACGACGCCCTGGAAGACCTGGATGCGGTCCTTGTCGCCTTCGACGATTTTGTAGTGAACGCGCACGGTGTCGCCGACGCGGAAATCGGGGATGTTGGTGCGGAGCTGCTCGTTTTCGATCGCCGCGATTTTCGCGTTCTGCATGACCCTATCTCCAAAGACTCGACACGGGTGGCAAGTGCCTGGAATTCTTGCTGTTCGAACGCTCGCCCAGGAGCTTCCGAACGGCCTTCCGTGCTCGGGGGCGCGTCTTAAAGCATGCAGCCCCGGACGTGTCAACGCGCCGAAGCGTTCGTCGTCGCGCCATCCGCCGTCCGACGATCCTGCGGGGCGCGAAACACGGTAAGGTGGCGCGCATGTCGCTGCGCGTCGGTCAAAAAGCCCCCGATTTCGAGGTCGTCTCCAGCTCCGGCAAGAAGCTCTCGCTGAGTGAGCTTCGCGGGAAGAAGAACGTCGTCGTCTACTTCTATCCGGGCGATTTCACGCCGGTGTGCACGAAGGAGACGTGCGGGTTCCGCGACTTGTTCGACGAGCTCGCGAGCGACGAGGTCGAGGTCATCGGCGTGTCCTTCGACTCCGACGAGTCGCACCGCAAATTCGCCGAGAAATACAAGATCCCCTTCGCCCTCGTGTCCGACGAGAAGCGCGAGCTCGCCAAGGCGTTCGATGCGACGGGCTTTCTCCGAAGCCTCATCGGCAAGCCGGCGCGCGTCACGTACGTCATCGACAAGAAGGGCGAAATCGCTGGGGTTTTCGAGAGCGAGCTGAACGCGAGCAAGCACGTCGACGGCGTGCGTTCGCTCCTCGCGAAGATCGGTTGAGCTTTTTCCCGCGTTCGGGATTCCCGCCTCGCCTTCGAGACCCCCGCATTCGCGCGCATTCGGAAGAGGCGCGCTCCGAGCTTGACGTTCGGGGGACGACCGACCAGACTCCGCCGCCCTTCCTCCCCTGGAGGGAAAAGACTTCTCGCGTCGGGGCCTCGTGCCCCGCGATCCAGCGCTCGGATCGCTCGCTCCGCGAACGCCATGCGGTCTTTCGTTTCGACAACCTCGCCGCCGCCTCCGTGCGGTGGCCCTGTGAGCGCGAGAAAGTAGCGATCATGAACACGCAGCCCGGCATCATCGGCAAGAAGCTCGGAATGACTCAGCTCTACAAGGAGGACGGGACCGTTCAGCGCGTCACCGTCGTCGACACGAGCTCGGTCATCGTCATCGCCAAGCGCACGAAGGAGAAGGACGGCTACACCGCCCTCGTCCTCGGCATCAAAGACGCGAAGGACAAGCACCTCAACAAGGCGCAGCAGGGCACCTTCAAGAAGCTCGGCGTTCCGGCCAAGCGCGTCATCCGCGAGCTGCGCTGCAACGAAGAGTTCCTCGCCAAGTTCGAAGTCGGCGCGGCGCCGAACCTCGCCGAGATCTTCCAGGTCGGTCAGATCGTCGACGCGCAGGGCCACTCGCGCGGCCGTGGCTTCTCGGGCGTCGTCCGCCGTTGGAGCTTCGCCGGCTTCACGCGCACGCACGGCACGCACGAGTACCGCCGTCACGGTGGTTCGATCGGTACGAACATGACGCCCGGTCGCACGCTGCCGAACCTCAAGATGCCCGGCCAGTACGGCAACGAGAAGGTCAGCATCCTCAACCTCAAGGTCGCGCGCATCGACGCGGACAAGAACCTGCTCCTCGTCGAAGGCGGCATCCCCGGCTCGAAGAACCAGCTCGTGACGGTCCGCGCGGGCGTGAAGGTGCGCGCGAAGAAGAGCTGAGCGCGCTCTTCGACCGAACCTTCGGACGTCGAACGACGGCACGGGCAGAGCGCTCGTGCCGTTTTCGATTTCGGGTGGAAATAGCGATGGCGAAGAACACCTACAAAGGCGGCGACCACTTCACGAAGGCGGCCAAGCAGCAGGGCTACCCGGCGCGGAGCGTGTTCAAGCTCGAAGAGATCGACCGGCGGATCCGGCTGCTGAAGCCGGGGATGCGCGTGCTCGATCTCGGCGCGACGCCCGGGAGCTGGTCGCTCTACGTCGCGCAGAAGATCGGCGACAAAGGGCGGCTTTTGGCGGTCGATTTGAACCCGATCGAGGTGCCGCTCCCTCCGCACGTCACGTTCGTGCAGGGAGACGCGCTCTCGCTCGAGAACGAGGCGCTCGAGGCGTTCGCGCCGTACGACGTCGTTTTGTCGGACATGGCGCCGAACACGACCGGCAACCGCTTCGTCGATCAGACGCGCAGCTTCGAGCTGTTCATGCGTGCGCTCGCGGTCGCGGAGAAGCTCGGCAAACCGGGGAGCGCGTTCGTCGGGAAGATCTTCATGGGCGAGGATTTCCAGAACGCGCGCAAGGAGGTGAAGCGGCTCTTCGCCGAGGACCGCGCGATCAAACCGGAGGGGACGCGGGCGTCGAGCTACGAGTTGTTCCTCATCGGGCTGAATCGGCGCGCGAACGCCGGGTGATCCGCGATAGACGCGTGGTGGATCGGCGGTGGATGCCTCCGGAGGCCGCGCCGGTGGAGCGGGGTTCGTGCTTGCGGTAGCCTTCGCGTCGTGACGCTGGCCGCCTTTCCTGGACTCCTCGCGGGACGCTTCGTCGTCGAACGCGAGATCGGGCGCGGCGGCGTCGGGATCGTGTACCGCGCGCGCGACGAGATCTCGGGCGCGCCGGTCGCGTTGAAGGTCATCGCCATCGCCGGGGTCGACGCGCGCGAGGAGGCCCGCTTCGGGCGGGAGGGGAGGATCCTCGCGGGGCTTCGTCATCCGGGGGTCGTCCGCGTCGTCGCGTTCGGACAGCTCGACGAGGGACAGCCGTACGTTGCGATGGAGTGGCTCGACGGCGAAGACGTCGCGGTCCGTCAGAAGCGCGCGGCGCTCACGCTCGCCGAGGCGCTCGACGTCGCGGCCCAGGTCGCCGACGCGCTCGCCCACGCGCACGATCACGGGATCGTGCACCGCGACGTCAAGCCGTCGAACATTTTCCTCACCGCGGGTGATGAGGAGCGGCGCCTCGTCGTGAAGATCGTCGACTTCGGCGTCGCCTCGGCGGAAGACGCGCGGCTCACGCGGACGGGCGCGATCATCGGGACACCGGCCTACATGGCGCCCGAGCAGGCGCGCGGCGACATCGAGATCGACGCGCGCGCCGACGTCTATGCGCTCGGCGCGACGCTCTTCGAGATGGTCTCGGGCAGGCCGCCGCACGTCGGGCCCACGCCGGTCGCCGTGCTCGCGCGCCTCGTGACGACCCCGGCGCCGCGCCTGATGGAGGTCTTTCCGGAGGCGCCGATCGCGCTCGACGAGCTCCTCGGGGAGATGCTCGCCACGCACCCCGAACAGCGTCCGGCGCGCGCGTCCGTCGTGGCGACGAGGCTCCGGGAGCTGGCGCGGGATCTCGACGCGCGGCTCACGGCGACCCGAACGATCTCGCCTGGACGGGAGCGCGCCGGGTTCGATCCGACGGGGGCGTCGACGTCGACGTCGACCTCGCGGTCCGGGGGATCGCGGCTCGTCACGTCGATCCTCGCGACGAACGTGCCCAAAGGACCGGCGCGGGGACGACTCGTGTCGCACCTGCGAGCGCGTGGCGCCGAGGCGACGGAGCTCGGGGGCGACGCCGTCGTCGCGCACCTCGGCGTGAAGAAGGCGCTCGGCGACGAGGCGGTCCGCGCGCTCGATCTCGGGCTCCGGCTGTCGCGCGCGAATTGCTCCGTGGGGATCGCGACGGGACGGACGCGCATCGATCGGACGCGCCCCACCGGCGAGGTCGTCGATCGCGCGGCGGCCCTCGCGCGCGATGCCGAGCGAGGGCAGGTCCTGGTCGATACGACGACCGGTGAGCTCGCGCGCGGGCGGTTCGAGCTGTCGATGCGGGCGGACGGGAGCGCGGTCGTCGGAGCGAAGGTGACGGCGAAGAAGGACGGCCCTGGCGGTGCGCCGTTCGTCGGCAGGGAGGCCGATCTCTCGCAGATCGTCAGCGCGTTCGAGCGTTGCCAGGAGGATCGGACGCCCATCGTGGTGACGCTCGGCGGCGCGCCTGGGATCGGCAAGACGCGGCTCCGTCGGGAGGCCATCGCGCGGATCGGCTCGCACCCGGTCTCGCCGAAGATCGTGTTCGCGCGCGCCGAGTCGTTCGCGAAGAGCCACGCGCTCGGGCTCATGACGCAGATCGCGCGGGCGCTCGGCGGCGTCGACAAGGCGTCGAACGCCGGTGAACGCGCGCGCGCCGTCGAAGGGTTCTTGGATCGCGTCGGGCAGGTCTCGAAGCCGACGCGGGATCTCGTCGGCCACCTCGTCGCGAACGAGCCGATCCCGCCGTCCGTCGATCCGCGGGCCGCGCGCGATGCGCTGTGGATCACGCTGACCGACATGGCGCTTTCGATGGCGACGTCGGCGCCGCTCGTCCTCGTCGTCGAAGACGCGCACTGGGCGGACGCGGAGAGCCTGTCGTGGATCGACCACTTGCTCGGCCGGGCCGGAGACATCCCGATGTTCGTCCTGGCGACGGCGAGACCGGCGCTCTTCCGCGACGAGCCCGCGCGCTTCGCGGGGCGCGATCACGTGCGCATCGAGCTCCGGCCGCTCGCGCGAAGGACGGTGCGGGCGATCGCGAAGGCGATCCTCGGCGACAAGGCCGAGGCGGCGGAGGGCGACGTGCTCGTCGAATCGATCGCGGCGCAGGCGGGGGGCTCTCCGCTGTTCGCCGAGGAGCTCGCGCGGCTCGCGCAGCAGGGCAGGGACGCGTCGAGCGCGCCGACGATCGAAGCGGCGATCCAAGTGCACCTCGACGCCCTCGACGAATCCGTTCGCGAAGCGGCGGCGAAGCTCGGCGTGCTCGGGATGCAGATCTGGGACGGCGCGATGGTGGCGCTCGGCGTCCGCGACGAGTCGACCGTGATCCGCGCGTTGATGGCCGCCGAGCTCGTCGTGGAGCAAGCGACGTCGCGGTTCGAGGGGGCGCGGGAGTGGGCCTTCAAGCACGCGCTCACGCGCGAGGTCGCGTACGCCTCGCTCGGCGACGACGCGCTGAAGGAGGCCCACGCGGCGGCGGGGCGTTGGCTCGCGCGCATGGGCGAGGACGACGCGGTCATCGCGCGGCACTTCGAGCTCGCGGGAGAGCTCGTCATCGCGGCGAAATACCTCGAGAAAGCAGCGCGTCGTTCGCTCGCGGCGAGCGCTCTCCATGAAGCGGTCAAGCTCGCCGAGAGGTCACTGGCGTTCGCGGAAGACAGGCCGACGCAGTTCGCGCGCGCGCAGCTCTTGGACGAAGCGTGGGCGCGTCTCGACGCTCGGGCGAGCGACCGCGAGTCCGCCGTGCGCGCGATGCAAGAAGCCGTGTACGACGAGGCGAGCGCCGTGCGAGCGATGGGCGCGCGCCTTCGCTACGAAGACGCGAGCGGAGGCGGACCCGAGACGAGCGCGGGGCTCGAAGAGGTCATCGTCCGGGCGAAGGCCGCGGGGCTCGTCGACGAGGAGGCCCGATCGGCGGCGGCGCTCGCGGCGCGTCGGGCGTTCGCCGGAGAGTTGGACAGCGCGGCCGCCCGAGCCGATGCGCTGCTTTCGCTCGCGCGCGAACATGGGATCCCCGGCGCCGCGGTCGATGGATGGCAGACCCTCGCGGTCGTCCGGCAGGCGCGCGGAGACGTCGGCGCCGCGCTCGAGGCGCGGTGGAACGCCGTGCGCGCGGCCGCCGAAGCCGGCCTCAAGACGCGCGAGGCGACCCTCACCATCAACGTCGGGTTCGCGCTCACGACGATGGGGGCGCGCGACGAAGCCCGGCGCGCCATCGAAGGCGGGCTCGCCCTCGCGCGCGCCGTCGGCTCGCCCGGGACCGTGCGTCACGGACAGATGATCCTTTTGTGTTGGGCGGCGACCTTCGGCTCCGATCCCGCGCTCGACGCGGCGCTGGGCGATGGCCGGTCGATGGCCGACGGAGCCGTCTCGGGCGCGTGGGTGCCGCACGATCGCGCGACGCTCGGCGTCCTCTACTACCGCGGCGTCGAGCTCCTGCGGGGGGATCGCGCGTCCCTGTCGCGGGGCGCACCGAGCGCCGTCGAGCGAGCGCGGTCGCTGCTCAAATCCGCGGCCGAAGGGTACCGCGCCACGAACATGCTCGACGTCCTGCCGGTCGCGCTCGGCCATTGGGCGGAGGCCGAACGCCGCGCGGGTCGACCCGAGCGCGCCGTCGAGCTCGCTCGGCAAGCCGCGGAGCTCCTCGAAGGCGGTGCGCCGAGCCTGCTCAACGAAGCCCCGATCTACCTCGCGCTCCACGACGCGTGCGTCGATCTCGGACGCGCCTCCGACGCGCGCGACGCGATCGCGCGTGGGGTGCCGTGCCTCGAGACGCGCGTGCGCGGTTTGTCGGCGACGCCCTACGCGAAGAGCTTCCTCGTGCACGTCGGCGCGAACGCGGGACTGCTCGCCGCGGCCGAAGCCTATGGGCTACTTCCGCCGGAGCTCGCGCGGCTCTTCGAGTAAAGGCGCCGCACCCGGGGGCTTCGGGTCGACGAAGTGGCCCCTACGCCGCCGTGCGCTATAAGGTCCGGCGCTCCCCATGGATCCCAAGCCGTTCGTCACCATCGCCATCGCCACGTTCGACGCCGAAAAAGACGTCGAAACCTGCCTCAAAGCCGCGATCGCCCAGGACTACCCGGCCGATCGCTTCGAGGTCCTCGTCGCCGACGCGATGAGCATGGACGCGACCCGGGAGATCGTCCTGCGCGTCGCGAGGGAGGACGCGCGCGTTCGCTTGCTCGACAACCCCACGCGCACGCGCGCCGCCGCGTTGAACGCCATCGTTCGCGAGGGGCAGGGCGAGATCGTGGTGCCGATGGACCCGGGCGCGGACTACGCGCGGACGCACGTCACCAAGTGCGTCGACGCGTTGACGTCGTCCGCCGCCGAGCACGTCGCGATCGTCGCGCGCACCGTCGGCGAGACGCTCGTCGAACGCGCCCTCTCCGCCGCGCAGAAGACGAAGCTCGCGTTCTCCGTCGGCCGCGCGTTCGCCAAGGGGCTCGTCGACGAGCCGGCGCTCCTCGGTGCCGTCCGCCGGCGCGTGTTCGACGAGGTCGGCATGTTCGACCCCGAGACGCGCATGGAAGAGGAGGTCGAGCTCTCGGACCGCATCGCCCGCGCCGGTTACGGCGTCGCCCTTCGCCGCGACATCGTCGTGCATAAGGCCGAGGTGCGCTCCTTCCGGGAGCTGTTCCGCAAGCACTACATGCTCGGTCGGGCCCGCGCGCGGCGCACCGTCAAAGAGCGTCGCGTCGCTTCCCCGGGCACGCTGACGCCGATCGCGATGCTCGTCACGGGCGGCGCCCTCGCGCTCTCTTCGAGCGTCAAGGCCGCGTCCCCCGTCGCGCTCGCCGCGTACGTGTTGATGACCGGCGCGGCGGCGGTGCGTGTCGGCCGCGACGAAGGCGTCGTGACGATCCCGATCGCGTGGGCCGCCTATCCGATCATGCACGTCGCGCACGGCGTCGGCTTCGGCAGCGGGCTCGTCCGCTCCGTCGCGACGGCGGACTGGAAGGCCGGCGCCGAGCCCGCGGCCGAGCCGGTCGCCGGTTAGCGGTTCGTCGGGATCACCCGCGCTTCGCGGCGAAGGCGCGGAAGGTCTCGTGCAGCCCTTCTTGCACGCGGACCTTCGGCTCGTAGCCGATGAGCGCGCGGGCGGCGTCGATCGAGGCGAGCGAGTCGCGGACGTCGCCCGCGCGGGTCGGCAGGTACTCCGGATCGAACGCCACGCCAGCTTCCTCCCCGATGTACTTGAGGAGCTGGTTCAAGGAGATGCGTTCGCCGCACGCGACGTTCACGACCTGCCCTTGGAGCTTGCGCGACGCGCTCGCCGCGAGCAGGTTCGCTTCGACGGTGTTGTCGATGAAGCAAAAGTCGCGCGTCTGCTCGCCGTCACCGAAGACCCGCGGTCGCTTTCGCTCGAGCGCCGCCGTGATGAAGTTCGGGATGACCGCCGCGTATTGGCTGTTCGGATCTTGCCGCGGGCCGAACACGTTGAAGTAACGCAGGCTCAGCGTCTCGATCCCGTAGAGCGACGCGAACACGTGCATGAGGTTCTCGCACGTGAGCTTCGCGACGGCGTACGGCGAACGCGGCGACGTCGGCATCGTCTCGATCTTCGGCAAGGTCGGCGTGTCGCCGTACGCCGACGAGCTCGCGGCGAAGATCACGCGCTTGACCTTCGCGTGCCGCGCGCAGTCGAGCACGACGGTGGTGCCCTGCACGTTCACGAGCATCGACGGCTGTGGATGATCGACCGAGCGGATGACCGAGGGGATCGCGGCTTGATGGAAGACGACCTCGACGCCGTCGACGGCTCGGGCGACGACGTCCGGGTCGACGATGCTGCCCTCGATGATCTCGACGTTTCCTTTGAGGGAAGCGACGTTCTCGCGTCGCCCGGTGGAGAAGTCGTCGAGGATGCGAACGCGCTCGCCTTTTGCGAGGAGCGCTTCGGCGATCGAAGAGCCGATGAAACCTGCGCCGCCGGTCACGAGATGGGTCGCCATGGCCGTCGGTATACCGTCTTTGGCGGGGCGGGTCACGGCCGGTCGGCAGCCGACGTTCGTCCGGCGACGGAAACTTGGCCGCCAGGAAGGGCTTCGGCGATGTTCGGCGCATGGCGAACAAGCAGTCGACGACGTCCTCCCATGCCGCCGCCCGCGTTGCATCGAAGTCCGAGCCGGCCTTTGCATCGGCCTGCTCGTCCGAGCCTTGCGTCGTCTGCGGGATGCGCGACGCCCGAGCGCTCGTCACCGTCGAGCTGGCCGGCGGCGTCCAGGTCTCGCTCTGCGCGAACCACGAGCGGATGTATCTCCGTTCGGATGCGCGCGCCACGACCGTCGAGGAGCTGCGCGCGGCGTTCGCCGATCGGCGCGGCGTCGACCGACGCGCGGCGCGTGGTGAAGTCGACGAGCTCGCCGCGAACCTCACGGCGGCCTTCACGACCGAGCGTCGCGTCGCCGACCGGCGCGTGTAGAGCGACGTCGCGCGTGAAGGCATCGGCGCGGAGGCGACCGCTTCGGCCGACGTGTGCCTTCGGTCAAAGATGCCTGACATGTGAACGCGCGTTGTCGTTCGCGTGAACGTCGAGCGCGTGCAACGCCCTGTTTCCGAGACGCGTGCGACGGGCGCTCGGGGATCCGTCGACGGTTCGGTGAAGATTCGTTCGTGGAAGCCGCCCGCGAGGGACGGATTCGATGTGGCCCAACGTGTGCAGTAGGCGCGGAGGTCATCGAAACCATCCCTTTCGGAGAATCCGCCTCCATGCATCGTCATGCGTCGTGCCTCTTCTCTTTGGCTCTCTTGACCCTGCCCGGCTCGGCCATCGCGCAGACCGAGTCGCCCGCCGCGTCCACCACGAAAGAAGCTCCGGTCACGGCGGGGCCGTCCGGCACCGCGGACTATGCGGCCCCCGAGGGAGCGCCGAGCACGAACGTGCCGGCCGAAGATCGATTCGCCTATTTGTCGTTTTCTCCGCTTCATCTCGTCGCGCCGGTCGTCGAGCTGACGGCCGAGTTCAAGCTTCATCGCCGCATCGGCGTGGCGGTGATCGGCGGCTACGGTTCGATACGTTCCCGCAAAGATGCTCCCCGCGCCGACGTTTGGGAGGTCGGTGGTCAGTTCATCACGTACCCGGTCGGGCACTTCGATCACGGCATGCAGCTCGGTGTCGAAGTCCAATACGCCGGAGCCTCGATCGCGGTGAGCGACGGAACGACGAGCGCGACGGGCGTTGCCGTAGGACTCTCGAACGGCGCGTTCGTCGGTTACAAGCTCGCGACCCCCGTGGGCTTCACGTTCAACCTCCAGGGCGGCGTCGGGTACTACGTCGCGACGGGCGAAGCGCACGCGTCGGACGGCTCGAGCGCGAAGGGGCAAGAGAGCGGTTTCTTCCCGCTCGTCAACGCCAACTTCGGTTGGTCGTTCTGAGATCGCGCCTTTTTCCGTCGGCACCGAGGTTTGCGCGGTAAAGTCGGGCGGCCGTGAAGTTCGTGCACGCCGCCGACTTGCACATCGACAGCCCGCTCCGGGGTCTCGATCGCTACGAAGGCGCTCCCGTGGCGCGTCTCCGCGGCGCGACGCGGCGTGCCCTCGAGAATTTGGTCACCGCGTGCATCGACGAGCAGGCGGCCTTCCTCCTGCTCGCGGGCGACATCTTCGACGGGCAGTGGAAGGACTTTTCGACCGGCCTCTTCTTCGCCGCGCAGATGTCGCGTCTGCGCGACGCGAAGATCCCGGTCGTCGTCGTCCGCGGCAACCACGACGCCGCGAGCGCCGTGACGAAGGCGCTTCGGCTGCCCGACAACGTCCACGAGCTGTCGTCGAAGGCGCCCGAGACGCTCGAGATCGCCGCGGCGAACACCTGCATCCACGGCCAGAGCTTCGCGCATCGGGCGACGCTCGACGATCTCGCGGCGAAATACCCGGCGCGGGTTTCCGGCGCGTTCAACGTCGGCCTCCTCCACACGAGCCTCGACGGTCGCCAAGGTCACG
>JBGAHN010000162.1:0-12844 GCA_044226145.1 Labilithrix sp. | reverse complement strand
ATCCTCGCCGAGAACGGCTCGAAGGACCGCACCGTCGAGATCGGCGAAGAGCTCGCCCGGAAGTACGGCGACGCCGACCAAGGTCAGGTGAAGATCATCAGCATGGGCGAGCCGAACTACGGCAAGGCGCTCAAGCAGGGCATCCTGCTCTCGCGCGGCGAGATCGTGATCTGCGACGAGATCGACCTCTGCGACGTCGACTTCCACCGCCGCGCGGTCGACATCCTCGAGACGGGCGAGGCCGACCTCGTCATCGGCTCGAAGCTCGCCACCGGCGCCGAGGACGATCGGCCCGCCATCCGCCACGTGGCGAGCGTCGCCTACTCGACGATGCTCAAGGTGCTGCTCGGCTTCCGCGGGACCGACACCCACGGGCTGAAGGCGTTCCGCCGGCTCGCGCTGCTCGACATCGTGCGCTCGTGCCTCGTCGACAAGGACGTGTTCGCGAGCGAGCTCGTCATCCGCGCCGACCGCGGGGGCGTCCGCACCAAAGAGATCCCGGTGCGCGTCATCGAGAAGCGCCCGCCGTCGATCAACCTCTTCAAGCGCGTGCCCAACGTGCTGAAGAGCGTCGCCAAGCTCACCTACGCGATCCGCATCCGCGGATGAGCGCACGGGAGGATGCCGTGGACGACCGGACCGCCATGCGCGCCGCGGCGAGCGCCTCGCTGGCGCTCTTGGGCTTCGCCGCGCTCACGAGCGTGGCGTTCACGGCGTGGCTCCGGGTGTCGGACGCGCCGTGGAGCTGGAAGGGCGTGCTGACCGTCGCGTGCGTGCTCCTCTCGATCATGGCGAGCGCGCTCGTGTGGTGGCAACCGCGCCGCTCGAACGTGGTGCTCGGCATCGTCGTCATGCTCGCGTCGCTCGCGCGCATCGGGGGTCCCGGCGGCTGGACGTGGGTGAGCTTCGCGCTCGTCGCCGCGACGTTCTTGTTCCTCATGCCGCTCGTTCGCGCCGTCATCGTCCTGCAAGACGACGACTGACGACGTCCGGACGACGCGATGACGCCCGCAGCCCCGCGGCGAAGCAGCGTCGAACGACGCGACGGCAGCCGCGGCGTCGACACGTCCCGCACCCACGCTTCGTGGAGCTCAGGGGCGGTGCGACGCGATCTTCTTGCGGAGGAGGTCGTAACCGACACGCAGCGCCGCGTCTTTCGACGACGACGGATCCACGGGGATGTCGCGCGCGAGCGAGCCGTCGAACGACGAAGCGCCCGCGTCCACGACGACGGCGCCCGCGTCCCTCGTCGACGTCCGATCGACGGGGCCTTCCGGCGACAAGTGCCCGGGCAAATCGCGCTCGCGGACGATGGGGAGGCCCGACGGCGAGGGCGACGTCGCGAGCAAGACGTCGGGGTGGATGCCGTCGGCCTGGATCGCGTGCCCGCTCGGCGTGTAGTAGCGCGCGGTCGTCAGCTTCAGACCGGAGCCGTTCGGCAATGGAAACACGGACTGCACGCTGCCTTTGCCGAACGTGTTCACGCCGACCACGGTGGCGCGTTGGTTGTCTTGCAGGGCGCCGACGAGCAGCTCGCTCGCGCTGGCGCTCCACTCGTTGACGAGCGCGACGACGGGCAAGTCGACGAACGCGCCGCCGGGGCTCGCGCCGAGGGCCTCGACCACCTTGCCGCGGTGGCGCATCGAATAGATCTCGCCTTTGCCAAGGAACTCGTCGGCGATGTCCGTCGCCTGATCGACGAGCCCGCCGGGGTTCGATCGCACGTCGAGCAAGATCCCCGAGAGCTCGCCACCGCGCGACGCCGCGCGGAGCTTCGCCGCCGCCGCGAGGAGCTCGTCGTAGGTGCGCTCCTGGAACTGCTTGATGCGGAGGTAGCCGATGCCGCCCTCCATGCGCTTCCAGGCGACGCTCGAGACGCGGATGATCTCGCGCGTCAGTTCGAACGTGAGCGTCTGGCCGGTCCGCTCGGGCGCGGCGCCGTCGTCCGGGCTCGCCGGCGCCCCGGCGTCGTCGAGCGTGGAGGGCTCCGCGGGGACGATGCCCGAGTCCGGCATGCCCGCGACGGCGCTGCCGCGACCGCTCTCGCGATGCACAGTGATCTTCAGCTTCGTCCCCGGCGCGCCGCGCATGCGCTTGACGAGCTTGTCGAGCGGCTCGATCGTCGCGTCGATGCCGTCGATCGCCACGATCCGATCGCCGCTCCGGATGCCCGCGCGCTCGGCGGGGGAGCCTTCGATCGGCGCGATCACGACGAGGCGCTCGCCGCGGCCGTCGACCTCGATGCCGACGCCGCCGAACTTCCCTTCGGTGTCGCTCTGGAACTGCGCCCACTCCTCGGGGGGCATGTAGGACGAATGCGGATCGAGGTTCTCGACCATGCCCTTGATCGCGCCCTCCACGAGCTTTCGTCGATCGACGGGGTCGACGTAGTCGTTCTCGATCTGCACGAGCACGCGGCCGAGCTGCGTGATGACTTGATACGGGTTGTGCGCCTCGGGCGTGGCCTCCGCGCGAAAACCGCCGAGCGCGAGCCCGCCCGCGAAGGCCGCCGTCACTGGAAACACGAGCCGCGCCGCGCGCCACGCTCGCGCCAAGGATCGACGGCTCGGCCGCGCATTCTTCGAGGATTCCACGCGGTCACTCTACCGCGGCCGGCCGCGTCCGCGGGGCTCCGCGGGCCTCGCGCCGACGAAATCGACGCACGCGCGGCACCCTTCCCGCCGCTGTTGCGAGAGGCGAGGCGGAAACTCCTTTACGGATCCGAGCCAGAAGTGGATCATTGTCGGAGCACGGGGCCACGGGACGGAGATTCTCATCCGCAAGCCCCATTCGCCGCACGCGGCCGCAGGCCGCCCGAAACCCGCCACTTACTCTCCAAATTTCGCAGATCTGCGAAACGGACGGACCCCCTCGAAGGAGAACTACCTTGAGCAACGACAAGGACTCGATTTCCAATCTGCGTACCGAGAGCTCGAAGACCGACAAGAGGAAGCAGAGCCTCTACTTCCCCGAGTCGATGCTCCAGGAGATCAAGGAAGAGGCCGCGCGCCTCGACCGCTCGCTCTCCTGGGTCGTCCAGCGCGCGTGGAAGATCTCGCGGCTCGAGATCAAGAAGCTGCCGAGCGTCAACGAAGTCGACGGCGGCGACGACGACGACGACGCCTGAAACCCGACGTCGTTCCTCGTCGAACGACCCGGATTTCAAGCTCGCCGACCCAACGCGAGGTGAACGACCGCGTGGCCGAAAGCGCTCGTCCCCCTTCCATCTTCCCTCCCTCGATCCCCCCGGATCCGGGGGAGATCCATGAAACCGTCACGGCGGAGGACGGCACGCGCCTGTTCCTCCGCACGATGCCGGCGCGGATCCCGCGTCTCGACGCAGCCCCCGTTCGCACGATCCTGTGCGACGGCATCCTGTGTGACGGTTTCATCTGGAAGTATTTGTGGAGTGCCCTCGGCGAGCACTCCGACATGGCTCATTGGCACTACCGAGGGCACGGGCGGAGCAGCGCGCCTGCGGATCCGTCCCGCATCGACATCCCCGCCCACGCGCGCGATCTGATGACCGTGCGCGAGCACCTCGGCGATCCGCCGGTCGTCCTCGTCGGGCACTCGATGGGCACGCAAGTGGCGCTCGAGACGTGGCACCTGTTCCCGCGGAACGTGCGCGGGCTCGTGCTGATTTGCGGGAGCTTCGGGAAGATCACCCAGTCGTTCCGCGGCGTGCCCATCCTCGACGCGATCCTCCCGAAGGTGATGGACATCGTCGACAAGCAGCCCGATCTCGTGCGGGCGATCTGGTCGCGCATCCCTCCGGAGGTGGCGCTCAAGGCGGCGCTGCTCGCGCGCGACGTCGATCCGAACCACGTGCGGCGCGAGGACATGCTGCCGTACCTGCAGCACATGACGCACGTCGATTTCCCGATGTTCTTGCGCATGCTGCGTGCGGCGGGCGATCACACCGCGGAGGACTACCTCGCGAAGATCGACGTGCCGGTCCTCATCATCGCGGGTGAACGCGACACGTTCACGCCGGCGTCGCTGTCGGAGTTCATGGCCGAGCAGATCCCGAACGCCGAGCTCCTGATGGTGCCGGGCGGGACGCACGTGGCGCCCATCGAGCAGCCCGAGCTCATCGGGTCGCGCATTCGGGATTTCATCGCGCGCGTGTCGGGCTGAGCGTCCCTGCGATGCGAAGGACACGGACGCGAACGAACGTCGGCGCGCGCGCAATCGTGGGCGTGGGTACGGTCGCGTGGCTCGCGTTCGGGACGTCGGGCTGCAAGCGCGCACCGGCGGACGGATCGTCGGGCCCCCCCGCGGCGAGCGATGCCGGGTCGATCGGCGCGGCAGGCGATGCAGCCGCAGCCCCGCGCGCGGAAAGCGTGGTGAGCGCGAACGCGCCGAACACGCTCTTGACCCAACCGCCGAACACGCTCTTGACCCACGCACCGGCGCGCGGTCGTTCCATCGGGCACACGTCCGTCGTCTTCGCGCTCGAAGCCGAGGACGGCGCGAAGGCCGCCTTCAAGCCGGCCTCGCGCCGCGGGCCATCTCGCTACAAAGGAGAAATCGCGGCCCATCGCCTCGCGCTCGCCCTCGGCCTGTCGAACGTCCCTACGGCGTTTCCGCGCAGCTTCACGCGCGACGAGCTCCGCGCGGCCGTCGGCGCGGGCACGACGGCTGGCGGCTTTCTGACGACGGAAGCCCTCGAGCGTGACGGACGGATCCCGGGCGCGCTCATCCCATGGGTCGACGCGCTCGCGTTCCTGCCGCTCGAGGCCGATCCCCTCCGCTCCTCCGTCCGTCGATGGCTCACGCGCGGCCACGAGATCCCGAGCGGGCCGATGACGGTCGCCGGATCGCGAACGATCACGTTCGAGCCGAAGACGCTCGCCGCCGACACGAGCACGATGGCGATCTTCGATCTGCTGACGGGGAACTGGGATCGATGGAGCGGCGCCAACGTCGGCTTCGATCGCGAGCGCGGGACGCTGCTCTTCGTCGACAACGACGGGGCGTTCTTCGAGACCCCTCCGAAGAGCGCGCTCGCGGCGAACCTCGCGCACCTCGAGGGCATCGATCGGTTCTCGCGGGCGGTCGTCGAACGGCTCCGCGCGCTCGACGACGACGTGCTCGCGCAGGCCATCGGGGAGGAGACGCCGGGGACGCCGCTCTTGTCCGAACGCGCCCTCGCCGGCGTTCGAGCGCGACGCGACGAAGCACGGAAGATCCTCGACGCGAAGATCGCCGCGCACGGAGAAGGCGAAATCCTCTTCTTTCCGTGACACGCCGCCACACGCGCCGCGTCCGATCGATCACGTGCCGCACCGACGACGAAAGGATCGACGAACCCGTCGCGAATCTGGCGGCGCTCCGTGCTTCGTCCGTTGACTTCCTATACCGACTGGGCTGCTGTCGCCCCTTCGACAAGGGGGGAACACATGAGCCGAAAAGCGCAAGCGACGCGACACCTCGAACGTTCGTACCGATGGGCGTCACGCAGCGGTCTCGCATTCTTGCTGGTGAGCGGGCCCGAGTGCATCTCGAACGGCAGCTCGGACCAACCCACGGACGCGATGCACGCGCGCCAACCGGGCGACGTCTCGACCGACTCGCGTGTCGGTTGTGTTCCCGGCCCCGTGGACACGAGCGGCCTCGTCGTCGCCTCCGCGCTCACGCTCTCGACCACGAGCCCCAAGCGCGGCGACACGGTGACGGCGCAGATCACCTACGAGAACCCCGGAACGAAGGCCATTTCGGTGAACGCCATCGTGATCGCGGGCCGTCCGCCCGGCGGAACGAACGGCGGCGGGCCTTACCGAGACTTCGCGCCGACGTTGCCTGCCCAGACGATCGCGGCGGGCGCGAAGGTCACGGTCACGGCCGATCTCACGATCGGCACGAGCGATCCCACGGGCGGCTGGTACGCGTACGGCACCTACCAGGACTCCGATGGCGCGTGGCACGACGGCGCGACGGTCGCGTTCGACGTGTCGGCGGCGGTGACGGCGTGCGACGCGCTCCCCGTCGGTCGACAGCGCGGCGTCAACCTCATCGAGGGGCCGATTCAGAACGTGCACGACGCCAACCCGGGGTACGCCGCGCAGCTCGCGCAGATCAAGGACGCCGGCTTCAACGTCGTTCGCGCGGTCATGGATTGGGGCGCCTACGACGACGATCCCGCAGGGTTCGTCGCTGGGCTGAAGAGCCTCGCCGACGCGGCCGATCAGGCAGGACTCTGCGTGCTCTACGACAACCATCAATGGAGCACGTCGAAGTCCTTCGGCGGCGACGGCTTCCCGACGGCGTTCACGGCCGCCTACGGCGACGAAGCGACGTTCTGGGCCGACTATTGGAACAACGCGATCTCCCGTGACGGGAAGAGCGTCTGGGATCTGCAATACGCCTACTTGGAGAAGGTGGTCGCGACGGTCGACGCGCATGCCAGCACGCTCGGCTACGAGATCCTCAACGAGCCGCGCGTCGACACGTGCGAGCAGTTCGCCAAGCTCGGCTCGATGCACACGTCGATCGGCGCGCGGCTCCGCGCTCGAACGAGCAAAGCGATCCACTTCGACCGCGCGTCGAACCTCGGATGCACGCAGTGGAACGATCCCGCGCTCGAGACGCAAATTCGACCGGCGAACGTCCCCAACGTCGTCTACCACCCGCACATCTACGCGCCCGGCACGCCCCTCTATCCGACGTGCGGTCCGACGAGCTGCCAACCCGAGCTCTCCTACGAAGTGGCCCTCGGCCAGGCGATGGGTGCGCCCGTCTTCGTCGGCGAATGGGGACAACTCGAAGGCGGGCAATCGCAGAGTTTGACCGACACGTACGTCGCCGAAATGAAGAAGGCTGGGGTCGGCTGGGCGTACTGGTCGTGGGATCCGGTGTGGCCATACGCGATGAAGGATCTGTCCTACCAGAACACGGAGAACTACACGTACGTCGTGACCTCGCTCGCCACGATGGATGGAACTCCGTGATCGCGCGGCGCCTGCGCTCGGCCTACACTCCGCCTCCATGGTTCGAGCGCAGACGCTGCGAGCTCGGCTCTTCTTCAGCCACGGGGCGCTGGCGGTCCTCGTCGCCGTGTCGCTCGCCGTCACGCTGCAAGGGCTGCTCCGCATGGTCGGCCTCGTCACGCTCATGGGCAACGAGGGGCTCGCCAGCGTGGACGCCGAAGAAGACGTGCACCGCGCCGCGTGGGTCGTCGAGGTCGCCGCGCGGCACGGGCGCGCGCAGTGCGAGCTCGGGCGCTTCGCCGAGGCCCGCCAAGGCCTCAAGAACGGCCAAGAGCGCCTCGCGTCGATGCTCGCGCGGCCGGACGTCCCGGTGGGATCGATCCGTGAAGTGTCGACGCGCTACCTGAGCTTCGTCGAGCGGGCCCTCGACGAGAACGTGTGCACCTACCTCGCGCGCGCCGAGGTCGATCGGGAGCGCGCACAGCTCGACGAGGATCTGACGAACGCGTGGGTCGAGCGGCTCCGGGACGTCCACGTCGAGATGCGCGCGAAGGAAGAGCAGGCCAAGCGCATCGGGACGACGGCGACGGCCCTCGGGTTCGCCATCGCGGTCGTCGCCGCCATCGCGTCGTTCGTCGTCGCGCGGTCCATCGCGGCGAGCGTCAACATGCCGATCGCCGAGCTCGCGCGGTCCGCCACGCGGCTCGGCGAAGGAGAGTCGACGCCCATCCTCGTGTCGGGCGGGCCCACCGAGGTCCAAGATCTCGCGCGCGATCTCGAGCGCATGCGCCTGCGCATCGAAGAGATCGATCAGCTCAAGCAGACCTTCCTCGCGAACGTGTCCCACGAGCTCCGGACGCCGCTGGCGCGTCTGCGGGAAGCGCTGTCGCTGCTGGTCGACGACTCGCTCGGAGAGACGAACGCCAAGCAGCGGCGCGTGCTCGAGCTCGCGCGGCGCGCGTGCGAAGAAGAGGTGCGCCTCGTCAGCTCGCTGCTCGATCTGTCGCGCCTGCGCTCGGGACAGCCCATCCAACTCGAAGAGCACGTCTCGCTCGCGGCGGTGCTCGAAGCGGCGCTCGCCTCCGAACGGGAAACGGCCGCGCGGCGGAAGGTCGAACTGCGGGGACCGACGGCCGTGCGCGCGGTCTTGACCGCCGACGTCTCGCTCTTGGAGCGCGCCTTCGCCAATCTGTTGCGAAACGCCGCAAGCGTTTCTCCGACGGGAGAGACGGTCCAGATGGATGTGGAGATCGAGGCGTCGACGGCGATCGTCCACGTCCGCGATCACGGTCCGGGCGTCCCCGAGGACGTCCAAAAGCGCCTCTTCTCGCCGTTCGCGTCCGCGCCGGTGCCGGGGACCGACCGGCCTTTCAGCCTCGGATTGGGACTCGCGTTTGCACGTGAAGTCGCCCGCGCGCACGGCGGCGATCTCGAGCTATCTTCGACGGGCGAGCACGGCAGCACGTTCTCGTTCGTCCTCCCCCTGACCAAAGGAAACCCGTGAGCCGCGCCTACGAACGCCAGGGTCCGCGCATGCTCGTCGTCGACGACGACGTCGAACTCTGCGAGCTGCTCTCCTTGCGCTTCGGCTCGCGCGGGTTCTCCGTCGCCGAGGCCCACACCGCCGGGAGCGCGCTCGAGTACATCCGCAACCATCCGCTCGACGTCGTCTTGCTCGATCTCCGGCTCGGGGACGAGAGCGGACTCGACGTGCTGAAGCGCGCGCGGGAATGCGCGCCGGTGCTCTCGATCGTCGTGCTCACCGCGCACGGTTCGGTCGAGACGGCCGTCGAAGCGATGCGCGGCGGGGCGTTCGGCTTCCTCCTCAAGCCGTTCGCCGACCACGAGCTGATCCAACAGGTCGACCACGCGGTCGAGAACACGCGCCTCCGTCGCGAGGTGCTCGGCCTGCGGCGCCTCGTCTCCGGCGAGTCGGACGACATGCCGCTCGTCGGCGTGAGCCCCGCCATCGAAGAAGTCCGCGACATGACGACGCGCCTCGCGCCGACGGACGCGACGGTCCTCATCCTCGGCGAATCGGGCACTGGCAAGGAGCTCGTCGCTCGCCTCCTCCACCAGCTCTCCTCGCGCAAAGACGGCCCCTTCGTCGCCGTCAACTGCGCCGCGCTGACGTCGACGTTGCTCGAGAGCACGCTCTTCGGCCACGTCCGCGGATCGTTCACCGGCGCGTCGACCGATCGCCAGGGCGTCTTCGGCGCGGCGCACGGCGGCACGCTCTTCCTCGACGAGATCGGCGAGGCGTCGCTCGAGGTCCAGGCCAAGCTCCTCCGCGTGCTCGAGACGCGGCGCTACACGCGCGTGGGTTCGACCGACGAAGAAGAGACCGACGCGCGCATCGTCGCGGCGACGAACCGGGATCTCCGCCAAGAGGTCACCGAACGTCGCTTCCGCGAAGATCTCTTCTACCGCTTGAACGTCGTGCCGATCGCGATGCCGCCGCTCCGCGAGCGCGTCGAAGACGTGCCCCTCCTGGCCCATCTCTTCGTCGAACGGGCCTCCGCGAGGCACGGCCGGCCCGCGCCTCGGCTCACGGCGGAGGCCATCTCGGCGCTCACGAACCACTCCTGGCCGGGCAACGTCCGCGAGCTGGCGAACGTCATGGAAGCCGCCGTGCTCCTGACCCGAACCGACGAGATCGACGGCGAGCACCTGCCCGGCGTGTCGACGGGCGCGCGCACCGCCGTCGCCGAAGACACCTTCGCGCGCGCGGTTGGCTCGATCTTCAACGGGTACGCGACGGACGAGCATCGGTCGCTGCCTTCGCTCCGCGATGCGCGCGACGCGTTCGAGCGCGCCTACCTCGTCACGGTCCTCGAGCGCGCCGGCGGCAACGTCTCCCAAGTCGCCCGGCTCTCGGGGCGCAACCGCACCGATCTCTACGATCTCTTCCGTCGCCACGATCTCCGTCCGGGCGACTTCAAGTAGACCGCCACGCGCAGGCCGGGTGGCCGTCCGCGCGAGCTCCGCCGTACCTCGTGCGTCGGTCAGCGCCTACACGAACTGTCGGCCACCACCGACAAGGCGCGCGATCCCACCGGGGACCGAACTCGAAAAACCCCGCATTTCTAGGGGTATTCGGGGAAAGACCGGCGTCGGCACGCGTCGTGGAAGGACGAGGAGACGATGGGCCGCCTCCTCGATCGCCTCCAAGAGTACGAACACCGGACGAAGCGGAAGTACAGCCAGCAGTTCGCGAGCCTCGCGAACGGTCAAGCTCCGCTCGCGATGCTCGTCACGTGCGCCGATAGCCGGATCGTACCGAGCATCATCGCGTCCTCCTCGCCCGGCGAGCTGTTCGTCGTCCGCAACATCGCGAACCTGGTCCCCGTCGCTTGCAACGCCGTCGACCCGAGCGTCCCGGCGGCCATCGACTACGCCGTCGAGGTCCTCGGCGTGCACGACATCATCGTCTGCGGGCATTCGAACTGCGGCGGGATCCGCGCGCTGCTCGACGGCGCCCCCGAGGGCCATCTCCGAAGGTGGCTGGAGCACGCGAGGCCGGCGCTCGAACGGTGGAAGAAACAACGCGCGCTCACCCGCCGGACCGGCGGGACCACGCTCCCGGACTACGACCAACTCTCGCAGGTCTCGACGCTCGTGCAGCTCGAGAACCTGCTCACGTACCCGGAGGTCAAGACGCGCGTCGACGCCGGGACGCTCCGCCTCCACCCCTGGTGGTTCGACATCGGCGCCGGCTCCCTGCTCGCCCACTGGAAGGGCACGTTCATCCCCGCCGTCGACGTCCTCGAACGCATCGAGCGCGCGGACGAAAGCGCGCCCGTCCTCGTGCGAGGCGAAACCGGCGACGAAGCCTCGTCCCCGCTCGCGCTCGACGGCGGAGCCGCCTGAGCGCTGCCTCCCTCCTCCCAGTCCACGTCCCCCACGATTTTTCCACCGAATCGGACGAACGTCCCATGCCGAATCGCATCTTCGAACGCGACGCCGAGCTCATGAGCCGCCACCGCGTGCTCGCGTGGATCCTCTTTTCTTGGACCGCCGGGAGCGTCAACGGCGGCGCCTTCAAGGCGTGCCGCAACTTCGTCACGCACGTCACCGGCACGCTGACGAGCATGGGCATCGACGCGAGCGAGATCGGGCTCGCGCTCGAGTACTGCGCCGTCTTCGTTTCGTTCATCATCGGCGCCATGCTCGGCGTCACGATCGTCGAGTTCGTCATGCGAGGTCGCACCCACCTCGTCGTCCTGCCGTTCTTGATCTCGTTCGCCCTCTTGATGATCGCGGCGTTCGCGGGGCACGCGGGCTTGTTCGGACCCTTCGGGGACGTCGTCGAAACCCCAGGCTCGTTCGTGCTCCTCATCCTCCTCTCGGGAGCGATGGGCATCCAGAACGCGACGATCTCCGCGCTCACGAAGAACGCCATCCGCACGACCCACCTCACCGGACCAACCACGGACCTCGCGGCCAACATCGTCCACGCGACGATCGGGAGGCCGGCGCTGCGCGAGCACAACGTGCGGTGGATCTTCTTGCGGCTCGGGAAGATGTTCGCCTTCGTGTTCGGCGCGTTCACCGCCGCCAAGTACGCGCCCGCGCTCGAGTACCGCGTCTTTTCGTTCGGCGCGATCTCGCTGCTCGTGGGCGTGGCGCTCGCGTTCGCTCCGTTCTTCTTCGGCGGGACGGAGAACGTGCCGAGCTCGCGCGTCAGCGCCGAAGAGAAGTGACGGCGAGGGAGCCCCTGATGGTCCTTCGACCAACCGGGGCGAGGCTCGATGCCCTCCGACGTGGCACGCGAAAACACCGCGGTTGGCGCGTCGAGTACCGATGTCATGGGCGAGACGGCGTCCGCGGCCGCCACGAGAACTCGGTACGCCACTTGCTCGTGCGCCAGCATCCACCATGATCCATCGAACGGCTCTCGTCGTCTTGGCCACCTGCCTGGCCGCGTGCGGCTCGAACTCGAACGGAAACGCCGACGACGCTTCTTCCCGGGACGCCGGATCGTCGGACGGCACCTCGAACGGCACCGGCGGAGACGATTCGACCGGCTCGTCGAGCACGCCGGACGGCGGAGATGGATCGACGTCGAACCAGCCTCCAGCGAACGCGACCGTGCGCGTGCACTACCCCGAAGGGAAAAAGAGCACGGAGATGGGGCTCGTCGGGGAGGCCACGTCGCTCGATCCGAAGATCCCGAAGCCGATGACCAAGGCGGGCGCGAACGCCTGGGAGTTCCCGCTCGGCGTCATCGCATCGGACGTGCACGTGACGCCGGTGTTCGGCGACAAGTCCGCGCGCGGACCGGCGTACGTCGTGCATCCGGGACAGACCCTCGACGTCTATCCGCATTTCTTCGAGCGCGAGGGCGAGGTCACGACGCGCTGGCCGAACTTCAAGTCGAAGGTCCACCCCGAAGCCGACGGCGGGGGGCGGCCGATTCAGGTCTACTTGCCTCCGACGTACCTCGAGAACACGGAGGCGCGCTTCCCCGTCGTCTACATGACGGACGGCCAGATCGTCTTCGGCATGACGAACCCGTCGCTCGGCACGACCGCCGCCGTCGCGGTCTTCGGTGACATGCAGGTCGACGAGATCATGGACGCCGCCTCGGAGTCCGGCACGATCGCCGAGGCGATCATCGTCGGCATCAACACCCCCATCAACGTCGACCCGTCCGATCCGCAGCACGATCGGGCGCTCGAGATGACGCCGACGCAGGCGGTCGATCCGACGGGCACGGTGAAGGAGAGCGGCAAGGGGCCCGAGTTCGTCGCGATGATCGTCGAGGAGCTCAAGCCGCTCGTCGACTCGGAGCTGCGGACGCGTCCGGAGCGCGAGCAGACGTTCATGTCGGGCGCTTCGTTGGGCGGCCTCATGACGCTCTACGCCGGAAACATGCACGGGGACGTCCTCGGCGGCGTCGCGAGCTTCTC
>JBGAHN010000161.1:0-12917 GCA_044226145.1 Labilithrix sp. | reverse complement strand
CTCCATGACGAGGTACGACGTGCCGTCCGGCAGATGGCCGTGCTCGATGAGCTCGACGACGTTCGGGTGCCACGACAGACCGAGCGCCTCGGCCTCGCGGCGAAGCCGATCGGACGCGACGACGTCGTGCGCGCTCGCCGCGCGGAGCAGCTTGAGGGCCACGGGCAGGCCGTCGGTGATGCGCACGGCTTCGTAGATGACGCCGCTCGCGCCCGAGCCCATGCGCGCGCCGATGCGGTAGAGCCCCGCGACGACGGAGCCCTCGAGATCGCCGGCCGACGACGCCGATGCCTCTTCGCGGAGCGCCAGGCTGCGCTCCAACGCCGCCACGCGGTTGGCTTGCGCCGAAGCTTCGATGCGCGAGATCCGACCGCGCGCCGCCACGACACCGACGCCGCCGGACAAGACCGGCAGCGCGAGGGCCGCGATCGCCGTGATCCACGAGGGCTGCGCGGCGAGCACCCCCGCGCCGATCGCCGCGCCCGACGCTCCCCAAAGCGCCACCTGGAAGCGCGGTGAAGGCACGGCCCATCGGACCTCGAACACGTTCGGATCCTCGCCGACCGTCGCGACGACGGCGCGCGGAAACCCGAACAGCATGGGGACGACGGAGAGCTCCGCCGCACGAAGCCGCGCGAGGCAGCCGTCCTTTTCGAGGTCGGGATCGTGGTGCACGTGCACCTTGCCCTTCCAGTGCCCGGCGCCGCGCGTGAGCGTCTCCCAGCGCGTCGTTCGCCCGTGCTCGCTCTCGGACGCGTCGATGCGTCCGAAGGCGTCTTCCGGGCTCCGCGTGCCTCGTAGGACGCGCGCCCACACGCCAAGGTTGTCGCGCGCGACGAGGTACGGTGGGAGCCGAGCGAACGCTCCTTCGACCTCGGTCTCGAACGATTTCGCCGCGACGTGCAGCGCCCCCAGCGGCAAGAGCCGCGTCTCGTCGTCGACGTCCGCGCGGCCGAGCCGAAGCTTGTCGATCCACGCGTCGGCCGCGGCGGCGCCTTTCTCGGCGTCGATGCAGAGGAGCATCGCCTTGACCTTCGACGCGCTCGCTTGCCCTCTCGGGAACGTCTGACGCACTTTCACGACGGCTCTCCGAAAGGCTACGCCCGGAGCGGGGCCGCGTCACGGGTCCCGCGATGGTCCGGCGTTCGAAAGTCTTCGGCGACGCGAGCCGTTCGCCTTCGGAAAGGGGGAACCGAACGATGCCCCCTCCCCGATGGGGCACGGCTACGATGGGGCCGGCACGCCGTCGTGCCGAACGAGCCGAACCATGACGAACGTCCCCGACTCCCGACCGCCGATCGATCGCACGGAGGACGCCCCCGAACCGTCCGACGCCGACGTCGACCTCGCGCTCCCGATCGCGCGCGTCCAGGAGGCTGCCGTCGCGGGCGCCGTCGTCGTGCTGAAGACGCGCGTCCCGGGGCAGACCCATTGGATCGTCGTGGGCGCAGCGCCGTCGTCGGGGGGCGCGGCGTCGGGTCTCCTCACGACCGAGGCCCGCAAGCGGCTCTGGGGAGGCCGCCTCCCGCCCGGGCTCGCCCGCGAACGAGGCCGTGAAGACGCGCTCGTCGGCGCGCGCATCTTGGCCCTCACGTCGTTCGGTGTGCTCTTGGACCAAGGCGGCGTCGTGCGGGCGCTCCGACCGCGAGGCGACCGCGTCGTCGTGGCGGATCCGCCGGACACGAGCGCCGGTGGGGAGAAGGCGCGCGCGGCGGACGAGGCGTTCGCGATCGAGTGTTTGAGAGACACCGATCGGGCGGGGCTCGAAGCACGCGGCGAAGCGCTGGCGGCGGCCATCTCCGCGATGGCGATCGACGCGCGTCGGGGTGAAATCGCTCGCGCCGTCGACAAAGGGATCGCGCGGGTCGAGCGCCGCATCGAGGCCATCGCGCGCGATTTGGCGAACATCGACGAAGCGGGGCGCATCGCGGGCCAGGCGTCGTGGTTGGTGGCAGAGGCGAAGCGCGCGCCGCGCGGCGCCAAAGAGCTCGTCGTCACGGATTGGACGACCGGAGAGCCCGTGCCGCTCACCATCGCCCTCGATCCGAGCAAGAGCGCCACCGAACAGGTCGAGGCGATGTTCAAGCGCGCCAAGCGCCTCCGGCTCGGGGCGCGCATCGCCGAAGATCGCCACGCGCAAGCCGTCGCCCAGCGCGATCGGCTGCGCGAGGTGCGGCGCGCGCTCGAAGGCGCCGCGGAGCTGCCCGTCGTCGAGGAGCTCGCGCGCGAGGCCAAACGCGTGGCGCCGCGCGACGTCACGCTCGCGGCCGCTTCCGAGGCGAAATCCGAGAAGCGCGCGGCCGACGGCGCGAAACCGAGGACGCCATTTCGGACCTTCCTCGCGCGGAGCGGACGGCGCATCCTCGTCGGCAAAGGCGCCGCGGACAACGACGCCCTCACCTTGAAGGTCGCCCGGCCGCACGATCTCTGGCTGCACGCCAAGGACCGGACGGGCGCCCACGTCGTCGTTCCGCTCGACAAAGGACGGACCTGCCCGGGCGACGACCTCGTCGACGCCGCGCACCTCGCCGCCCACTTCTCCGACGCGCGCGGCGAAGCCGTGGTCGACGTCCAATACGCGTCGCGCCGGCATCTCCGGAAACCCAAGGGATCGGCGGCGGGCTTCGTGATCGTCGATCGCGAGAAGGTGCTCGTCCTGCGCGTCGACGCGGAAGCTACCCGCGCGCTCCTCGAGCGCGAAGAGCTTTGAGCGCCGGGTCGGCGCGTGTGCTAAAAATGCCGATCCCATGCGGCTCGCCGAGACCATCGCGAACTGGTTCGGTCACGTCGAAATCGTCCTCAGCCGGGCCGACGGGATCCTGCGCGACGGCGAAGAGGCGCTCGCCCGAGGCGACGCCATGCGCGCGCGTCAAGCGGCCAAGGCGCTGCTCGAGCGCGTGCCACAGTCGCCCATCGGTCTCGCCTTGCTCGCGGACGCGTGCGAGGCCGCGCACCTCGACGCCGAGCTCGCGCAGACCCTCGAAGAGCTCGCGCTCCGGGCGGCGTCGCAGGCCGACGTGTGGATCCGCCTCGGCCGCGCGCGCGAACGCGTGGCGAACCCGCCGGAGGACGTCCGCGACGCGTTCTTGCGCGCGCTGAGCGTCGCGTCTCCCGGGAGCGAGGCGCGCCGCGAGGCCCTCCTCTGGCTCGCCGATCTCGATTTGTCGCACGGCGACGGCGCGCGCGCGGAGATGTGGCTCGAACGCCTCGCCGATCGCAAGCACGCCGACGTGGCGCTCCGCCGCGCGGAAGCTCGAATCCTGCAGCGCGACGCCGCAGGGGCGGAGCGCGCCCTCGAGGGCGTCGAGACGGATCCGACCGACGGCCGCGCCGCGCTCCTCCGCGGCCGCGCCCTCGCGGCGAGAAACGACGCCGGCGCCTTCACGTATTTGATTCGCGCGGCGGTGCTCGATGCCCCGTCGGCCAGCGAAGCGCTCGCCACGGCGCTCGCGCGGATCCCGACGGACGAAGCGACGCGCACACGCATCCACACCGTCGTCGACGGGCGTGGAGAGGGCGATCTCGTCCGGTGGCGGGCGGCGTTCGCCCGCGCCGAGGGGCGGCGGGACGAGGCGCGCGCGGCCCTCGTCGCCGCCGTGCGCGCGGGCGAGGCGTCGGCGCGCCGTCCGCTCCTCGACATGGCCATCGAGGATCGCGATGCGGTGGCCCTCTCCACGGCGCTCGGCGCGGGCCTCGAGGAAGACGCCGTCGTCCGCGACGCGCGCCGCCTCCCTCCCCTCGCCCGCGCGAAAGATCCGGCGCGTCGTCCGCTCCTCGACATGGCCATCGAGGATCGCGACGCGGTGGCCCTCTCCGCGGCGCTCGGCGCGGGCCTCGACGAAGACGCCGTCGTCCGTGACGCGCGCCGCCTCCCTCCCCTCGCCCGCGCAAAAGATCCCGGAGAAACCGCCGCCATTCTCGACGCCACGAGCGCCATCGAGACGGACGCCGTTCGTCCCTGGGCCGACGATCTGCGGCGCGTCGCCCTCGAGACGTGGATCCCGCCGTCCGGCGCGCCGAGCCGCTGGACGGATCTGCTCACGCGCCTCGACGCGCACGCCCGCGCGCAAGGGGCCCTCGGCGAGCGCGCGCGCATCGCCGAGCTCGCCGTCGAGCGTTCGCGGCCGGTGCGCGTCGCGATCGTCGGCGAGTTCAACGCCGGCAAGAGCACCTTCATCAACGCCGTCATCGGCGCCGACGTCGCCCCGACGGGGATCCTGCCGACGACGGCGACCTTGCACCACCTGCGTTACGCCCCCGATGCGTTCGCGCGCATCCGCTTCTTGGAGGAAGATCCCGCGAGCGGCACGCGCGAGCGCATCGTCGCGACCACGGATCTGCGCGCCGCGCTCGCGACGACGGACATCGGCAACGTCGAGCGCGTCGAGATCCTCGTGCCCATGGCGTCGCTCACGCGCGTCGAAATCCTCGACACGCCCGGCTTCAACGCGCCGGACGTCCGCCACACCGCCGCCGCGCGAAATGCCCTCGATCGCGCGGATTTCGCGATCTGGCTGCTCGACGCCACGCAGGCGCTCAAGCAGACCGAGCGCCTCGTGCTCGAAGAGGCCAAGGCGCGCGATTTGCCCGTGCAAATCCTCGTCAACAAGGCCGACCGACTCAAGCCGGACGAGCTCGCCCAGGTCATGGCGAACGTCGAAGCCTCGCTCCGCGAATCCGGGCTGCGTTCGTGGTCGCCGCCGCTGCCCCTCAGCGCGCGGCTCGCGCTCCAGGCCAAGGTCGGCGACGAAGCCACGCGGGCCGAGAGCGAAGCGAAGAGCGGTTGGGACGCGGTGCAGCGGCTGCTCGACGAGCAAATCGTCGGACGGAGCGAGGAGCTGAAAGAACGCGGCCTCCGGCGACGCGCGGCGCTCGTGACGGCGACGCTCACCGATCGCGTCCGCGAGGAGGCCACCCGCGAGCGCGCGCACATCGACGCCGCCCGCGAACGCGCCCACGCCCTCGCGCAACGCGCCGGCAACGTCGAGCGCGAATCCGACGAGATCGCGCAGGTGATCACCGGCGCGCTCGGTCCTTCGACCACCGCCTGGCGGCGCGACATCGACGTCCTCGCCGTCGGACGCGATCGCGCCCAGGCGGAGCGCGATCCGATGGTCGTCCGGTACAAAGTGGATCGCGCCGTCGCGCACCTCGCGCCCCCGCTGGCCCGCGTCCTCGCGTCGCTCGCGAGCCCGGAGAGCGCCCCGTTGGAAGGCGCCGCCGAATCCGATTGGCGCGCGCTCGCACAGGCGTTGGTCCGCACGTTCACGCTGGCGGGCGGGACCGGCACCGAGCTCCGACCGCTCGCCGAGAGCGCCGTCGCCTCGCTCGCCGACCGCCTCCTCGAGCTCGCCGTGGCGCCTCCGGACCGCGGACGGGCCGAAGGACGAGCCGCCGAGCTCGAAGCGATCGGGCAAGCGCTTGCACCCGCGGCACAGCCGGAGAAAGCTTGAAGGCCATGCGACGGCTCTCGAAACCTTCGGAGCGCACGATGCTCGCGTTCGGCGCGGCTTCGCTCGTCCTCCTGACCACCTCCTTCGCCCCGCGAAAGGCCGAGGCCGATCCGCTCCTCGACATGGGCAAAGGCGACGTGGAGCTCCAAGCCGACAAGCTCGAGGTCGACGTCGGCGCCGGGACCGCGCTCCTGACCGGCCAGGTCGTCCTCCAGAAGGGCGATCTGTCGGTGCGATGCCCGCGCGTCGAGCTGAAGTTCGACACCACCCCACACCTCGATTGGGCCAAGGGCTCCGGCGGCGTCGTCGCGGACGTTCGCGGCGTGCACGGCGAAGCCCCCGAGGTCGAGCTCGATTTGAAAAAGCAGGTCCTCGAGCTCCGCGGCGGCGTGAAGCTCTCGCGCGGGCAAGGCTGGATTCAAGCCGACAAGGCGACGATCGAGCTCGCCACGGCGCGCGTCACCGCGACGCAGGTCAAAGGCTCGATCCCCGTCCCGAAGCCGTGACGTCTTCCGTCGACGAGCCGACCCCGCCCTCGCACCCACCGTCCGCGCGCGGCGACGAGGGATCCCGCAGCGCCGATCGGCGGAGCGGCGACGCCCCTGCGCTCGAAGCCATGAACCTGAGCGTCACCCGCGGAGACAAGGCGGTCCTCCGCGGCGTGAGCCTCACGGCGCGCGAGGGCGAGGTCGTCGGGGTGCTCGGCCCCTCGGGTGCGGGCAAATCGACCTTGTTCCGGGCGCTCGTCGGCGAAATCCCCGTCCTCGACGGCGACGTCCGCCTCTTCGGCGCCGCCCTCGGCAAGCAGCCTCTCTGGGCGCGTGCGCGCATGGGAATGGCTTACCTGCCGCAGGCCCCGAGCGTGCTCTGGGACCTCACGGTCCACGAGAACCTGCGCACCTACCACCGCGTGGTCCACGAGCCGCCGCTCCTTCGCGCGGCGCTCCGTCGATCGGCGGCCCGCGACGGCGAAGACGATGCCGTCCGCGCCCTCGCCGAGCGCGTGGCCCTCGGCGACCGCATGCACGTCCGCGCCGGCGAGCTGTCCGGCGGCGAGCGCCGTCGCCTCGAGCTCGCCCGCGCGCTCGTCCGCCCACCGCGCGTGCTGATCTGCGACGAGCCGTTCGCCGGCGTCGATCCCCGGCAAGCCGGGCGCCTCGGCGACATGCTCGCGGATCTCGCCGAACGCGACGGCGTCGCCGTCCTGCTCGCCGATCACCACGTCGACGAAGCCCTCCGCGTCTGCTCGCGCGCCGTGCTCCTGCTCGACGGCGAGATCGCGATCGAAGCCGACCCCGCGACGTTCCGCGAGCACCCGCTCGTCGTCGGCCGCTACCTCGGGAGCTGGCAGCGCTCCGTGCCTCCATCACGAGGCTGACGCGAGGCCGACCCTCACGAGGTCGACCATCACGACGCGAAGCGCGGCCACGAGGCGCGTGCGAACACCAAGCAGACACCAAGCGCGGCCATCGCGCGCCGTGCCGCGACACACGCTCGCGCTCGACGCTGCATGGCTCCCCACACATGAGGCGTTCGTGTGTGACGTCTTGCATGTCGCGAGGCGATTTGCCTCTTTGGCATCCTTTTGGCTTCCGGGTCCTTCTTCCGCGTGTAAGCTTCGTGTTGCGGGACTTTACGATGGAAATCAAACAGCAACTCAAGCTCTCCCAGCAGCTCGTCATGACCCCGCAGCTCCAGCAGGCCATCCGCCTGTTGCAGCTCTCCCGTCTCGAGCTCATCGAGGAAATCCGCAAGGAATGCGATGCCAATCCCGTGCTCGCGGACGAGGATTTCGAACCTCGGCCGCGAAGCGGCGCGGACGGCTCGGCGGCCGAGGTCATCGGTACGGCCCCCGAGCAGGGCGAAGCGCGCATGGAGCTCCTCGACGAGCGACGACGCGCCGAGACGGGCAGCGCCGAGAAGACCGACACGAAGCAGGTCAACGAGATCGACTGGGAGCAATTCCTCGAAAACCGCACGCTCCAGCAGCCTTTGCCGGCCAACCGCGGCGGCTTCGAAGAGCTCCCCCCCATCGAGCAGAACCTGACGAAGGCCGCGTCGCTCGTCGACCACCTCCGCTGGCAGCTCCAGATGAGCGACTTCACGGAGTCGGAGAAGCGTTTTGCAGAGCTCGTCCTCGGCAACCTCGACGAGAATGGCTTCCTCGACCTCAAGGGGGTCGAACGCCCCGACGGCACACGGACGCCCGACCTGACCATCGAAGAGCTCGCCGAAGAGGCCGGGCTCGACCCCGAAGACGCCCCCGAGGTCCTCCGCATGATGCAGGAGTGGGATCCGGTCGGCGTGTGCTCCCGCGATCTGCGCGAGTGCCTGCTCGTCCAGGCCGAGGTCTTCGGGAGCGAGGACCTCGACGTCACGATCATCGACAAGCACCTGCACAACCTCGAGAAGCACAACTACCAGGCCATCGCGCGCGACCTGAAGGTGCCGGTCGAAGAGGTGTACGAGTCGGTCAAGGAGATCCAGAAGCTCGAGAGCCGCCCCGCCCGGAACTTCAGCGAGACGGACGAGAAGCAGATCGCCATCACGCCCGACGTCTACGTCATCAAAGACAGCGACAAGTGGACGGTGACGGACAACGATCGCGGCGTGCAGCGCCTCTACATCAACGAAGCGCTCACCAAGCAGCTCCTCAAGGATCCGAACGCGAAGGACTTCATCGGCGAGAAGCTCCGCAACGCGCAGTGGCTCATTCGCGCCATCGAGCAGCGCCGCAAGACCATCATCCGCGTGACCGAGTGCATCGTCGAAAAGCAGCGCGAGTTCTTCGAGCACGGCGTCGCCCACCTCAAGCCGATGATCCTGCGCGACGTCGCCGAGGCCGTCGGCATGCACGAATCGACGATCTCGCGCGTGACGACGAACAAGTACGTGCACACGCCGCAGGGCCTGTTCGAGCTGAAGTACTTCTTCAACTCGTCGATCGGTCGCCTCAACGTCGCCGACGAGAACATCGCGTCGGAGAGCGTCAAGCAGGCCATCAAGAAGATCATCGACGGCGAAGACAAGCAGAACCCGCTCAGCGATCAGGCGATCGTCGAGATCCTCGCCCAGCAGGACGGGATCAAGATCGCGCGGCGCACGGTGGCCAAGTACCGCGAGATGCTCGGCATCCTCGCGTCGAGCAAGCGCAAGAAGCTCTTCTGACGGGACCGGGCCGCGTATCACGTGCGCCGCTCGTCCGCAGACCGAGGCAGACCGAGACGGGGGGACCCGCCACCGCAGGTCTCGGAGCGGTGCGTCGAACGAACGCCCGGAATCGAACGAGGCGGTCGTCGGTTCGAAAACATGTCCGCCTACCTTTCGACGGGCGCGCCGTTCGTTCCCGTGGCCCCGCGCCCCTTCACGGCGCTACTCTTTCGACAGCATCGCGGATCGCGCGGCACGTTCGCGGAGGTTTCGTCGGGCGCGCGCATCGAAGGCAGCGGACAAGTCGAACCGAGTAGACACCGAAGCAAGCCGGAGGATTCAGCGGAATGAACATCGCCATCACCTTCCGTCAGATGGACGCGACCGACGCCGTCAAGGGATACGCGACCGAAAAGGTCGGCAAGCTGCAGAAGTTCTTGCGGCAACCACTCCAGGTCCAGATCACGCTGAGCTGCCAGAAGACGCTCCACGTCGTCGAAGTCGATGCCCACGCGGGCGGGCAGCACTTTCATGCGCACGAAGAATCCGAGGACATGTACGCGTCGATCGACAGGGTGGCCGACAAGCTCGAGAGGCAGATCCGCGGCGTTCACGGTGCGGCGAAGAAGAAAGGCGCCGATCGCGCGTCCGATCATCTTTTGCCCGACGAAGATGGAGGGTAAGAAGGAAGCTCGGGCTCCGGCCGCAGGCTCGCCGTAGCGAAGCGGAACGGAGCGCCGAGTCCTTCCCCACCCCTTCGACCGACGGGGGAACCCCCTTCATCATGCGTCTCTTCAAAGAGAACGCGATTGGCACGCTCGCCGCGATGCTCTCCAAGCACGACGGCGTGACCGCGACGGAAATCGAACGCGTCCTCCTCGAACGCGAGGCACTCCAATCGACGGGCATCGGCGAAGGCGTCGCGATCCCGCACGGCGCCCTCCCTCAGCTCGACGAGCAAGTCGCCGCGCTGCTCGTCGTCCCGGACGGCGTCGAATTCCAAGCCATCGACGACGGGCTCGTCTCGATCCTGTTCGGCGTCATCGGCCCGAAGCGCGCGACCGGCGAACACCTCAAGACGCTCGCGCGCGTCTCGCGGCTGCTTCGAAGCAAGGAGTTTCGGAACCGCCTGCTCAAGGCGGAATCGCCGCAGCAGGTCTTCGACCTCATCGTGGCGGAGGAAGCGGAAAAAAAGGGGGGACCATGAACCATCTGGAATCGAAACACGTCGCGCGTACCGCCGAAGCGCTCGTGCGGGCGAGCGTCGTTCCCGGGCGACGCGAACGACGCGAACGACGCGGACGACGAACCGGGACGACCGTGCGATGACCGCCGGACCGAAGTCACCACCATCGATGACGGAGGTGACCGTCGGGGACCTGCTCGCCGATCGACGCCTCGGCATCGGCCTCGTGTGCGTCGCGGGCGAGCGCGGGTTCGGCCGGCCGATCCGCCATCCGCGCGTGCAAAAGAGCGGGCTCGCCCTCGCGGGGCACTACTTCGGCGTGGTGCCGACGCGCATCCAGGTGCTGGGCGAGACCGAGCTGTCGTACCTCGACGCCCTCGACGAGGGCGAATGCGGCCAGGCGATGCGCGGCTTCTTCGCGCTCGGGCTCTCGTGCGTCGTCGTCACGCGGCAAGGACCGCTGCTCCGGCCCGTCGTGCAGGCGGCGGAGGCGACGGGGACGCCGCTGCTCCAGAGCGAGGCGCGATCGAGCCGGACGATCAACGAGCTCCACGCGCTGCTCGACGAGAAGCTCGCGCCGACGACGACCATGCACGGCGTGCTCGTCGACGTGTTCGGCATCGGCCTCCTCTTGCTCGGCAAGAGCGGCATCGGCAAGAGCGAGTGCGCCGTCGAGCTCGTGCTCCGCGGCCACCGGCTCGTCGCCGACGACATCGTCAAGTGCGAGTGGCGCCCCCCAGGCATGGTGTTCGGCTGCCCGGCCGACATCCTCCGGCACCACGTCGAAGTGCGCGGCCTCGGCGTGCTCAACATCAAGGATCTCTTCGGGGTCACGGCCGTGCGCGAACGGAAGCGCATCGACATCGTGGTGCAACTCGACGAGTGGAACGCGAGCGCCGACTACGACCGGCTCGGCGTGGACGACCGGTTCTTCGAGATCCTGAGCACGCCCATCCGGCTCGTGACCGTCCCCGTCCGACCCGGTCGTGACATGGGCATGATGCTCGAGATGGCGGCGCGCAACGAGCTCTTGCGGCGCGCGGGCCGTCACAGCGCGCGCGAGCTCTTGGCGCGCATCGAGGAGAACGTCGCGCTCGGCGTGTCCGTCGCGATGGACGACCCGCCGGAGAGCGTCGCGCGCACCGACGGGACGGCGCGGCCGCCCCCGGCGCCGAACAGCAGCATCGCGCGGCCGGAGCTCCCGAGCTGGTACGACTCGGAGCCCGAGCAGCCCGCGGCGGCGCCCGTCCCTCCGTCGCCCGCGCCTCCGCCGCGAGACCCGAGGTACGGTCGCTCCCCGGACGAAAACGACGCGTCCCGTCATCACGAGAGCTCGGCGTGGATCCCCGCCATTCGCCCCAAGGACAAAGGATGATCGGCGCGACCCCCTCTTCGACGATGTCGGCGGCGCGGCGGCCCATCGTCGTCGTCGTCACGGGCCAATCGGGCGCCGGGCGAACGACGGCGCTGCACGCCCTCGAAGACCTCGGCTTCTTCTGCATCGACAACCTCCCGACGGCGCTCGCGCCGGACGCCGTGGCGCTCTGCGAAGCGGGCGGCATGACGCGCGTGGCGCTCGGCATCGACGTGCGCGTCCGGGCCTTCCTCGGCGAGATCGACAGCGTCCTGCTCTTGCTGGAAGACGGCGGGCGGCGCGATCTGCACGTGCTCTTCCTCGACGCGTCGGACGAGGCCATCCTCCGCCGCTTCAGCGAGACGCGGCGCCCGCACGCGCTCGCCACCTCCGGCACGCTGGAGAGCGCGGCGTCGGTCCTCGAAGGCGTCGCGCTCGAACGTGAGCGCCTCGCGCCGCTCCGCGCCCGCGCGACCCGCGTGGTCGACACGACCGCCCTCAGCGTCCACGATCTCCGGCGGACGGTGCTCGCGCAGTTCGGTCCGGCCTCGGGCACCGCGGAGCGCATGTCCGTCCGTGTCGTGTCGTTCGGCTTCAAGTACGGAACGCCGGTCGACGCCGATCTCGTGTTCGACGCGCGCTTCTTGAAGAACCCGTTCTTCGTCCCGGAGCTCAAGCGCCTGCCGGGGACCGATCCGCGCGTCCGCGACTTCGTCCTCGCGCTGCCCGAGACCGCGGAGCTCGCCGAGCGCACGCTGTCGCTGCTCCGGTACGTCGTCCCGAAGTACGAACGCGAGGGCAAGAGCTACCTCACGATCGCGTTCGGATGCACCGGCGGCATGCACCGGAGCGTGGTGTTGGCCGAGTACGTCGCCGCGGAGCTCGATCGAACGCTGCACGCGAGTCAAGGTGCGGGCGATGGAGGGCGCATCGACGTCGCCGTCGTCCACCGCGACGTCGACCGCGGGCAGCCACCGGCCCGGGCGCGCGCGTTGAGCGATCCCGGGGGACCTCCCATTTCCGTCGGCACGGCGTCCGAACACGCCGCCGAGCTGGGCAAGCCACGAGGACAAGGATGAGCGAACGAGCGTCGGCGCAATTCACCATCGTCAACGATCTCGGCCTGCACGCGCGCGCCGCAACGAAGCTCGTGCAACTGGCATCGAAGTACCCTTGCGAGGTCCAGCTCTCCTACGACGGGCAGACGGCCAACGCGAAGAGCGTCATGGGCGTGCTTCTCCTCTGCGGAGCGAAAGGGACCGTCGTCGAAGTCATCGCCGTCGGGCCGATGGCCGACGAGTGCGTGAAAGCGATCGGTGAGCTCATCGCGAGCCGGTTCGGAGAGCCGAGCTAATGGCACCACGGGGGAAGGCATCGGGCAAACGGAACGAACCGAGCCGGCCGAACGCTCCTCCGGCCTCGGGTGACACGGGCGCGGGCACGCAGGATGCGACGGGAGTCCTGCCCGCGGCGGAGTCGGCGACGAGCATCGCGCCGCCGAGCTCCCTCGAGCTCGACAAGGGCGAACCCACGACGTTGAAGGGGATCGCGGGCTCGCCGGGCGTCGCGGTCGGGCCCGCGCTGGTCATCGGAGATCTGCGCGCGTCGTACGTCCGGAGGTACGTGCGCGAGGCCGACGTCCCCCACGAGCTCGAGCGCGTCGCCGAGGCCGTGCAGGCCGCGCAGCGCACCCTGCGCGACGTCGACGCGCGCATGCCCTCGGCGATGCGCGAGGCCGCCGCCATCCTCGACGCCTACCAGCTCATGCTCCAGG
>JBGAHN010000001.1:0-98585 GCA_044226145.1 Labilithrix sp. | reverse complement strand
GAGCTGTCGTCGAAGGCTCCGCAGACGTTCGAGATCGCCGCGGCGAACACCTGCATCCACGGGCAGAGCTTTGCGCATCGAGCGACGCTCGACGATCTCGCGGCGAAATACCCGGCGCCGGTCTCGGGTGCGTTCAACGTCGGTCTCCTCCACACGAGCCTCGACGGTCGCCAAGGCCACGAGCCGTACGCGCCGACGAGCCTCGACGTGCTCCGGGCGAAGGGCTACGACTACTGGGCGCTCGGCCACGTGCATCGGCGGGAGATCCTCTCGACCGATCCGTACGTCGTCTTCCCGGGCAACCTCCAGGGTCGGCACGCGCGCGAGACCGGCGAAAAAGGCGCGAGCATCGTCACGGTCGAAGGCGGCGTGATCCGCTCGGTCGAGCACCGCGCGCTCGACGTCGTCCGGTGGGAGACGGTCGAGATCGACGTGTCCGAAGCGACCGACGCCATCGAAGCGGTCGATCGCACGATCGCGCGGCTCACCGAGGCCGTCGAGCGCGCGGAGGGCCGAGTGTTGGCGGCCCGCGTCGTCGTTCACGGGACGACGCCCGCGAGCACCGAGCTTCGTCGTGAATCGGAGCGCTTCGTCGCCGAAATCCGCGCGGCGGGACGCGACGCGCTCGGCGACGATCTCTGGATCGAAAAGGTGTTCGTCGAGACCCGCGCCCGCATCGACGTCGAAGCGTTGCGCCGAGACGCCGGCGCCGTCGGGCACCTCGCGCGCAAGCTCCAGGATCTGCGCGGCGATCCGAAAGCCCTCGCCGATCTCGCGGACGAGTGCTTCGCCGATCTCGCGCGCAAGCTCCCCGCCGAGCTCCGCGAAGGGGAAGGCGCGCTCTCGCTCCTCGATACGGACGAGCTCGCGTCGATGATCGACGACGTCGAGCAGACCCTGTTGCCGCGGCTCCTCGAAGGCAGGGACGTCTGATGCGCATCGAGCGGCTCCACCTTCTGGCGTTCGGGCCTTTTCGCGACGTCGAGCTCGATTTCTCCGCGCCGGGGCTGCACGTCGTCTTCGGGCCGAACGAAGCCGGCAAGAGCACCACGCTGCGCGCGATCACGAATCTGCTCTTCGGCATCGAGGCGTCGACGCCCGACGCGCACCTGCACAAGCCGTCGGATCTGCGTGTCGGCGGCGTGCTCGTTTCGGAGGACGGGACGCGCCTCTCGGTCGTGCGACGCAAGAGCACCTCGAAGGCCGGGCCGAAGTCCCTGCTCGATGCGAAGGGAGAGCCGATGAGCGACGAGCCGCTCCTCCGCATGCTCCGCGGGACGACGGAGGAGACGTTCCGTCGAGCCTTCGCGATCCATCCGACGACGTTGGCGGCAGGGGCGAAGGCACTTCTCTCCGGGCAAGGCGATCTGGGCGAGAGCCTGTTCGACGCGAGCGTCGGCGGTGGGGTCGACGTCCAGAAGCTCCTCGCCGAGCTCGAGGGCGACGCGGGCGCGATCTACCGCCCGCAGGGGCGGACCCTGCCGCTCAACGATGCGCTCAAGGCGTTCGACGAAGCGAAGAAGCGGATCAAGGCCACGCAGACGCTGCCGGACGAGTACCTGGCGAAGCGTCGCGCGATCGAGGACGCCGAAGCGCTCCTGATGCGGGCGCGCGAGGCGCGGAAGGATCTCGCGGCGCGACGCGATCGCATCGAACGGGCTCAGCAACGCGCGCCGCTCGAGAAAGAGCGCGAACGGCTCGCGAACCTCCTCGCGGAGCTCGGCGACGTCGCGAAACAGCCACACCGCGTGCGTTCGCTGCCCGCGCAGCTCGAGTCCTACGAACGCGCGAAGGCGGAGCTCGCGGAATGCGATCTCGAGCTCGAAGGGCTCCGTCGCGCGATCCACGAGGCCGCCCGCCGCGCCTCGGTCGACGTGTCGCCCGGCGCCCTTCGGCTGGATGCGCGGACCGAGGCACGCATCCGCCGCCGGTTGACCGAGCGCACGGCCCTCGCCCAGAAAACCGCGTCGGCCAAGAGCGAGCTCGCCCGCGACGAGCGCGAGTTGGCACGTCGCGTGGCCTCGTCGCCGTCGTCGCTCGCTCCGTCCTCGTCCTCGCCGTCGCTGTCGCCTTCGTCTTCGGCCGATTCCAACGCGCTCGCGGAGGCGCTGTCGGCAGCGCGCGAGGCCGGCGATCTCGATGCGCGTCGCGCGGAAGAATCGGTGAAGCTGTCGCGAAAGCGCGACGAGCTCGCGCGGAGCGTGGCGTCGCTCGGTCGCTTCGAGGGTACGGCGGTCGAGCTCGAACGGCTCGCCGTGCCCGCGAAAGAGGCCGTCGAAGAGATCGCGCGTCGCGCGTCCGAGCTCGATCGCACCCTCGGGCGACGAACGGAGAGGCTCGACGGACTTCGTCACGACGCGCTCGCGACGGAGCGTCGGATCGCCGAGTTGGAAGGGGAGTTCGCGCCGCCCGGTCCCGTTGACTTGCAGAATGCACGCATTGCTCGGGAGCGCGCGTGGGAGGCGCTTCGATCGAGCGACGAAGCGGCGCGCCCGAAGCTCGTCGCGGAGTTCGAACGCGCGATGCTCGCGGTGGACGCGGTCGTGGACCGGATGCTCGGTGACGCGCAACGCGTGGCGTCGCTCGCGAGCCTGCGATCGGCGAAGGACGCGCTGCAGCGGCAGATCGCCGGGCTCGCGGACGAGGTCGCGGAGACGGCGCGCGCCAGCGTGCGGGCTGCGACGACGAGCACGCGGCGATGTGGGCGCCGTCGCGCATCTCGCCGTCGGGGTTCGGGGAGATGGCGTCGTGGTTGGATCGGCGCGCGCGCGTCCTCGAGGGGCTCGCGGCGGTGCGCGACGCCGAGCACGCGGTCGAAGATCTCGCGACGCGCGCGTCCTCGCTCCGCGATCGGCTCGTCGCCGCGCTCGAGGCGACGGGGGCGCCGCGACCCGAACCGGCGACGCTCGCCGAGGTCGTTCGCGCGGCCGAGGCGCGCCGCGAGCACGTGGAGCGCGAGCGGCGGGCGGCCCAGGAAGCCGCCGATGCCGTGGCGACGCTCACGGCGACCGTCGAAGAGCGTCGCGCGGCGCTCGCGGAGGACGAGCGGAGCCTCGCCACGACGAACGAAGATCTCGCGCGCCTCGTCGCCCCGCTCGGCGTCGCGGGGGATGCCTCGGCCGACGAGATCGAGGCGATCCTTCGCGCCGTTGGCGAGCTCGCGGCGCTCGAAGAGAAGAAGGCCTCCGCCGAGTCGCGGATGGGGCGACTCGCGGCGGAGACGCGCGCGTTCGAGGAGCTCGTGTCGACCCTCGTCGGCGAGCTCGCGCCGTCGCTCGGCGAGCTCCGCACCGAGGACGCCGCCGAGGCTCGCCGAGCGCGCGCAGAAGGCCGAGCCTTGGATCTACGAGCGACGCGCCGTCGAAGCGCGCCTCGAGGAGCTGGGCCATGCGCCGCTTCCGGACGATCTCGCGGCCATCGTCGCGCATCCGGAGGAGTGCGCGCGGAGGCTCGCCGATCTCGGGGCATCGCTCGCGGCTTGCGAAGCCGAGATCGAAGGGCTCCAGCAGCGCTTGGGTGGCCTCCGCGCCGAGCTCGACGCCGTCCACGCCCCGTTCGGGTGCCGAGGAATGCCACGCTCCAAGCGCAAGAGGCGCTCGCGAAGGTCCGCGCGCACGTCGAACGCTACGCGCGCGCGAAGCTCGCGAGCACGCTGCTCACGCGCGAGATCGCGCGGTTCCGCGAGGAGCACCAAGGACCCCTGCTCGCGACGACGTCGAAGATCTTCCACCGCCTCACGCGCGGCGCGTTCTTGGGGGTGCGAGCCGGCTTCGACGACAAAGATCGGCCGTCGCTCGTGTGCGTCCGCGACGCAGGCGACGAGGTGGACGTGAACGGCCTCAGCGAAGGGACGCGCGACCAGCTCTACCTCGCGCTGCGCCTCTCCACGCTCCTGCGGAACGCCGAGATCCGCGGCCCGCTCCCGTTCGTGCTCGACGACTTGTTCGTGAATTTCGACGACGAGCGCGCGAAGGCTGGCCTCTCCGTGCTCGTCGAGGTCGCGGAGACCATGCAGGTGCTCTTCTTCACGCACCACGCCCACCTCGTCGAGCTCGCGCGTCGAACGGTCCCCGACGACTCGCTCCACGTGCACGTCCTTCGTCGCGCACGAAGAAGCGCGCCGGGGCTCACGCCACGACGAAGGACGCCCGAGGACGAAGCGCGTCACGAAGCCCCGGCGTCGGCGTCCCGCGCGGTGTCGTGACTCTGGGAGCCTCGTCCGTCGAAAACGTGTAAGAGGAGGGCCGTGACGTCCCGTCGCTCGTTCCCTCGATGCCTCGCGGCTCTCGCCGTCGCTTCGCTGTCCTTCGTCGGCGCCTGCGCGCCGTCGCTGCCTTCGGTCGTCCGCGACGAAATGGCGCGCTCGCCGAGCGGCACGACCACCCTCGTCGTCTTCACCGACTTCCAATGCCCCTTCTGTCGTCGCACGCACGACAAGATCGCCGCCGCGCTCGCCGAGCACGCGACACCGGCACGCGTCGTCCTCGTCCACGTGCCCCTTCGAAGCCACCCGGACGCGCGAACGGCCGCGCGCACCGCGATTTGCTCCGAGTCGCTCCTGCCGGAGGACGCCGCGCGCGCCGTCGTGGACGCGATGTACCACGCGACGGATCTCTCGGAAGAAGCCTGCGAGCGCCTCGTCGTCGCGCGTGGCGCCGATCGCGATCGCTTCCGCGCCTGCGTGGGATCCGCCGAAACGCAAGCGCGTCTCGCGCGGGATCGGGCGGTGTTCGTGAGCGTCGGAGGCGACGGTGTTCCGCTCGTCTACATCGATGGTTCACGGATCGACGGCGAGCCGAGCAAGGCAGAGCTCGACGTCGCGCTCGGCGAGACGAACCACTGAACGACGTGCGATGAGCGGGTGGGAACGAGTGGGGAACGTCCGCACGTCGCCTTCGTCTTCGCGTCGTCGTGCCTTGAATGAACGTGTTCTTTTGCGTTCGTGCGGTACCTTCGAAGGGTGAGGATCGCAGCGCCGTCGTTCGTCGCGCGGATACTTCTTTCGATCGCCGCGGGAGCGACGATCGCGCTCGGATGCAGCGGTCCGACGGGCATGAGCGCGGAGCTGCTCGAGTCTTACGAGCAGCCGACGACCACCGACGAGACGACCGACGATCTCGTCGACGCGGGCTCGGGCGAGCGACCGAGCGACCCCGCGGATCCTCCGGACGCGAGCCCGCCGGGCGACGAGGACGCCTCGGAGCCCGAGCCGCCGGTCGTCGTCGACGCGGGGAACACGGATGCCGGCGACGATGCGTCGGGACCTCCTCTGTCCCCGTGCGATGCACCCACGACGTGCGAGGCCGCCGAAGACCTCGGGAAAATGGACGGCGATCAAGGCGCGGCGACCGCCCAAGCGACGGGCACGTCGTCGAAGTGGCTCAAGATCTACCTCGTCGAAACTCGTGGAGCACGGTTTCCATGAAGATCAAGGCCCAGCTCACCTCGCCGCCCGGCGTCAATTTCGACCTCTTCTTGTATGCGCCGAAGAGCGGCTCGAAGACCGAGCAAGAGTGCAAGACCGTGAAGGTCGCGTCGGAGGAGCCCGCGGGGATCGACACGGTTTCGGCGGAGTTCAACGATGGGTTGACCTCCGACGAGAGCCGCTTCGTGACCTTGGAGGTCCGTCACGTCTCCGGCACGTGCTCGGAGCATGCGCCGTGGTCGCTCGCGATCAGCGGGAACACGCTGTAGGCGCTCGTGCGGCACCCGCGTGACGCGAAGGCGTCGCGGCGGCGAACGTCGTCGCAGGTTCGCGGCGTTCGTGCGCACGTGGAACCGGCGCGGGCGGCCGTGCGTTCGTCCATCCGCGCGCTACGCTTTTCGGGTGGGGTCGCCGCTTCTCCTCGCCCTGTTGCCGCTCGCGGTGCTGCTCGCGACCGTGGCGTTCGTGGTCGTCCGCGATCGTCGAGGCGGAGCGTCGAAGCACGCGCCGACGAGCGAACCGAGCGCCATCGTCCTGCTCGAGGCGAACCTCTGGGAGGCGTGCTCCGTCGACGGCGTCCTCGAGCCGTGGGCGCGCCTCGCGACCGAAGAGGTGCGTGGCTTTTGCGGCGTCACGTCGGGTCGCCATCGGATCGTGACGACGACGCCGACGGGAGAAGCCTCGCTCGACGTCGTCGTCTATCCCGGCGAGGTCCTGGCGTGGCGCCTCGACGTGTCGACCGCGTGCTGGCAATCGCGCGCGGTCGACGCGGACACGCGGTCCCGCGTCGAGATCGTGCCGGCGAGCGGCCCGAACCTCGCGCTCGCGACCGGCACCCCGAAGATGCCGGGGTGGCTCGTTCACCTTCGAACCACGATGAACCTCGTGCGCTCGCGGCCGACGGCGCCCCCGACGAAAGCGGACGAGGATCTGCTCGCGCGCGTCGAACGCGACATCGCGCGCCTCTTGACCGGATCGGAGACCGATCCCTCGGAGGCGAAGATGGTGCGCATCGCCCGGGCCGTGGAGCTCGGGGAGCGGCTCGTCGGCCGCGCTCTGACGCGACGTGACATCCGCGCGTTGGTGTCACCGATCCGCGAGCACGCCGAGAAGGCCTCCGCGCGGGGCGACGTCGATCGCGCGTCGCACGTCGTCGACTTGGGCTTGGCCATTTTGCCGGAAGATCCCGAGCTCTTGGTTCTCTCCGGCGGGCTCCTCGCGGCCCGCGGTCGGCTCGACGAAGCGCTCCGCGTCACCGAGGCCGCGCTCGAGCGTGATCGATGCCTCGAGGCGACGGACGCGGCGCGCGCGCTCCGCCTTCGGGCCGAGCTCCGGATGCGCCTCGCCGCGGCATCGGCGACCCTGAAGGCCTGAAGTTCAACCGGTTCGGATGGTCCATCGAAATCGATGGAGCCACGGGCCAGTTGCGCTATCGTCTGCGCGCTCTTCGCCGGACCGGGAGCGCTCTGCCAAAGGCGCCTGCGTGCCATCGATGCCGCGCAGGACCGAATCCGAGGAACCATGAACCAGCACGTGCCGTCTGCCTCGCCCAATCCGTCGAACCCGCTCTCCGCGGGGAAAGTGCCGCCTTCGGTGCTCTCGCCCGCGCTCCAAGCGGCCCAGTGGCCGCCGCCCGATCAGGATTTCTCGAACCCCGGCGCGCCCTCGTTCGGCGGTGGGTTCGACGGCGGCAGCGACGACGGCAACTTCAAGAAGGGGCGCTTCAAGCCCATCGCGATCGTCCTCGGCGTGCTCGCCGCGGCGGCGGCCGGCGCCATCTTCATCATCGGCGGCACCAAGAGCGCCGAAGAGCTGACCCCGAAGCAGATCGCGGATCAGATGAAGGACACCGCGATGCTCCCGATCTCCGAGGCGCTGCCGAAGTGGCGGACCTGGGCGAAGAACGGCGACGTGCCGAAGCTCCAGGAGGAGGCGTTCGCGCAGCTCGCGTGGGCGAAGGACGCCGAAGGCCTCGTGCTCATCACCAACGGCCTCAAGTCCGTCGACCATCGCGTCCGCGGCACCGCGGCCGTCGCGCTGCTCGAGTACGGATCGCCCGCGGCCGACTCCGCGAAGCCGGCGCTCCTCACCGCGTTCAAGGAGTCCAACGAGAGCGACAAGCCGCAGATCGCCTGGGCGCTCGCCGCGCTCCACGAGAGCAGCGCGTTCGATCAGGTCATGGTCGAATACCGCCTCGGACACTTGAGCAGCGTCCAGCGCCTCGACGGTAACCCTGCGTTCGACCCCGAGGTGCTCGCGGCGATGGTGCCGATCGAGAAGATCGAGTCGCTCGCGGGCGACGAGAGCGAGAGCGTCCGCCAGCTCGTCGCCATCGTCTTGTCGAAGACGGGCGACGCGAAGTTCACCGACACGCTCATCAAGCTCGTCTCCGACAAGTCCATCGAAGTCGCGCGCGAGGCGGCCGTCGGGCTCGGGCGCATCGCGAACGAAAAGGCGATGCAGCCGCTCCTCACGGCCCTCAAGCAGGCGGACAAGGACTCGCGGCAGAAGTTCCTCGAGGCGCTCCGCGACGGCGTCGGCAGCAAGGGCCTCGTGCTCGCGCTGCCCAGCGTCGACAAGTCGTCGCGCTCGGCGGAGAAGTACCAGACGAAGCAGATCTTCGACATGCTCAAGTCGCTCGAGGATCCGCGCGGTGGCGACCTCCTCGTCGGTTACCTCGCGACGGCGAAGGATCCGCACTGGCGCACGGAGGCGGCGCTCCGCCTCGCGGAGACGGGCGACTCGCGCGCGGCCGCGACCCTCGGCTGGCGCATGCAGCAGGATCCGCTGAAGATCTACGACAAGGAGCTCGATCCCGAGTACCGCCTCGACGACAACGAGCGCGTCGTCTCGGCGCGCATGCTCGCCGATCTCGCCGTGCTCAACCCCGATCGCAAGGACGAGATCCGCGACCAGTCGTACGCGGGTGTCTACTCGTGGATCACGGACAAGCCGCAGCCGCACGCCAACGGCCTCCGCTACATGGCGGCGGTCGAAGCGAAAGCCGCGCTCCCGAAGATGCGCTCGTGGGCGGATCCGTCGACGCCGCTCCCCAAGGAAGGGCAGCAGGAGTTCCCGCCGGTCTGGGCGACGGCGCAGAGCGCGCTCCGCTACATCGGCTGGATGCAGGATCCGACGGCGTGGTCGATCTTGCAGAAGCAGCTCCAGCGCCGCCCGCCGAAGCTCGACACGACGATGGACTCCATGCTCCAGGGCGGGCAGGCCGTCCTCGGCATGACGCTCCGCGGCCTCGCCGTGGGCGCGTCCGACGGCTTCGCGCAGTGGGGCGATTCGAAGGCGTTCCCCATCCTCGCGAAGTACATCGAGGACAAGCAGAACAACGAGCAGGCGCGCCTCCAGGCGTGCTTCGCCATCGGGTGGGTGGCCGACGACGCGCAGATCCGCGAGGTCGTGACCAAGGTGCACTCGTTCGCCGATCCGGACCCGAAGTCCCAGCTCGTTCGCACCTGTTACCTCGAGGCGCTCATCCGCAAGCCGGTGCCCGAGGCGACCGCGGGCCTCGTCGACTTGATCGACGAGAAGATCGACCTCGAGGTCCGTCACCAGGCGGCGCGCGCGATCGGCTTCGGCGGCCTCACGCCGGCGATCCAGACGCAGCTCTTCGCGAAGCTGAAGGACTCCTCGGTTCGCAACGACGCCGCGCTCGCGCTCCTCATCGGCGCCGACGAGGAGACCGTCCGCCGGATGTTCGCGTCGTTCAACGACGTCGAGTCGTCGTCGCTCGAAGAGCTGAAGGTCACCTACGACCGGACGTTCGGCTACTGGAGCGACAAGAACTACGACGACGGCGACGTCGCGCGCTGGATCCGCAACGCGCAGGCGGCGGCCCGCGTGAAGGTCCACGACGCGTTCCAGGACTGGCCGCGCCTCATCCTGGCGCGCGCCATCCAGGGCATCGACTACGACAACGGCCCGCATTCGATGACGCGCGTCCAGATGCGCGTGCGCTTGCTGCGCGACGCGCGCGGCGCCGACGAGAAGAAGCGCAACGACGCCATCCTCATCCTCAAGTTCATGAACGAGCGCGGCGTCTTGATGGCGCTGAAGAGCGAGCCCAGTCCGGCGCAGCAGGCCGCGCGCCAGGCGTTCTTCGAGCTCATGAACCCGAAGCTCTCGACGGAGTCGATCCCCGAATCGGCGGCTCCGCAGGCGGGCGGGAACATCGTCGCGCCGAAGTGATGCGCGGCCGGGAGCCCGGGCGAACGCGATCGAAAGGGAAGTGGGCCGTCCTCGCGACGGCCGGCTTCCTTTTCGCGTGTGGAGCGTCGTCGTACGAAGCGAGCGACCCGTGGGCATCGGTGACGCCGAAGAACGTCACCGGGGATCCCGCCCTCTTCGTGCCGACGGCGTGCACGCCGACCGGCCCGGAGCTCTGCTTCAATGCTCACGATGACAACTGTAATGGTGTCATCGACGAAGGGTGTGGTTCGGGGACGGGAGTGCTGCAGTTCATGATCGCCTGGGCCGACAGCCCCGCGGACGTGGATTTGCAGGTCACGGATCCCGAAGGAAAACGCGTCTCCAAGAAGAACCGCACGATCCCCAGCGGCCTGCGGCTCGAAAAAGATTGCCCCGACGACGGCTGCCACGCGCAAAACGTGGAAAACGTTTACTTCGATGGGGGAGAGCCCCGCCGAGGAACCTACCGGGTGGAGGTCAAGCTCGTCGATCCGCGTGGAGCCGAGCTTCCGGTCAAGGTACATCTGTCGGCGCGTGTCGGACGAAGGACGTTTGCGATGGACCTCGCGCTCTCTCCGGAACAAGCTCAAGAGAACCGCGGGTGGACATTCGAGCTCTGAGCGCTCGATGACGCTCCGCGGCGCTCTGCGGAAAGAACGTCTGCGATGAAAGCTTGAGAGGTCTTGCGTGGGAGGGGAAACGAAAGGCAACGAGAACACGCAGCAGTACATCCTGCGCGCGATTCTCGAGAGTCCGCGCGACATCGTCATCTTCGCGCTCGATCGCGAGTACCGATACGTCGCGTTCAACGATGCCCATCGTCAGACGATGAAGGCCATCTGGCAGGTCGACATCGCGATCGGGTCGAACATGTTGTTCGACGTCATCGCGCGGCCCGACGATCGCGCCAAGGCGAAGGCGAACTTCGACCGCGCGCTCGCCGGAGAACACTTCGTCGTCATCGAAGAGTACGGCGACGAAAAGACGGGCAACCGCCGCTACTACGAGGACGTCTACAGCCCCGTCGTCGGCGAGGACGGCTCGATCCTCGGCCTCACGGTCTTCCTGACGGACATCACCGAGAAGCGTCGCGCACAAGAAGAGCTCGCGGTCTACCAGCAGAAGCTCGAGACGCTCGTCGACGAACGCACCGCCGCGCTCCAGAGGAGCGAAGCTCTCTACCGCACGCTCGTCGTCAACTCGCCCGTCGCGGTCATGGTTTATCGCGACTCGCGGCTCTTGTTCGTGAACCCGGCGGCCATTCTGCTGTCGGGCGAGCGGGACGAAGCTTCGCTCCTCGCGCGATCGACGGACGATCTCGTGGAGCTCCCCGCCTGGGCCCAGGGCGCGCCCGGGGTCGTTCGCACGGAGCTCTCCATCGTGCGCCGCGACGGCACGCGCGCCGACGTCGAGTGGACCTCCATCCCGGTCGACTTCGAGGGGGGCCCGGCGACCTTGTCGCTCGCCGTGGACATCACGGGCCGCAAGCGCGCCGAGGCCGAGCGACGGCGCCTCGAAGATCAGATGCGCCACACGCAGAAGCTCGAGAGCCTGGGGCTCCTCGCGGGTGGAATCGCTCACGATTTCAATAATTTGCTCGTCGGAATCCTGGGCAACGCGGACCTCGCGCTCCGGAGCGACGACCCGCGTCAGATGCGCACGCTCTTGCAGCGGATCCGCACGGCGTCCGTGCGCGCCGCGGAGCTGACGGGCCAGATGCTCGCCTACTCGGGCAAGGGGCCGTTCATCGTCAAGCCGCTCGATCTGAGCGGCATCGCCTCCGAGATGGCCGACCTGATGAACGTGACCGTCTCGAAGAACACGAACCTCGTGTTCGATCTCGCGTCGAGCCTCCCCGCGGTGGAGGGCGACGCGGCGCAGATCCGCCAGGTCGTCATGAACCTCATCACCAACGCGGCCGACGCCATCGGCGACACGGCGGGGACGATTCGCTTGAAGACTTCGGTCATCGACGCGGATCGCGCGTTCTTGTCGTCGATGTGGGTCGACGACGCGCTGTCGCCCGGCCGGTACGTGTGCCTCGAGGTGACCGACAGCGGCATCGGCATGGACGAGACGACGCGCGCGAAGCTCTTCGACCCGTTCTTCACGACGAAGGCGAAGGGGCGCGGGCTCGGGCTCTCGGCCGTCGTCGGCATCGTCCGATCCCACGGCGGTGCGATCCGCGTCGCGAGCGAGCCCGGCAAGGGATCGTCGTTCCGCGTGTTCCTCCCGGCGACCGATCGCGAGGTGACCCCCGAGGTCGCGCAGCCGCCGGCGGCGACGGAGTGGCGCGCGTCGGGCACCGTGCTCATCGCCGACGACGAGCCGCGCGTGCGACAGGTTTTGTCGATGATGTTGACGGACATCGGCTTCAAGGTCCTCGAGGCCGAGAGCGCGCACGCGTGCCTCGAGACTTATCGGAAGCACGCCGACGCCATCAACGCCGTGATGGTCGATCTCATGATGCCGGGTGGTGGGGGTGGCGAGGTGGTGCGGACGCTGCGCGCCGAAGGCCACGCCGTCCCCGTCGTCGTGTCGAGCGGCTACAGCGAAGACGCCGTCGGCCAGGAACTCCGGAGCGATCCGAAGCTCGCGTTCCTCGAGAAGCCCTTCGATTTCCAGACCTTCGTTCGGACGCTCAAGACGGTCATCGAAGCCGCCTGAGCGTCGTTGGTGCCATGGCGCGGAGACGACGCCGCACGGTCCGGCGTCACGGCGCCGGTTGCACGACGATCGCTCCGGGGCTCGGCGTGACGGCAGCGCCTTGAGGAACGACGCCCACGCCGGACGGAACGACACCGGCGCTTTGGGGAACGCCGAAATACACGATGTTCGGAGACATGATGGTTTCGGTGGTGAATGGTCCGGCGCCCGCGGAGGGATCGGACGTCATCGCGCTCGCGCCCCAAAGCGGTGCTTCGGTCAGGAACGCGCCGGCTCCGACGTCCTCGAACCGAGGTTGGACCATCGGTGTCCCGGCGATGAGCTGAGCGGTCCGTCGTCGTTCGTCCGCCGACGGTTCGCGCGCCGCCCGCGCTCGCTCGGCCGCGTCGTCCGCGTCACGCGCCTCGCGATCGGCGTCCTCGGCCTCCGCTTCACTCCGGCGTTGCGCTTCGTCGATGCGCTCCAGCGTGGTGACGGTGCGATCGAGCGTGTCGGCGATCGCGTGCGCGTCGTTGGACGTCGCTTCGGCGGGAGAAGACATGGACGGCGAGGGGGCCGGCGGCGCTTCTTGCCGCGCATCCATGTCGGTGGGCGCTTCGCTCGTCGCCGTCGCCTCGTGCGTGGTCGCGGCGTTCGCGGCGGCGAGCGCTTCGAGCTCGGCGGCGCTCGTCGTCGTCGTCCCCGTCGCCACGCCCGCCGCGACGGACGTGTCGTCCTCGGACGAGCGCAGGCTGGAAAGGGCCGCGTTTTCGCGGGCTTGGTGCATCACGCCGCGTTCGAGGCACGATGCGACGATCACCCCCGTGGCGACGACGCTCGCCGAGACCGTGACAACGAGGATCCCCACGCGCGATCGCCGCGTATCGCCGAGCATGCGTCGTCGTGCTGCACCGTCCGTGCCTCGGGCGTCGCGCGACGTCAGAAGCACGTCAGAAAAGCGTGTAGACGAGCGCGACGGACGCCAGCGAGTCCGCCTTGACGACCCCCGGGAGAGGTTGGTTCTCGTAGCGCATCGTGTACGTCGTCGCCACGGCGAGCTTGCCGTGGATGGTCGACTTGAGGCCGACGTCGAACACGAGGCGGTACGTCTCGAAGTCCTCGAAATTCTGGATGTGCTCGAGGCTCGCGATGAAGCTCACCTCCGGGTAGAGCTTGTTCTCGTAGCCGATGAAACCGCGTGTATTGTGCAATAGTCTCGTCTTGGGGAAGACGACGACGACGGGGACGCCGTCCGGTGTCGTCGGTGCGATCGTGGCGACGAGCGCGTCGTCGCGGCGGAGGTCGTACTGCGCGTCGTAGCCGAGCTCGACGATGAGCCGCTGGTTCTTCGCGTCGATGAAGTGGTAGGCGACGCCGGGATCGAAATTGAAGCGCAGATCGAGCCCCTGGAAGCGGTCCCGCCGCGCCGTCGTTTGGGCGAAGAGCGAGATCCGCTGGCCCACGAACAGATCGTAGCGCGCGAGGCCCTGGTAGTTCTCGACGGTCGTTTCGGCCCGCTGATCCTTCTGCGCCGCGCGCGCGAAATTCGCCGCCGCCGCCGCGGTGAACTGGTGCTCGTAGCGGCGCAGACGAAGCCGGGCCGCCGACGTGAGCGCGACGGTGCGCGCGTTGCCCGAGGAGAAGAGGCCGCCCGTCGAGAGCGAGAGGTCCGTCGTGTACTGCTCCTCTTCGTCTTCTTTCGGCCGCGTCGCGAGGCTCGTCGGTACGAGCTCGGTCTTGCCCGTCGTCGCGGTTTGCGGACGGACCGTCTCGGCGGGGAGCGAGCTCGTCGGAACCGGCGGCGTTTGCGCCCGCGCGTCGGGGCCGGCGAGCGTGCAGAGCGCCACGAGAGGCGGCACGAACGAGGCGATCGCGAGCGCCTTCTTCATGGTCGTGCCTCCGGCGTCTTCGAAGGCGTCCCTTCCGTCTTCGAAGGCTTAACCTCCGTCTCCGACGGCTTAACCTCGGCGTTCGAAGGCGTCGTCTCCGTTTCTGAAGGTGTCGTCTCCGAAGGCGCCGTCTCCATCTCCGACTCCGAAGGCTCGGGCTCGGGCGGCGGGCACCCGTTCCGTTCGGGGAACGCCGACTTTTCGCCAGGAACGAAGCCGCAGGCGTCGTCCGCGTCGGGCACGCCGTCGCCGTCGCGGTCCGGCGGCAGATCGCTCGGTTCGGGCTCGGGTGGTGGAGGCGTGTCCGGCACCCATTCGACGGACGCCAGGCCGAGCAGCGTCGGCGATCCGTAGCCCTGGACGAGCGACGTCCCGGCCCCGAGCCCCACGCGCACACGAGGCGCGAGCTCGACGCGCGTCCCGAGCACGGCTTCGAGCGACGTCGTGTTCGTGCGGAACGGCTCGACGGCGACCGTCGACAGGAGGATCTCCGGCCCCACGATGGCGAACCCGTGCGCCACGCGCGCACCGATCGCCAAGCCGGCGAAGGCCTCCGACCCCACGTGTCCGTCGCCCCACGCCTCGTTGCGCCCTCGGAGGTGCGCGCCGAGCATCGCCGCGACGGCGAGCACCCGCCGGTTGTATGCGAAGGAAACACGTGGCCGAAGGCGCGGCTCGCCATCGCCGCTGTACGAGCCGGGATCGCCGGCGGGGACGAAGAGCTGGGCCCCGATCGCCGCCGTCGCGCCCTCGCCGTAGCGTCCGAACAAGCGCACGTCGGCACCGAGCCGGACGTCGCCGGGGGTGACTGCGTCCTTCGGCGGGCGAAGCGTGGTCTCGCGGACGACGGCCGCGCGTCCGTTGGCGACGAATTGGAGCGGCGCATCGAACGACAGGCGCGTCCGTTCGCCGAAGACGAAGGCGGCCCCCGCGTGCAGGACGGCGCGCTCGCGCACGACGCCCACCTCGCTTCCCCCGGCGTCGCGCGCGACGAGCAACCCGCGGGCGTACGCGGTCACCACGCCGATCGCCATGCGCCCGTGGCCGCGCAAATCGAGCGAATCGAGGTAATACCACTCGCTCCCGCGCTCCGACGGCGTCGTCGGGTCGGCCTGGTAGCCTCGTGCGATGGGTTGTGCGGCCGCAGCGCCCATGAGCGCCGACCACGTGCAACCGCCGGCGATCGCGGCGACGGCTGCCCGGAGCGCGATCCTCACCTGGACTTTCGTTAAGTCGTGAAGGTGCGCCGCGCACCGCGTTCGATCGCCGCAGTTCGGGCCATGCGAACGGGAGGACCGGAGACGACAGCGTCCAACGAGCCCCCTGGCGCGCCCTCCCGCGAGCCCACGGGGCCGGCGCTGCGGACCGCGGGGCAGCAAAGTGCCGAAAAAAAGCGCTCCGCGGGGGTCCTTCGGGCCTCGTGGCCGCGCTCGCGGGCGCTCGTCTCAATTGACGACCCGCATCATGTCCCTATATGTCGGGAGACGTTTCCATGAAGCTCACGAGGAGAATGCCTTGAATCCGACCGCCATGCTCGTCCTCATCGTGGGGGCGCACGCCGTCTTCTTCTGGTCGGCGATCCGACGATGGCAGCTTCTGCGCGTGGGGTCCTTCATCCCCCGGTTCGATCGGATCCCCGATCGCATCGCGGCGGTCCTCCGGTACGCCTTCGCACAAGAGAAGATGTCGTACTACCAGCCGGCGGGCTGGGCGCACAAACTCATCTTCTTCGGCTTCATCGTCCTCCTCGCCCGCACGCTCATCCTCTGGGGCCGCGGCTTCGATCCGACCTGGAGCCTCCTCGTCCTCTCGCCGACCGAACCCATCGGCAAGGTCTACGAGTTCGCCAAGGACATCGTCGCGCTCCTCGTCCTCGTGGGCGTCAGCGTCTTCTTCTACTACCGCCTCATCAAGCCGCAGAAGCGCATGACCCAGAGCGGTGAGGCCGTCCTCATCCTCGGGATCATCGCGACGATGATGATCGCCGACATCGTCTACGACGGCGCCACCCTCGTCCTCGCGTCGAAGCACGACGAGCTCTGTCCGGGCGGTTCGGCCGCCTCGTTCGGCGCGCAGTGCCGCGACATCGCCGAGCTCGTCGCGCCCCTCGGCGTGAGCGCGGCGCACCCGCACCCCGCGGGCTTCTCCTTCTTCCCGTCGCCGGCCGGCTCCGCGATGTCGGTCCTCTTGGGGGCGCTGCCCGCCGCGGCCCTCGTCTTCGTCGCGAAGGCCGGGTTCTGGACGCACGCGACGCTCCCGCTGATCTTTTTGAACCTCCTCCCGCACAGCAAGCACTTCCACGTCATCACGGCGATCCCGAACGTCTTCTTCAAGGACCTCGAGCCGCGCGGCCGCCTCGCTCCGATGGGCACCGCGGAGCAGGTCGGCGAGAAGCTCATGGCGGCCTCCGAGCTCGCCGATCCGACGGACGCGCCGATCGGCATCGCGAAGGTCAAACACCTGTCGTGGAAGGCGGTCCTCGACTTCTACACGTGCACCGAGTGCGGCCGATGTTCGGACAACTGCCCGGCGCACAAGACCGGCAAGGTCCTCTCGCCGAAGCACCTCACGCTGGCCTTGCGCGATCACATGTACGCGCACCAGGAAGATCTCGCGAACAGCGAGATGAAGTGGGGCCCGCCGCCGGCGCCCGCCGCGAAGGAAGGGGAGACGCCGCCGGAGGTCCTCGCCGACGAAATCGAGAAGGCGCGGCAGCCGAAGTTCTACCAGCCCATCGATCTCGTCCCCGAGGTCGTCCACCCCGACGTCCTCTGGGGCTGCACGACGTGCCGCGCCTGCGAAGAGCAGTGCCCGGTGCTCATCTCGTACGTCGACAAGATCGTCGACATGCGCCGGAACCTCGTCATGATCAAGAACGAGTTCCCGCACGAGCTGCAGAAGCCCTTCCAGGCGATGGAGGTCAACGGCAACCCGTGGAACCTCTCGCGCATGGATCGCGCGGCGTGGTCCGACGGCCTCGACATCCCGACCTTCGCCGAGAAGCCCGACGCCGAGGTCCTCTACTGGGTCGGCTGCGCGGCGAGCTACGACGACCGCGCGAAGAAGATCGCGCGTGCGACGGCGCGCCTCTTGAAGCAAGCCGGCGTCGATTTCGCGATCCTCGGTCAGGAAGAGAGCTGCACGGGCGATCCGGCGCGGCGCGCGGGCAACGAGCTCCTCTTCTCGATGCTGGCCGAGACGAACGCGGCGGTCCTCAACGGGTACAAGGAGCAGGGCGGCATGAAGACCGTCGTGACCGCGTGCCCGCACTGCTTCAACACGATCAAGAACGAGTACCCCGACTTCGGCGCGAAGCTCGAAGTCGTGCACCACACCGACTTCCTCATGGGCCTCGTCGCCGCGCGGAAGTTGATCCCGAAGAAGCCGGTCTCCGGGCGCATCGTCTACCACGACAGCTGCTACCTCGGCCGCTACAACGACGTGTACGAGTCGCCGCGCGAAATCCTCCGCGCCATCCCCGGCGTCGAGCTCGTCGAGCCCGACTACTGGACGAAGTCGCGCGGGCTCTGCTGCGGCGCCGGCGGCGCGCAGATGTGGATGGAGGAGCAGAACAACAACCGCGTGAACGTCAAGCGGACGCTCCAGCTCGTCGACACGGGCGCGAAGACGGTCGCGAGCGCGTGCCCGTTCTGCATGACGATGCTCACCGACGGCCTGAAGAGCCAGAGCCTCGAAGACACCATCAAGCAGATGGACGTCGCCGAGCTGCTCGACATGAGCTGCGCGGAAGAGCGCCCCGTCTCGACGAAGACGCCGGTGGTCGCCGAAGACGTGGCGGAGACCACGGCCGCGTCCGCGGAGTGAACGAGGTGAACCAGGCCTCGGCCGGGCGGCGGCTCGGCCGGGGCGGCGTTTTTCGCCCGGCGTGCTAAGAAATCGCCCATGGCGACCTGCCCGATTTGCGACGAACGCGTGGAATCGCGCGCGAAGAGTCCGACTTTTCCGTTCTGCTCGGCGCGGTGCAAGACCATCGATCTCGGCCGTTGGCTGAGCGACGTGTACCGCGTGCCGGTCGACGCCTCCCACGAGGACGAGCTCGAGCTGCCGTCGTCGGCCCACGACGGCGCCTGAGCGGCGACCGCCCTCGAGCGGCACGCGGCACTTGAAGCGACCTCGGCCGCGACGTTCGACGCCGCTCCCCCGAATGTGCGAAACTGAGCCGATGCGTCCCATCGGCCTTCGTCTCGGCGCCGCGCTCGGCGGTGCGGCCCTCTTCGCGACATCGAGCGCCTCGGCGCAGACGCTCGCGCCGCCCCCGCCGATCTCGTCGAGCACCTCGAGCACGCAACCCACGACCCCGTCGCCGACGTCGGACGTCGCGTTCACCGAGAGCTCGGCGACGACGTCGCGCCTCGACGAAGCGGAGCGCGAGGACTCCGGGCGCAAATTCGAGCTCTTCTGGCTCAACGGAGAGGTCGGCGGCTCGTACATCGACATGTCGCAGCTCTCCTCGAACTCGCTCGCCCTCGAGAAGACCAGCTCCGCGGGGCCGATGCTGGGGCTCGGCGCGGGCGTTCGCCTCGTGCTCTTCGTGCTCGGCGCGCGCGCGCGCTACAACGCGCTCAGCTCGTTCAACATGTGGCAGCTCAACGCCGAGGCGGGCATCAAGATCCCGATCCGGAGCCTCGACATCGGCTTCGGCTTCCACGGCGGCTATTCGTTCGTCGGCAGCCTCGCCGACTCCGCGGTCGCGACGAACACGAACACGCCGACGCACGCCGACGCCGTCAAGGTCCGCGGCCTCAACGCCGGCGCCGATTTCGTGTTCGACTATTACCTGACGCCGCTCTTCTCCATGGGACTCGGCGTGACGGGCGACTTCCTCTTCTTGAACCGCCCCGCGCTCGACAAGCCCAGCGGGCTCACCGCGGAGCAATCGGCGGCGCTCGACAACGACCCGCTCTACCAAAAGTCCGGGAGCAGCGCGGGACTCCAGCTCGGCGCCGCGCTCCGCCTGGGGCTGCACTTCGGCCTCTGAGCGCACGTGTTCGGCTTCGTTCGCTGGCTCGTCCCCGCGCTCGTCCCGGCGCTGTCGCTGCTGCTCCTCGTCCAATGGTCGGACAAGCGCCGCGAGCCGTGGCCGCTGACGCTCCTCACCTTCGTGTTCGGCGCGGTCGCGTACCTCGCGACGACCTACCTCATCGTCCGCGCGGCGACCTGGACGGGCCTCGACGACGGCCCGAGCGCCTCCGTCGGACACGCCGGCGCGATGCTCTTCCTGTTCGGGTTCGTCGCGCCCGTCCGTGAAGCGGCGAAGGTGTGCGCGACCTGGCCGGCGTTCCGCTCGAAGCATTTCGACGAGCCCGTCGACGGCGTCGTCTACTCCTCCGCCGCGGCCCTCGGGTTCGCCTGCATCGAGAACGCCTTCGTCCTCCGCTCGCACCCCTTCGGCTGGGTCTGGATCCTCCGCACGCTGATGGCGCTCCCGGCGCACGTCTTCTTCGCGGCGGCGTGGGGCTACGCGCTCGGTCGCGCCAAGCGTGAGAAGCGCCCCGGCGCCATCTTCCCGCTCTCGTGGATGATCGCGACGGCGTGCCACGGGGTGTACATCCACCTCGTGTACGGTCGGGGGCCGAGCGCGCTCGTCGGGACGATCCCGCTCCTCTTGACGATGGCCACCGCGACGTTCTTCGCGCTCCGCGATCTCCAAGCACGGGCCGACCGCTCGTCGCGCGTCTCGATGCTGCTCGAGCGCGTCACCGCCATCTCTGGCTCGGCGCCCCCCAGCCTGCGCACGGTGCGCGCGGCGCTCTCGAACGAAGGCCGCCCCATCGCGTTTCGTTGGGTGCTCTTCGGCGCGCTCGTCACGCTCGGGGCGATGACGCTCGGCCTCGCCGCGGCGATCGCGTTCGGGCACTGGGCGCACGTGGACTTTTCGATCGTCGACGAGCAAGACGTCGGCACGGTCGGCCCCGTCGCGCTCCTGGGCTCCGGCCTCCTCTCGGCGTTCCCGCTGAGCGGCTTCCTCATCGCGCGGGCGTCGGCCCTACCGACCTTGCTCGAGCCCGCGCTGGCGTCCGGCCTCGCGCTCTTGCTGCTCCTCCTGATGCTCGGCCTCGCCGCGCCCGTGGCCCTCGTCTTCGCGCTCGCGTTCTCCCCCATCGCGTGGGGCCTCTCGTGCGCCGGCGCCTGGGTCGGGCGCGCCGAAGAACGTGGTCGCTAGAGCACGGACGACGCGTTGATCGACGTCACCCGGTGAAGTGGTCGATGGTGCCGAGTGGTGGCGCACCGGTGCCGACGTGCGCACATCGGTGCCGGATGAAACGTGCGACAAAACGGGGGCGGCGCGAAAAGAGGGTGTGGATTTTCACATCACCCCCCTCGTAGCGTGGGACAATGCGAAAACTCATCCCATACGTCGTTGGCGCCGTGGGCATCCTCGGCGCCCTCGATGTTGCATGTGGTTCCGATCCCTCTATCGGCTTCGTGCCGGACTCTGACGCTGGCGATCTCCAGAACACCGACGCCGGCACCCAAGACAGCGGCTCTCCTCCGACCCCCGCGGCTTTCGCCATCGGCGGAAAGGTCGTCGGCCTGCTCGGCACCGGCATGGTGCTCCAGAACAACGGCGGCGACGATCTCACGGTGAACGCCGACGGCAACTTCGTCTTCAAGACGACGCTCGCCAAGGGCAAGCCGTTCGCCGTCACGGTCAAGAATCAACCGACCGCGCCGGCGCAGAAGTGCACGGTGAGCGGCGGCACCGGCACCGTGGCGAACTCGAACGTCACCACCGTCGTCGTCAACTGCGCGACGAACGCGTTCACGATTGGCGGCACCGTCAGCGGCCTCGCGGGCACGGGCCTCGTGCTGCAGAACAACCTCGGTGACGACGCCACCATCGCCGCCGACGGCACCTTTGCTTTCGCCACTCCGGTCGCGGACGGCGGCGCCTACGCCGTGACGATCAAGACGCAACCGAAAGGACTTTCGCAGACGTGCTCCGTGGCCGACGGCGCGGGCTCCGTCGCGGGCAAGAACGTCACGAACGTCGCCGTGACGTGTGTGACCGACAAGTTCACCGTCGGCGGCAGCGTGAGCGGCCTCACCGGGAGCGGCCTCGTCCTGAAGAACAACGGCGCGGGCGATCTCGCCATCGCGGCCGACGGCACGTTCACGTTCACGGCCTCGCAAGACGACGGCACCGACTTCGCCGTCACGGTCGGCACGGACCCCACGAACCCCGAACAGACGTGCCTCGTCAGCGGCGGCACCGGCAAGATCGCCGGGGGCAACGTGACGAGCGTGGCCGTCAACTGCTCGACGAAGAAGTACTCGATCGGCGGCACGGTCTCCGGGCTCGACGGGACGGGCCTCGTCCTCCAAAACAACGCGGGCGACGACCTCACCGTGACCGCCAACGGGACCTTCGCGTTCGCGATGCCCATCGACGATCACGCGGCCTACACGGTGACCGTGAAGGGGCAGCCGAAGAACAAGTCGCAGACCTGTACCGTCACGAACGGCAGCGGAAATGTCGCCGCGGCCGCCGTCACGAACGTCGCGATCAACTGCACCACCAACAGCTACGCGGTCAAAGGCACGGTCACGGGCCTCGCGGGCACGGGCCTCGTCCTCCAGAACAACGCGGGCGACGATCTCCCCATCGCGGCCGACGGCGCCTTCGCGTTCACGACGCCGGTGGCGAGCGGAAGCACCTACTTGGTGACGACGCTGTCGAACCCGGACAACAAGAGCCAGACCTGCACGGTCACGAACGGTACGGGCACGATCGGCGGCGCCGACGTCACGGACGTCACGGTCACGTGCGTGACCAACAAGTACGCGATCGGCGGCAACGTCACGGGCCTCGTGGGCACGGGCCTCGTCCTCACGAACAACGGGGTCGATGACCTCCCCATCGCGGCCGACGGGACCTTCGCGTTCGCGACCACCATCGAGAGCGGTCAAGCCTTCGACGTCGCCGTGAAGGCGCAGCCGTCGGCACCCAACCAGACGTGCGTCGTGACCGGCGGCAGCGGAACCGTGGCCTCCGGTAACATCGTGAGCGTCGCGGTCAACTGCACGACGAACACGTACACCGCGGGCGGCACCGTCAGCGGCCTCGCGGGCACGGGCCTCGTCCTCCAGAACAACGGGGGCGGCGACGTCCCGATCAACGCGAACGGCACGTTCGCGATGAACCCGCAGAACGACGGGACGGGCTACGCCATCACCGTCAAGACCCAGCCGACGGCGAAGAGCCAGACCTGCACGGTCACGAACGGCACCGGCACCATCGGCGGCGCGAACGTCACCAACGTCGGCGTGTCGTGCGTGACGAACACGTACAGCGTCGGCGGCACCGTCAGCGGCCTCGTCGGCACGGTCGTCCTCCAGAACAACGCGGGCGACGACAAGTCGATCGCCGCGAACGGGGCGTTCACGTTCACCACGCAAGTCGCGAGCGGCGCGCCTTACGCGGTGACGGTGAAGACCCAACCGGCCACCGTGGTCTGCACCGTGGCGAGCGGCAGCGGCACGGTCACGAACACGGCGATCACGAACGTGACCGTGACGTGCGCGGTCCCCGCTACGAGCTGCCAAGCGATCAAGAACGCCAACCCCGCCGCGACCGACGGCACCTACACCATCGATCCCGACGGCGCGGGCCCCTTCGGCGCGCTCTCGGTGTGGTGTGACATGACGACGGACGGCGGTGGTTACACGTCGTACGCCATCAACGGCGGCATCAACACGAGCCGCTACGACCAGGCGAACTCCTGCACGGCCATCGGCCTGAAGCTCGCCATCCCGCGCACGCAGGCCCACCTGGACGCGCTGTACGCGAAATACGGCATCAACTACTTCAAGGTCGTCCCCGGCGTTTACGGCCTCGCGGCCGGCAACTACACCGGCTGCGCCATGAACTCGACCGACCCGACCTGCTCGGCGAACTGGAAGGCCCTCGACGGCGGCCAATGGTTCGCGAAGAAGGCCGCCTATTCGGAGCCGAACGGGGACTACACCCCCGGCTGCTGGCTCGGTCTCGACGGCACCGGCGTCGACGCGAGCGGCTTCGTTCGCTTCAACGACCTGGGCTGCGGGTACTCGACCGGCGCGAGCTACGTCTGCTCCGACAACGTGAAGGGTAGCCACGTCGAGTTCGCGGGCATCCAGCAGAACCTGCCCGTCGCGAACCTCACGGGCTGGACGCAGTGCTACCTCGACACGTACGCAAAGAACAACGGTCAGCTCGCGCAAGAGATCGTCGCGGCATGCACGAAGGCGAACGTCATGCTCGCCTGCCGTCCCACGGGCGCGACGACGCTCACCCTCGCGGCGGACGCTCCACGTGCCGACGTGTTCTTCGACACGGGCACGGGGAACACTCCCCACAACGCCAACAACGTCGGCTGGTACTTCAACAACGACTATTCGATGGGCTTCGCACCGCAAGGCGAGGCGATCAGTCGAGGTCAAGCCGATACGTTGCCGGGTGCGACGCGCCTCAGCTGGCATACGCTGAGCCAAAACAGCGGTGGCTACCGCTGCGGCGACGTCACCGGCCTCAACGGCAGCACGAGCTACGAGCGGGTGGTCTACCAGGCCGACTGATCGGAGCGACGACGCACGTGCGAGCGTGCGGTGCTTCGGCCGCGGAGGGAAGTCGTCCTCCGCGGCCGAACGCGTTTTGTGGGCCACGCGACCTACCCGGCGCGATCCCCGGCGTTGGACCTGGCCTTGCTACGTTCCGAGCCGCGGTGTAGTGAGCGCGTTCGTGGGCGTAAGAAGGGCCGTATCTGCCGCGTTTTCTGGCGTGAAAGCCTTCGCGCGCGTGCACGTGCCGACCAGCGTTCGGTTGGTCTTCGTCGTCCAGACGGTCTTCCTCGTCGCGTTGGCGGCGACCGATGGCTACGACGTCGCGCGCCGCGGCGAAGTCTTCCGCGTCCTCTTCACGTACGTGGTGTTGGGGAGCCTCTTCGGGCTCTTGCACCTTTGGCTCGGCGCGCGGTCGCGCATCGCCGTGGCGTCGACGCTGTTCGTGTTCGCGCTCGTCGTGATCCTGAACTTCGCGCGCTTCGAGACGGCGGGCTCGTTCGACTACGTGTTCTTCTTCGAGAACGCTCGCGAGCTGGCGACGCCGCTCGGGAGGCACATCGTGGCTTCGCAGGTCAAAGCCTTCGAAGTCTTGTCGCTCCTGCTCCTGCCTCTCGCGGCCGGCGCGGTGCTCGTGAAGTACCCTTCGCCTTCGTTTCCGCTGTCACGTCGGGCACGTCGTGTCGTCTCCTTCTCGCTCCTCGGCGTGCTGGTCTTTCTTCCTGCGCTGGGCCTGACCACGCACGAGGCGCTGTCCACGTTCGTGGTCTCCGGCATCCGCTTCCACGTCACGCAGCGCGAAGCCGAAGCCTCCGCCGGCGTCGCGTTCCCGCTCGTGTACGACGCGACGCCGAGCCGAGAAGCGCGTGCGATCGCCGCGTCGGACGCGCCACGCCCTCACGTGATCCTGCTCTTCCTCGAGTCGTGGAGCGGCATCTGGCAAGGTCGCCTCCGTACGAACGGCCAACCCGTCACGCCGGTGTTCGACGCGCGAAGGCGTGAGGGGCTCTCGTTCGATCATTTCTACGGTAATTCGATGCAGAGCAGCCGCGGTCATTTCGCGACGCTCTGCTCGCTCATCCCCGTCTATCGAGGCAAGGAGTTCACCGATCTCCTCGAAACGCGGCTCCACTGCTTGCCCCAGGCGCTTCGTGACGTCGGCTACCGCACGATCGCCCGATCGGCCACGGACGCTCCCCACTTCGAGCACGCGACGGAATTCTTCCGTCACATCGGGTTCGACGAGGTGACGTTCGAATCGCCCGAAGAACGAGGCAAAAATCCCCTGATATGGGGATCGGGCCTTCAAGACGACGCGTTCTATCGGACGTTCTTCGCGGAGATCGACGAGCGCTTGAGCCGGTTTCCGGGACAGCCGCTCTTCGCCGTCGGCATCAACGCCTCGAACCACTATCCGTTCTGCGAAGGCCCGAACTTCGTTCCGGCCGAGGAGTTCCCGACGCGCTACGGCCGTGACTTCGTCGGCTCGCTCCACGAACAAGACGCGTGGCTCTCGGTCTTCTTCCAGGAGCTCGAACGGCGCCCAGCGCTGAATGACGCCATCGTGATCCTCGTCGGCGATCACAGCTTCCCGGCGGACGAGCACGGCGTGCACTTCAACGGTCTCAGCTCGTACGAAGAGGTGTTTCGCACGGGATTCGCGATGTTTTGGAGGGGGCACCTCCCGCCGTCACGCGTGGCGGATCGAACCGCGTCGCAGATCGACATCGCGCCGACGGTGACCGATTTGCTCCAGCTCGGCGGCCCCACGCACTTCGAAGGTCACTCGCTCGTCGCCCAGGATCCGAAGCCGGTCGTCGCGCCGCTCGTGCAGCCGTACGACGGCGTGAGACTCGTCGCCGTGCGCTATCCCTACAAACTCGAGACGCACATGTCGTCACGCCAAGAGCACTTGTTCGATCTCGAAACGGATCCGGACGAGCAGAACGATCGCCTCGAAGATCCGACGCTCGCGCCGGAGCTCGCGCGCCTTCGCTCGACGACGACACGCATCCTCTGGAGTCAGACCATCGTGCGCTCGAACCGCGTTTGGCCTCCGAGTCGTTAGGGGCGGTTGGGGGCGGGACGGACGGCGGAACGACGCGCTGGCTCGGGCGGGTGTCGAGGTGGTCGGCAGGCGCACATGTGGGGACGGTGCGCTTTGATCGGCTGCACCTCCAACCGGCGAATCGTTTCCGCGAACGGTGACGGTGAGCGATGTTTCCGAATTGAACTCGCCCATGGATCCTTCACACTGTTCGCCATGCGCCTAACTCCCTTCGCTCTCGGATTCTCCCTCGTTCTCGTTTCGTCGATCGCGTCGGCCGCCGTGACGAACTACAAGGTTCATCTCACCCAGGCTCCGACGTGGCAAAACGACGCCGGCGCCGACGTCGGCGATGGAACGTTCACGTACGACGACGCCAATCAAACGCTCACGGGTGTCGTCAACCACACGATCGACAACGCCTTCAGCGCGAAGCTCTACTACCGCGAAAGTGACGCGGGGTTCGGTGGTGACAAGACCATCAAGTCGTTCAAGGACACCGAGAGCCCGATCGGCGTGGCGGTGAAGCTCAAGGCCGAGCAAGCGACGGCGCTCGCCAACTCGCAAGTGCACTTCCAAGTGGGGAGCGGCATCAACGAGGCCGACGGCATCCTCGTACCGGAAGGCGCCGGGAACCCGACGGACGACGCCGGCGCGGGCGACGCGAGCGCCGACACGGACAGCGGAAGCACCGACCCGGGCAACACCGATCCCGGCAACACCGACCCGGGCAACACCGACCCCGGAAATACGGATACGGGGAACAACGACAGCGGCAACGATTCGACGAACTCCGGTGACTCGAACTCCGACGGCTCCGAAGAGGAAGAGGAGTCCTCCGGCAAGAAGAGCGGCTGCTCGGTGATCCGCGCCGGCGCGAACGATCCGGCCACGATCGGCGGGGCTTCGCTCGCCGGCTTGTTCGGGATCGCGCTCCTCGCGCGTCGTCGCCGCAAGGGCTGACGAGGAGCCATCGCTCGATGCGTGAGCGATGGCGACGGCACCGTTCGAACTTGGCGCAACCGAACGAATCGACGCACGCGGGCGAAGAGACGAAGGGTCTCCCGCCCGCGTCGTCGTTTGGAGCGCCGCCTGGACGACGGCCGCGACCGCATGCGCATGACCCGCCCGTCGCGCAATCGGTGTACGCCGGCGCTCACCGCGCTTGACTTTCCGGGCTCCCTCCGTAAAGTGCGCCCTCCCGTCTCCCCTGGTTCCCGTGTTTGGGGCCTTGTTTTCGGGACTTTTTTCGAGGAAATCTGCCGTGGCCAATCATCCGTCCGCCGAGAAGCGCAACCGCCAGCGTATCGTTCGTACCGCCCGCAACCGTGCGATCACGAGCACCGTCCGTACCCTGGTCAAGCGCGTGCGCACCGCCATCCATTCGAAGGACAAGGCCGCTGCGGAAACGGCGTTGAAGGCCGCCGTCGTGGCCCTCGACAAGGCGGCGACGAAGGGCACTTACCACCCGAAGGCCGTGTCGCGCACGATTTCGCGCCTGTCTTCGCAAGTGCACCGCATCGAAGCCGCGAAGTAAGACTCTCCGATCGAGCCGTCCTCACGTCACGCGTGATGGACGGCTTTCGTGCGTCTTCCGTCCGTCCTTCGTACCGCGCTTTTGCCGTGGAGCGCCTGCACCGAGAGGCCCCGCGAGCGGAGAGGCCGCCGAACGGTTTCGTGCGTGACTCTCGTGCGATGAAGCGAGCGCGACCGCTCGGTGCCGCGCCCTTCGTCCGTCGCGCGGATGATGCAGCGACGTCGTCGTGGCGTGACGGTGCGACTTTCTGTTAGGGTCCGCCGCGTGAAGATCCACGAGTACCAAGGCAAACAGATCTTCGCCAAGTACGGCGTCCCCGTCCCGAAAGGCTATCCCGCGTTCACCGTCGACGAGGCCGAGGCTGCGGCCAAGAAGCTCGTCGCGGAGACCGGCAACCAAGTCGTCGTCGTCAAGGCGCAGATCCACGCAGGTGGTCGCGGCAAAGGCGGCGGCGTGAAAGTCGCCAAGGGCGGCCCCGCCGAAGCGCGACAGCTCGCCGAGAAGATCCTCGGCATGCAGCTCGTCACGCACCAGACGGGCCCCGAAGGCCAGAAGGTGCGCCGCCTGTACATCGAGCAAGGGCTCGACATGGCGCGCGAGCTCTACCTCGGAGCCGTCGTCGATCGCGATCGCCGTCGCATCGCCTTCATGGCGTCGACCGAAGGCGGCGTCGAGATCGAGAAGGTCGCCGCGGAGACGCCGGAGAAGATCCTCACGGTGCACGTCGACCCGACGGTGGGCCTGCAGGGCTACCAGGCGCGCGAGCTCGCGTTCGGGCTCGGCCTCATGCAGCACGGCAAGGAGACCGTGGCGAAGTTCGTCCGCCTCATGGGCGCGCTCTACGAGGCGTTCGTGAAGGAAGACTGCTCGCTGCTCGAGGTGAACCCGCTCGCCATCCTGAAGAACGGCGACGTGGTCGCGCTCGACGCGAAGCTCAACTTCGACGACAACGCGGATTTCCGACACAAGGTGTGGGACGAGCTCCGCGACAACGACGAGGAAGATCCCGTCGAGCTCGAAGCCAAGAAGGCGGGCCTCAACTACGTGTCGCTCGACGGTAACGTCGGCTGCCTCGTCAACGGCGCCGGCCTCGCGATGGCGACGATGGACATCATCAAGCACGCCGGCGAGAAGCACGGCGTCGCGCCTGCGAACTTCCTCGACGTCGGCGGCGGCGCCACGCAGGAGCAGGTCACCAAGGCGTTCAGCATGATCCTGAAGAGCCCGAAGGTGAAGGCGATCTTCGTCAACATCTTCGGCGGCATCATGAAGTGCGACGTCATCGCGAACGGCGTCGTCGCCGCCGCGAAGGAGCTCGGGCTCAAGGTTCCGCTCGTCGTCCGCCTCGAAGGCACGAACGTCGAGCTGGGCCGCAAGATTCTGAACGAGAGCGGCCTCGCCATCGTGGCCGCCACGACGATGGCCGACGGCGCGAAGAAGATCGTCGACGCGGTCTCGGGAGGTGCGAAGTGAGCATCCTGGTCGGCAAAGACACCAAGCTCATCGTGCAGGGGATCACCGGCGGCGCGGGCTCGTTCCACGCCAAGCAGATGATCGAATACGGCACGAACGTCGTCGGCGGCGTGACCCCGACCCGCGGCGGCGAGAAGTTCGAAGCCACCGCCGGAGGCCAGAACAAGGCGGTTCCCGTGTTCGACACCGTCGCGCAGGCGACGAAGGCCACGGGCGCCAACGCGAGCGTCATCTTCGTGCCGCCGCCCGGCGCCGCGGACGCGATCCTCGAGGCGTTCGACGCGGGCCTCGAGCTGGTCATCTGCATCACCGAGGGCATCCCGGTCATCGACATGATCGGCGTGCGTCGCGTGCTCGAGGCGAAGCAGGCGGAGCAGAAGCTCGCGGGCAAGCCGATCCCGCGCCTCGTGGGACCGAACTGCCCCGGCGTCATCACGCCGGGCGCGTGCAAGATCGGCATCATGCCGGGCCACATCCACAAGGCCGGCAACATCGGCGTCGTCTCGCGTTCGGGCACGCTCACGTACGAGGCCGTCGGGCAGCTCACCGCGCTCGGCATCGGCCAGTCGACGTGCGTGGGCATCGGCGGCGATCCCGTCGGCGGCATGGACTTCGTCGACGTGCTCGAGCTGTTCCAGAACGACCCGGACACGCACGGCGTCATCATGATCGGCGAAATCGGCGGCGGCGCGGAAGAGCGCGGCGCGGCCTTCATCAAAGAGAAGATGACGAAGCCCGTCGCGGCATTCATCGCCGGAACGACGGCTCCCCCGGGCAAGCGCATGGGCCACGCCGGCGCGATCATCTCGGGCGGGCAGGGCACCGCGGCCGCGAAGATCGCCGCGCTCGAAGCGGCCGGTGCGCGCGTGGCGCCGACGCCGAGCGACATGGCGTCGACGCTGCAAGCGATGATGAAGAAGTAGCCGACCCGGCTCAGCCACACCCGCGCTCTCGCGGCAAAGCGCCGATCGCCCCTCTGCGGTGCGATCGGCGCTCGTGTTCGCACGTCGCGGCGGTGGCCCTTCGTGCGCCGCCCGTGTGCTGCTAGACAGCAGGGAGGCATGGCGCTCACGTTCGACAACACCTACGCGCGGCTCCCCGAACGCTTTTACGCCCGGGTCGCGCCGACGCCCGTGCGCGCGCCGCGTCTCGTGAAGATCAACGCGGAGCTCGCGGCGCTGCTCGGCGTCGACGCGGGCGAGCTCGCGTCCGAAGACGGCATCCGGATGCTCGCGGGCAACCTCGTCCCCGAAGGCGCCGATCCCATCGCGCTCGCCTGCGGGGCATCAGTTCGGCCATTTCGTCTCGCGCTCGGCGACGGCCGCGCCATCCTCCTCGGCGAGGTCGTCGGCGCGGACGGCAAGCGGCGCGACGTCCAGCTCAAGGGCGCGGGTCGCACGCCGTTCTCGCGCGGCGGCGATGGTCGCGCGGCGCTCGGGCCCGTGATGCGCGAATACGTCGTCAGCGAAGCGATGGCCGCGCTCGGCATCCCGACGACGCGTTCGCTCGCGGCCGTCACGACCGGCGACGTCGTCGCGCGCGAGGTCTTCTTGCCCGGCGCGGTGCTCACGCGCGTGGCGTCGAGCCACCTCCGCGTCGGCACGTTCGAGTACTTCGCGGCGCGCGGCGATCGCGACGCCGTGTCCACGCTCGTCACCTACGCGCTCGACCGGCACTATCCGGATGCCAAGGGGAAAGGCGGGGAGGGCAACGACGCGCTCGCGCTCCTCGAGTGCGTGATCGCCACGCACGCCGAGCTCGTCGCGCGGTGGCTCGGCGTCGGCTTCGTCCACGGCGTGATGAACACGGACAACACGTCGATCTCCGGCGAGACGATCGACTACGGCCCGTGCGCGTTCCTCGACGAGTACCACCCGCGAAAGACGTTCAGCTCGATCGACCAGAACGGTCGGTACGCGTTCGGCAACCAGCCGCGGATCGCGCAGTGGAACCTCGCCCGTCTCGCCGAGACGCTGCTGCCGCACGTCGACGACGACGAAGAGGTCGCCGTCCGTGAGGCGACCGTTCGCCTCGAGCGGTTCGGATCGCTCTTCGAGGCCGCGTACGCCCGCGTTTTGCGCCAAAAGCTCGGCCTCGCGCTCGAAGAAGCAGACGACGCCCGCCTCGCCTCCGATTTGCTCGAACGCCTCGCGGAAAGCGAGGTCGACTTCACGGTCTTCTTCCGTCGCTTGTGCGCGTCGCTCACGGATCCCGCGGCTGACGCCGCCACGGCGTCGACCTTCGCCCATCCGGACGCCTTCCACGATTGGGCGGCGTCGTGGCGCAAGCGCCTCGCGATCGAAACGTCGTCGCCGGAGGCACGCGCCGCCGCCATGCGCCGCGCCAACCCGGCGTTCATCCCGCGCAACCACCGCCTCGAAGAGGCCATCGAAGCCGCCGTCTCTCGCGAGGACTTCGCGCCGTTCGAGACGCTCGTTCGCGTGCTCGCGCGTCCCTACGACGACCAACCGGAAGCCGCGCACCTCGCAGAGCCGCCGCGCCCCGAGGAGCGCGTCGAGCGCACGTTCTGCGGAACCTGAGCGCGTCCGTCGTCGTCGCTCGCCGCGTGGCCGACGATCGTCTTGCCGAAGTCCGGTCCACGCTTAGCTTGGCGCCCGGAATTGCGGAGGGGGATTCTCATGACCGGCGTTCGTCTCGGTTCGGTGGCGTTGCTCTTCTTGGCCATCGCGTGCAGTCGCTCGAACACCCCGGACGCCGCCGCTCCGCGGTCCGAAGCTCCGACCTCGTCGACCTCGTCGTCCGTCGCGCAGGTCTCGACCACCGAGGTCTCGGCGGCTCCGTCGATGGCGGCCCGCGCCTCGGGCGCGACGCCGGTGCGGGTCGCCGCGCCGATGACGGGCGATCCACGCGCGGCGGTCCAGCGCGCGCACGCGAGCTCGAAGAACCTCCGCGAAGGCAAGAACGCCGACTACATCCCGGCGCTCGCGAAGGTCGATTCGAACCTCTTCGGCGTCGTCGTCGTCACGACGAAGGGCGAGATCTTCGAAGTGGGTGACACGGGGCACTCGTTCTCGATCCAGTCGATCTCGAAGGTCTTCACGCTGAGCCGCGTGCTCGAGGAGCTCGGCCTCCCCACCGTCGAGAAGCGGATCGGCACCGACGCCACCGGCCAAGCGTTCAACTCGATCATCGCCGTCGAAATGAACGACACGCACCACGCCGGCAACCCGTTCGTCAACCCGGGCGCGATCGCGACCGTGGGCCTGCTCCCCGCGCGCTCGCCCGAAGAGAAGTGGAGCAAGATCCTCGCGACGTACGAGGCGTTCGCCGGCCGAAAGCTCGACGTCGACGCGACCATCTACAAGTCGGAGAGCGCGACGAACACCCGCAACCGCTCGATCGCCTGGCTCCTCGGCAGCTACGGCGTCATCGACGGTGATCCCGCGCCGGTGCTCGACGTGTACACGCGCCAATGCTCCGTCGCCGTCAACGCCCACGACCTCGCCGTCATGGGGGCGACGCTCGCGAACGGCGGCGTCAACCCGATCACGAAGGAGCGCGTCGTGTCGCCCGAGACCGCGGCCCACGCGCTCTCGATGATGATGACCGCGGGCCTCTACGAGACCTCCGGGACGTGGTCGATCGAGGTCGGCGTCCCCGCCAAGAGTGGCGTCGGCGGTGGCATCCTCGCCGTCGTCCCGGGCCAATACGCGGTGGGCACGTTCTCCGCGCCGCTCGACAAGGCGGGCAACAGCGTGCGCGGCCAGCGCGCCATCCAATCGATCGTCAAAGATCTCGGCGGCAACGTGTTCCTCGCGCGGAGCGAGGGCGAACGCGCCCCGAGCGCCTCGCGCTGAGAGGACCGAGCGTCGCGTCGGGACCGACGAACATCGCGCGGAAGGAGCCCCATGAGCGAACCCCAGGACTCCGAGCTCCCGGTCATCGCCGGCATCGGCCCGTCGATGTACCTCGAGCTCCCGGCCATCGTGGTCGGTGCGCTCTCCGGCGGGGGCCACGCGGTCGACAAGGGGTTCGACGCCACCGGCGTGATCGTGCTCGCCATCACGACCGGCCTCGGGGGCGGCATCCTGCGCGACGTCTTGCTCGGGCACCTGCCGCCGCTCGCGCTCGAGCGCCCGATCTACCTCCAGCTCGCGTTCGTCTCGGCGGCGGTCGCCTTCTTCTTCACGCGCCACGTCGATCGCCTCCAACCCTTGCTCACGTTCGTCGACGCGGCCGCCCTCGGCTTCTTCGGCGTCGTCGGCGCGCAGCAAGCGATCGCCCATCGCCTCCCGTTCCTCGGCGTGCTCCTCGTCGGCGTCGTCTGCGCGACGGCCGGCGGCCTGCTCCGCGACGTGCTCGCGCGCGACGTCCCCACGCTGCTCGCCCCGGGCCCGCTCTACGCGACGGTCGCCGCCCTCGGCGTCGTCGTCTATTTCGTGATTCGCATCGTCCTCGGCCGCCCTCGCGCATGGGCCGAAGTCGCGGCCATCGCCACGACCATGATCGTCCGCACCCTCGCTTCTTGGCGGAAGTGGCATGGCCCACGGCCGCGCTCGATCGTCCCTCGACCATGACCGGAGACTTCCATGTCGCTGCACACCCGTTATTCCATTCGCGATCACATCAACGACGACGTCTACGCGTCGACCGATTTGTCGGTCGTCATGCCGAAATACCGAATTCCGCGAAATGAGCATTCGCCGGAACACGCCTATCAAGTCGTGCACGACGAGCTGATGCTCGACGGTAATTCGCGCATGAACCTCGCGACCTTCTGCCAAACGTGGGCGGAGCCCGAGGTGCATCGGTTGATGAACGAGTGCATCGACAAGAACATGATCGACAAGGACGAGTACCCGCAGACCGCGGAGATCGAGTCCCGCTGCGTCCAGATGCTCGCCGACTTGTGGAACGCGCCGGAGGCGGCGAACACGATGGGATGCTCGACCACCGGCTCGAGCGAGGCGGCGATGCTCGGCGGCCTCGCGCTCAAATGGAAATGGCGCGAGAAGCGCAGGGCGCAAGGGAAGTCCACCGATCGGCCGAACCTGATCTGCGGCCCCGTCCAGATTTGCTGGCACAAATTCGCCCGCTACTTCGACGTCGAGCTCCGCGAGGTCCCGATGGAGGGCGACCGCCTGATGCTCTCGCCGGAGGAGGTGATCGCGCGCTGCGACGAGAACACCATCGGCGTCGTCCCGACCCTCGGCCTGACGTTCACGCTCCAATACGAGCCCGTCGCGGCCATCGCCAAGGCGCTCGACGATCTCCAGTCACGCACCGGGCTCGACGTCCCCATCCACGTCGACGGCGCGAGCGGCGGCATGATCGCGCCGTTCATTCATAAAAACGTCGTCTGGGATTTCCGTATTCCGAGGGTCAAATCGATCAACGCGTCGGGCCACAAATTCGGTTTGACGCCGCTCGGCTGCGGTTGGGTCGTCTGGCGCGAGCGCTCCGACTTGCCGGAAGACCTCGTCTTCCACGTCAATTACCTCGGCGGCGACATGCCGACCTTCGCGCTCAACTTCTCGCGCCCCGGCGGCCAAATCGTCATTCAATATTACAATTTCCTGAGGCTCGGGCACGAGGGCTACCGCAAGGTCCACCAAGCGTGTTCGGACACGGCCGCGTTCCTCGCCGACGAGCTGACGAAGCTCGGCGCCTTCGACATCCTCTACGACGGTCGCGGCGGCATCCCCGGCGTGTGCTGGACGCTCCGCCGCAACGGACACCTCGGCAACTACACGCTGTTCGATCTCGCCGATCGCCTCCGCGTGCGCGGGTGGCAGGTGCCCGCGTACCCGCTGCCGAGCAACCGCCAGGATCTCGTCGTCCAACGCGTCCTCGTCCGGCACGGCGTGAGCCGCGATCTCGCGAAGATGCTCGTCGACGACGTCGCCTCGTCGATCCACTTCTTCGAAAAGCACCCGATCTCGCGCCCCTTGAGCGCCAGCGAAGGCGGTGGATTCCACCACTGAATCCCGCCCAGCGCGTGAGCGACGGCGCGAGCGAGCGCGGTGTTGCAGGATGCTACGGCGTCCGGCCACCGCGCTCTCTTGGATTGAGAGGAACCTGCGAAACGACCCTCGACCGTTTTCCCGCAGACAGCCGTGGAGGCATCGAGGCCATGAGCGCGGAGACGTGTCGGTATGGGCATACAGGTCTCGTTTCGTAGGTGGGTGTAAACGAACCGAGGGCCCTTTTTCGACTTCTCAAGTGTCCAATCTCATCGAATGATTCCATCGTGAGCCGCCGTCCCCGTTGGATCTCCGCTTTCTTCGTCGTCTCCATCCTCGCGTCTTGTTCGTCGCCTTCGTCGGACGATTCGGATCCGACCGACGACACCCCGAACCCGGACGGCACGCCGTCGTCGTCGCTCGACGCGGGCGGCGATCCCAACTCCCCGGATGCGTCGCAGAGCTCCGGCCCGACGGATGACGGTTGCGGAGGTGCGAACGCGCCGCCGTGCGCGGACGGCAAGAAGTGCCTCGTCGGCAAGGATTGCGAATCGCTGTCGTGCCAAGACGGCCGCTGCGTCGCGGCGACGTCGAAGGACGGGATCCAGAACGGTGACGAGTCCGACGTCGACTGCGGAGGCTCGTCGACCTCCGCGCCGCCCTGCGACGACGGCAAGACGTGCCTCAAACCCGAAGACTGCACGAGCCTCTCGTGCAACGGCACCTGCCAGGCCGCGACGTCGACCGATGGCGTCGTGAACGGCACGGAGACGGACGTCGATTGCGGCGGCGGGACCGCGCCGGCCTGCGCCGACGGCAAGAAATGCAGCGCCGGGACCGATTGCACGAGCCTCGTCTGCAAAGACGCCGTCTGCCAGGCCCCGCGTGGCGATGACCAGGTGAAGAACGGCGACGAGTCCGACGTCGACTGTGGCGGTACGCAGACCGGCGCCCCGCGGTGCAACGTCGGATCTGCATGCAACATGCACGGAGATTGCGCGTCCGACGGTTGCGACTACGCCGGCAAATGCACGGTCGGTCGGAGCTGCACGCGCCACCTCGGCGGAGACACGTGCGGGGCCGGCGAGATCGAAGATCCGGCGCACCAACACGAGAGCTGCTGCGCGACGGCGAAGCTCGACGGATCGGCCGCGAAGATCGACAAGTACGTCGTCACCGCGGGGCGCATGCGCGCGTTCATCGAGCGCACGAACGGCGACGTGCGGACGTTCGCGAAGACGACGTCGGGGTGGAAGACGGCGTGGGACGGCCTCGTCCCGAGCACACTCGACGAAGCCGACGAGATGCTCGGTCCGTACTGGACCGGCGCGCCGAACGGCTCGAAGAACACGAACTCGAAGCGCTCGTGCGGCGCGGGCAGCTTCGGCGGCCACACGTATTGGACGGGGAAGGGCGACGCGGCCGCCTTCACGCAGGATCAGCTCGATCCGAAGGCGCTCAACTGCGTCGGCTGGCACTTGATGCGCGCCTTCTGCGCGTGGGACGGCGGGCGGCTCGCGACGTCGGCCGAGATCATCAACGCGTTCCGCAACAACGGCACGACGACCTACCCGTGGTCGCCGAACTCGCCGAACGGTTTCGGCGGAGGGGCGACGGAGCAGAACTACCGGCTGAACCACGGCTACAGCTACGGCTACCCGGGGGCGGCGCCGATGAACGGCGGCAGCATCAGCGACGTCAGCTGGTACGTCTCGCCGCCCGGACGCTTCCCGGCCGGCGCGAACAAGAACGGCGTCGAGGTCGCGGGCAACGTCCTGCAGTGGAGCTCGAACGCGGAATACCAGTTCGTCTGGACCTTCTCCTGGGAGAAGCACGGCAAGACGAACCCCGACACCGGCAACTGGAAGACCGTGGCCGGGTCCGAACTCAACGGCTACTACGCCATCGGCGGCCGCTGCGTGCACGACTGACGAAGTGCCCGAGGGCCGGCGATGCGGGGATCCGCGGGCGTGGTGAACCGGGTGCAAGGCGGTCGGACGTCGCGCGCGCGAAATCCAAAATAGCCCGATTGCCTTGAGTTTTTCGGCGATGTCTCGTATGGAGGCGGCGGAATCGTCGCCGGCGTCGTCCGGCGCCCGCACTTCGGAGACGCACGATCATCATGGCTCTCGAACGAACCTTCGCCATCATCAAGCCCGACGCCGTCGAAAAGAAGAAGGCAGGCGCCATCATCCAGTTCCTCGAGGACGCCGGCTTCTCCGTCGTCGCCGCGAAGCGCACGCACCTGCCGCGCCCGGTCGCCGAGGGCTTCTACGCCGTCCACAAGGCGCGTCCGTTCTTTGGTGAGCTCGTCGACTTCATGACCCGCTCGCCGGTCTACGTCCTCGTCCTCGAGCGCGAAGACGCCGTCGCCCACTACCGCAAGGTCATGGGCGCGACCGATCCGGCGAAGGCGGAGCCGAACACGATCCGCAAGCTTTATGGCGGATCCGTGGGCGAGAACGCCGTTCACGGCTCGGACTCCCCGGAGAACGCGCGCATCGAGATCGCGTACTTCTTCCCGGGCAGCGAAGTCTCGCCGGTCGCCGGCTGAAACCCGCGTCGTCGAACGTCGCCACAGAGGAGCGGTCATGAACGAAGACAAAGCCCTCGTCGAGGCCGCGTTCGACGATCGCGCACGACTCAAGGAAGCGGCCGTCGTCGCCGCCGTGGAGCGCACCATCGCGCGCCTCGACGGCGGCGAGCTCCGCGTCGCGTCGCCTCCCCAAGACGGGAACGGCGACGGCGAGTGGACGACCCACGCGTGGATCAAGCAAGCGATCCTCCTCTATTTCGCGGTCCGCAAAATGGAGAAGGTCGAGGTCGGCCCGTTCGAGTTCCACGACAAGATCCCGCTCAAGAAGAACCTCGACGCCCAGAACGTGCGCGTCGTCCCGCCGGGCGTCGTCCGCTACGGCGCGTTCTGCGAGCCGGGCGTCATCGTCATGCCGGGCTACGTGAACATCGGCGCGCGCGTCGGCTCGGGCACGATGGTCGACACGTGGGCCACCGTCGGCTCGTGCGCGCAAATCGGCAAAGACTGCCACCTCTCCGGCGGCGTCGGCATCGGCGGCGTGCTCGAACCGCCGAGCGCGCGCCCCGTCATCGTCGAAGACGGATGCTTCATCGGCTCGCGCGTCGTCGTCGTCGAAGGCGTCCGCATCGGCAAGGAAGCCGTCATCGGCACGGGCGTCGTGCTCACGTCGTCCACCGTCATCGTCGACGTGACCGGGGCCGAGCCCGTCGAGCACCGCGGCCGGATCCCGCCGCGCTCCGTCGTCATCCCCGGCGTCCGCACGAAGAAGTTCCCCGCCGGCGAATACGGCGTCCCTTGCGCGCTCATCATCGGCCAGCGCAAGGAGAGCACGGACCGCAAGGTCAGCCTCAACGACGCGCTCCGCGACTTCGCCGTCCCCGTCTGATTCGCGATTCCGTTTGATTCGCGTCGCGCTCGCGGTCCCCGTCGCGCTCGCGGCCCCCGTCGCGTTCTTGTCCCGTTCGCGACGAGAGCCGTTTCCCGGGCGGCCCTCCGTCCTGCTAGATAAGGCGACGTGAGCATGCCCTTGCCGTCACGCACGCCCGTCGCCGCGGCGCTCGAAGACACGCTTCTCTGGCTCTGTTCGATCCCTTCGCCCATCGGCGAAGAGCGCGCCCTCTGCGACGCGGTGAGCGAGCGCGTGGCCCGCCTCCCTCTCGCGGGACCCGTGCGCCGCTACGGCGACTCGATCGTCGTCCCCGTGATTCGACGCCGAACGCCCGGCCGACCGCACGTCGCGCTCGTCGGACACCTCGACACGGTGCGCACCGAAAACGGCCCGGCCCGCATCGAAGGCGGCCGCTGCTACGGCGCGGGCGCGGCGGACATGAAGAGCGGCCTCGCCGTCATGCTCGTCCTCGCCGAGACCGTGAGGGAGACGTCGGGCGCGGATCTCACGCTCGTCTTCTACGCGCGCGAAGAAGGGCCGTACGCGGAGAACGAGCTCGGCCCCGTCCTCGATCAAGACGAGGATCTCCGCGGCGTCGATCTGGCGATTTGCCTCGAACCTTCCGACAACACGCTGCACCTCGGCTGCTGCGGATCGATCCAAGCCACGGTCACGTTCCGCGGCAGGACGTGCCACAGCGCGCGCCCGTGGGAAGGGGAGAACGCGATCCACAAGGCGTCGGGCCTCCTCACGCGGCTCGCGGCGCTCGCTCCGATCGAGGCGCGCGTCGAAGGCGTCGTCTACCGGACCGTGACGACCGCCACGCTCGCCGACGGTGGCCGCGGGCGCAACGTCGTCCCCGACACGTTCACCCTCAACTTGAACCACCGCTTCGCGCCGACGACCTCGCTCGAGCAGGCGCAGAAAGACGTCCTCGCGCTCGTCGGCGGCGACGCGGACGTGGAGTTCACGGATCTGTCTCCCGGCGCGATGCCCGGCGCCGAGCACCCGCTCGTCCAAAAGCTCGTCGCGTGCGGCGTTCGTGGGGTCTTGCCGAAGCAGGCATGGACGGACGTGGCCCGCTTCTCCGAGTTGGGGGTCCCCGCCATCAATTTCGGCCCGGGCGAGAACGCGCAGGCCCATCAACGGAACGAATCGACGGACCTCGGGCTGCTCGCCGACGGCTACGAAATTCTGCGCACCTGGCTCACGCAATTCGCCTGAAAAGGCGGGCTCCGGGGTACCTACGGCCGCTGAATTCCAACGGATTCGACGGCCGGAGACGCCCCGAGATGCCTTGGGAAGGCTCGTTCGGACCGTTCATCGTTCGCGTGCAAGCGGAGCAGACTCTCTGGTAGCCTCCCGGCCCCATGAGGACCTTCTTTCGGGCTACGTGTGCGATCCTGCTTGCTGCCGCGGCGACGAACTGCGGGCAGCTGAAAGACAAGCTCATGGGAGCGGCCGAGGATTCGGGAGCGTCGGTGGACGCCGCCGAACCGGCGACGGCGACCGAAGACAGCGCGGCCCCCGCGACGAGCGTCGCGACGGAAGAGGCGCCCGCGCCGAAGGCCTCCAACGAGAACGACATCGCGCGCTTCCCCGACGAGACGAAGCTCGACAACGTCGTGGCGACGACCGAGCGCGCGCAGTCCGCGCGCGAAGTCCCGACGACGGGCAAGGTCATCGCGACCCTCAACAAGGGCACGCGCGTCACGGAGATCGCTCAGCGCGACAAGTACTTCCTGGTCGTGTTCGACGATCCGAAGAATGCGTCGACGAAGCTGATGGGATGGATCCACCAAGATGCGTTCACGGCGGCCACGGTGACCGACGCGGGCGATGCGGGCACCTCCGACGCGGGCGCGGCGCTCAAGTGCGCGGCCGGCGAGACGCAGCTCTTCGGCGACGCGCCGTTCTGCGGAAAGACCTGCGCGAAGGACGCCGACTGCGCGAGCGGGCAGGTGTGCAAAGGCACCGCGCACAAGTACACGAACGGCAAGCAGGGCGACATCGTCCCGGTGTGCACGCTCCAAGTCACGCACGACGCCGGCACGACGGTGCCCGCCGATGCGGGCACGGCGGCGCCGACCGACGCGGGATCGGGCCGTCCGGTCATCAAGCTGCCGTCGTTCGACGGCGGCATCATCAAGCTTCGTCCGAAGTTGGGCAACTGATCGCCCGCGGCTCGGGGCGCGCGTTCGCGAGGACCGCGCCCTGGCGTCCTCGGTGACGGACGCTTTTCGATGGACGCGACGATGGCGCACATCCGGGTTCGGATGCTCGTCGTCGTCGCGTTCGTGCGTTCGGGCCGCACGTCGTCGTCGGCGATGCGCTCGGCAAAGCCTCGAATTTCACCGTGATTCGTCGCGCCGAAACGAGCCCCGAACGAGTGCGAAGCGAATGCCGACCGAGCGCGGAACGAGCGCGCGTCGAGGGGTGTCGGCCTCATCTGCGCAGGTCGGACGCGCGGATGTAAGATAGGCGACGATAGAGCGCGCGTGCAGGAACTGGCGGCGGAGATGTCGTCGATCCTCGTTCCATATTCGTGTCGGATGGACGAATTCCTCTCCCGTCGTTCGTCCTTTGATGTACCGATCGAAGAAGGCGCGTTCGCCGAAGGAGCTACCGAGGCCTTCGACGATGCGGGTCCGACGAGCGACGCGAGCCGGGTACTGGGCGAGGTCACCGACCGAAGTTCCAACCGGAAAGCGCGCCGCCCCTTCGGGTCGTTCGACGAGGAGGATGTCCGTGCTGCTTCGATCGTCCACGACGGTTTCTCGTGCGTTGGGTGCTCTGTTGGTCGCGGGCCTTCTGTCGGTGTCGACCTCGTCGGTCGCTCACGACAAGGAGCTCTTCGAAGCGTCGGACTTCCGCGTGCGCGTGCAGGCCGTCCTTCGCCTCGGTCGGGCGGGCACCACCGAGGCGCGCACCGATCTCGAACGAGGCCTGCGTGACAGCCATCCGGCGGTGCGCGTGGCGTGCGCGGTGGCTCTCGGCGACGCCGGCAACCGTGCGTCGATCCCGGCGCTCGAGCGAGCGATGAAGGCGGAGACGTTCGCGAGCGTGAAGTCCTCGATGAAGGCGTCGATCGACAAGCTCCGCGCGAGCCACCGCGAGGGCGAGGGGACGTCGTCGCTCGCGCGCGCGAAGTACGTCGTGCAGCTCGGCAAGATGAACAACGCGAGCGGCGTGCGCGTCGACGACCTCGCCTCGGTGATGAAGCAGGTGGCGCGCTCGAAAGCCGACGCGATCCAAGGCGCCGTCGTCGTCGATTCGGACGACGCCGCCGTCTTGAAGCGCGCGTCGGAGAAGCGCATCCCGGTGCTGCTCGTCGACGGAAACCTCACGCGTCTCACGCAGTCGAAGGCGCGAAACGGCGGCGTCGTGGTGTCCGCGCAAGTCGACATGTCGGTCCGAAAGGTGCCGCAACACGTGCTCCAGGGCATGGTGAGCGGCAACGCGTCGGCGACCGAGGAAGTCACCCGCGGCGCCGCGCTCTCGGAGCTCCAGAACCGCGCGGTCGGCGGCGCCATCGAGAGCGCCATGTCGAGCATCGGCTCCGAGATCAAAGCCTTCGCGAAGTAGGCGCAGACGCGGCGCTCGGGGTGTCGTTCACGATCGCGCGAGCCGCGACGTGGAGGCCGCGGTACGATGCCGTCCATGGATGACCAAGTTTCGAGCGGCATCTCGGCCGCGCGGGTGTCCGTCGGCGCCGCCGTCGTTCTCGGGGCGCTCCTCGCGGTCGTGAGCTGCAGCTCCGACTCCGGCTCGCCGGCCACGCCCGACGGCAACGGCGACGCGGCGGCGGACGGCTCGTCGATCGACCCCGATGGATCCTCGCCCGATCCCGACGGAGGCACGCCGTCCGAAGCGGGCGTCGAAGGCCCGTGGTCGTTCGTCACGCTCAAGACGCAGACCTTCACGGTGAACAACACGGCGCTCACCGTCGAGTTCGTCCGCGCCGATCGGCCCGACGGCGGAAAGAGCTACCTCCTCTACCAACACGCGCTCGCGCCGGCAGCTCCGCTGGTGATCGTGAACGAGCCCTACGCACGCATCGATTGGACCGGCGAAGAGATCGACACGCGCTGGTACGCGCTCGCGGACGGCGCGCAACCCGACGTCGACGCACCGAACTACAATGGGACCGACAAGATCGCGGTGCCCAAGCAGTCGCCCGAAGAGGCCGTGAACGGCAACAACCTCTGGGCGATCAACGGCTTCGCGAGCATCCACGCCTACGGGCGGTTCTACGTGGGCGGGTCGCTCGCGGACGACGCGCTCGACGCCGCGGCGCCGTACTATTTCGCGCGAACGCGCCCGACGGAAATCGATGCGTCGCGGATCGGCAGCTACGGCGGGAGCTGGGGAGGCATGATGGCGCTCTTCGGCGCGCGGCGGGCGCCCTCGGATGCAAAGGCGCTCGCGGTCGCCGCGATGTCGCCGCCGTCCGATTTCGTGGATCTCTGGACCTGGTCGCACACCGATCTGCCCGCGGTCTATCCGAACCAAGGGGCCGTGACGGCCTTCTATTCGCCGTATTGGCGCCGCTCCGTTCCGGTCCTCGGCGATCCGCCGTCGCCGTCCGACGCGAGCAAGCCGTTCACGCACGCGGGGCTTTGCCCGGGGCTCCCCGGCAAGGTCCTCGTGCCCCACGACGGATGGGACGTCATCATCCCCGTCCGTCAGACCGAGGACCTCGCGGCCGCGTGCCCGAACGTCGAACCGCTCTACTGGCGCCGCCCGCCCATCGATTACGGTAAGGCCGCGATCGACCACGGGCCGGCCACGAGCGAAGGGAAGCTGCCGAGCGTCTTCACGTTCTCGGTGACGTTCCTCGTCGAAGCCCTCGCGCCGCCGAGCGCGACGGTGCTCGCATCGGCGGCGAGCCAGCCGTCGCTCGAGATCCATCTCCAGCTCGTCTTGGCGGAGCAGAAGGCCGGTCACGACGTGAGCTACGTCCTGCCGCGCCTCCGCGAGCTCGCCGATCCACGCCTCAAGCTCCTGGAGGCGGAGACCAACCAAGTCGTCGACGGCGCCGATCTGCTCGCGCGGGCGATCAACGGTGTGTGGAAGACGTCGTTCGACGGTCCCGGCGTCCGCACGCAGCTCGTCACCGGATTGCCGACGCCTCCGTAGCGCGCGGGCCTTTCGCGTCCGAAGCACGCGCGAGGAGCGCGCCCGGAACGGGTCGCGACGTCCGCGGCGCCCGTGCTAGAAACGTCGCGTGCAGTCGCCGCGCGTGCTCTTCGTGTCGAAGCCCGTGACGCCGCCGTGGAACGACGGCTCCAAGAACCTCGTGCGCGACGTGGCCACGCACCTCCGCGTCGCGCGCCCCACGGTGATGACCTCGCAGGGCGCGGCGTCGCTCGGCCCGAACGTCGTCTCCGAGCCGGTGTATCGGGACGCGGGTCGCTTCGCGCCGGCCGTGACCGCGAACGCGCGCGTCGCTCTGCGCCTCGTCTTCGGCGATCCGCTCGACATTTGGCACTTCGTGTTCGCCCCGAACCCGCTCTCGTCGAACGTCGCGTCCACGGCGCGTCGCGCGCGACGGATGACGGGGTGGAAGGGCAAGGTCGTGCAGACGGTCGCGAGCGCGCCGCGCAGCTTCGAGGGCGTCTCGCGCTGGCTGTTCGGCGACGTCGTCGTCGCGCTCTCGGAGCACACGCGGGGCAGGCTCGTCGCGGCCGGCGTGCCGTCCGAGCGCATTCGCGTGGTGCCTCCGTGCGCGCGCGCGCCGCGGGATCTCTCCGACACGGAAGTGCGCGCCGTGCGGGAGAAATACGGCCTCGGCGACGGCCCGATCGTGCTCTACCCGGGCGACTACGAGGTCTCGCGCGGCGCCGAAACCGTGGCGCGCGCGACCCCCGCGATCGCGAACGGCGCGCCCGACGCCACCGTGGTGTTCGCGTGCCGCAAGAAGACGGCCGCCGCCGACGAAGCGCAGGCCCGCGTCGAAAAAGAGATCGAAGCGCTCGGCGTCACGAACCGGACGCGGCACCTCGGCGAGATCGACGACATGGGCGCGCTCCTGGCGATCGCGACCGTCATCGTCTTCCCGGTCGACGATCTCTACGGCAAGGTGGACCTGCCCCTCGTGCTGCTCGAAGCGATGGCGCTCGGCGTCCCCATCGTCGTCGCCAAAGACGGCCCGCTCGACGCGCTCACCTTCGCGCCGAAGGTCGCGCCCTTCGATGCCGACGCCTTGTCCGCGCACGTCCTCACGCTCCTCCGGGACGAGGCCGCGCGCCGAGCGCTCGCCGCCGAAGGCAAGAACATGTATTCTGCACGCTATACACCGGAGGCCGTCGCCGCGGCGTACGACGAGCTCTACCGAGAGCTGTCGGCCTAGCTGGGCTCGTCGGTACCCCGGTCCTCCCGCGGCTCCCTCCGGCGTCCAGCTCGTCCGCCGTTTCCGCCGGCCCTCTCCTCGCCGCGGGGCGCCGCTCGTCCTCCCCGTCGACGTGAGAAAAACGCCCATAACCGCGGGATTTCGGGGTCCCGAAGCACCGCTTGAGCGTGTTCGATCGGGTCGACCGTGCTAGATGGACGGCGCCATGAGCCCGAGGACTGCGTCCGAAGTTCGCGCATCGTTCCTTTCCTTCTTCAAGAGCAAGGGGCACGAAGTCTGCGCCTCGGCGTCGCTCATCCCGCAGAACGACCCGACCTTGATGTTCACGAACGCGGGCATGGTCCCGTTCAAGGACGTCTTCACGGGCAAGGACCGCCGCCCGTACACGCGCGCGACCTCGAGCCAGAAGTGCATCCGCATCTCGGGCAAGCACAACGACCTCGAGAACGTCGGCGTCACCGCGCGCCACCACACGTTCTTCGAGATGCTCGGCAACTTCAGCTTCGGCGACTATTTCAAGGCCGAAGCGATCCCCTTCGCGTGGGAGCTCATCACGAAGGAGTGGGGCATCGACACGAACCGCCTCGTCGTCACGGTCTTCGGCGGCGCCGACGGCGTCCCCGCGGACGACGAAGCGCGCGAGATCTGGCGCAAGGTCACCGGCTTCGGCGACGACCGCATCATCGGCATCCCCGGCGTGCCCGGCGACAACTTCTGGCAGATGGGCGAGACCGGCCCGTGCGGCCCGTGCACCGAGCTCCACTACTTCACGGGCGACGGCGAGCCGACGCCGCACACCTTCGGACAAGAGCCGACGCCCGACGGCAAAGGCTGGATGGAGATCTGGAACCTGGTCTTCATGCAGTTCGAGCGCTCGGAGGTCGAGCCCGGCAAGTACCTCCTCTCGCCGCTCCCCAAGCCGTGCGTCGACACCGGCGCGGGCCTCGAGCGCGTGGCCAGCGTCCTCCAAGGCAAGACGAGCAACTACGACACCGACTTGCTCCGCGCGCTCGTCGAGAAGGCCGCGTCGATCGCCGGCAAGCCGTACCACGGCACGCAGGGCGACGACGACGTCTCGATGCGCGTCATCGCCGACCACGCGCGCCTCACCGCGTTCTTGATGGCCGAAGGGATCACGCCCGACCGCGCCGGCCGCGCGTACGTCCTCCGCCGCGTCATGCGCCGCGCGATCCGCCACGGCCACCGCCTCGGCATCCATCGCCCGTTCCTCCATGAGGTCGCGCTCGAGGTCGTCGCGCAGATGGGGGAGCAGTACCCCGAGCTCGTCGAGCGCAAGGCCCTCATCGCGAGCGCGACGGAGCGCGAAGAGATCCGCTTCCGCGAGACGCTCGAGCGTGGCCTCCGCATCGTCGACGACGAGGTCGCGAAGGTTCGGAGCGCCGGCACCACGCTGCTCTCCGGCGACTTCGTCTTCAAGCTCTACGACACGTACGGCTTCCCGATGGACCTCACCGAGGTCATCGCGCGCGAACGCGATCTGCACATCGACGTCGCCGGCTACGAGAAGGCGATGGAGGAGCAGCGCGCCCGGAGCGAGGGCTCGAAGCTCGAAGACGAGGCCGTCGAGGACGTCTACCGCAAGGCGCTCGAGGCCGTCCGCATCGCGAACGGCGGCAAGGAAGACGCGTCCGTCCGCTTCGTCGGCTACGAGCGCGAAGAAGGCGAGGGCAAGGTCCTCTTCCTCGCGAAGGGACGCGAGCGCGCCGACGAGATCACGGACCGCGCATCGGCGGGCGACAAGGTCGCCGTCGTCACGGACGTCACGCCGTTCTACGGCGAGTCGGGCGGCCAGGTGGGCGACAAGGGCCTCCTCCGCGCGAAATCCGGCGCGGGGACGCTCACGATCCGCGTCGACGACACGCAGAAGCCGCTCACGGGCCTCGTCGTGCACATCGGCGAGGTCGTCGATGGCTCGGTCGCGGTCGGCGACACCCTCGTCCTCGAGGTCGATCACGCGCTCCGCACGGCCACGCGGCGCAACCACTCCGCGACGCACTTGCTCCACTGGGCGCTCCGGGCCGTCGTCGGCGAGACCGCCACGCAGAAGGGTTCGCTCGTCGGCCCCGATCGGCTCCGCTTCGACTACTCGGCGGGCAAGCCGCTCACGCAAGAAGACATCCAGCGCATCGAAGATCTCGTCAACGAGAAGATCCTCGTCGACGCGCCCATCCTCACCGAGGTGCTCGCGCAGAGCGAGGCGAAGAAGCGCGGCGCGATGGCCATCTTCGAAGAGAAATACGGCGACGTCGTCCGCGTCCTCACGATGACGAAGGACTCCGTCGAGCTCTGCGGCGGCACGCACGCCCGCGCGCTCGGTGAGATCGGCCTCTTCAAGATCTTGTCCGAGACGGGCGTGGCCGCCGGCGTGCGCCGCATCGAAGCCGCGACCGGCCTCAACGCCCTCGCGTACGTGCGCAAGCTCGAAGACTCCGTCCGGAACGCCGCGCGCCTCGTCAAGGCATCGCCGAACGAGTTGCCCGAGCGCATCGAAAAGCTCCTCGAAGACACGAAGAAGCTCGACAAGGAGCTCGCCGAGACGAAGCGCAAGCTCGTCATGGGCTCGGGCGGCGGCTCCGGCGGCGGCGGCATCGACGATCTCGCCGCCAAGGCCAAGACGTTCGGCTTCGGCAAGGCCCTCGCGCTCAAGGTCGACGTGACGGAGGCGGCGATGCTCCGCGAGCTCGCGGAGAAGCTGCGCGACAAGCTCGGCGACTCCATCGTGCTCCTCGGCGCCGTCGCCGGCCCGAAGGCGCAGCTCGTGTGCACGGTGTCGAAGTCGCTCACGGATCGCTTCAAGGCCGGCGATCTCATCCGACCCGTCGCCGCGACCCTCGGCGGCTCCGGCGGCGGCCGCCCCGACATGGCCCAAGCCGGCGGCACGCAAATCGACAAGCTCGACGAAGCGCTCGAGCAGCTCTACGCGCTCGTGTCGTGAGCCGCATGGCGTCGGCTTCGCTCAACGCCGCGGCGGCGTGAGCTTCGTCGACGCTCGCTCTCCCGGAAGCTCGCTCCTCGCCGCGGAGCGACGTCGGATGGAACGAAAACGGCGACGATCCACGAAGGACCGCCGCCGTTCGTCACACGTAGGTCGCGTCACGCGTACGCGCCACGCGCGGTGCGCTCAGGGCAGCTTCACGAGCGGCTTCGTCCACGTGTAGAGGGCGGTGGTGGTGTAGTACGGCGCGTAGAACGAGAGCGTCGTGCCCAGTTTGTCCGTCTTCGACGTGTCCGCCAGCGTTCCATCGGCCGCTTCCGGACACACGTTCTCGAGCGCCGCGGGCGAGCCGTTCGTCGCGCCCTTGGGATCCAGGGTCTGCTCGTAGCGCGACGTGATCGGACGGATGATCGTGCCCTTCTTCGGCGCGCGCGTCAGGACGTACGACGCCGTGAAGCTTCCGTCCTTGTTCTTGGTCAGGTCGAGCGCGCCGCCGTGCACGGTGGGCGCGAAGGTCGTGCATTCTTTCTGACGCACCGAAACGCTCTTCAGTGAATAATCGCCCGCTACGAGCGTGCCGCCTGCAGACAGCGTCAGGGATGTCGTGCACGCCGCGTCGACGGAACCCGAGGCCTTGAGCGCGTTGCACGGGCCCGGACCCGCATCGGCGCCGGCATCCACGGTCGGTCCCCCGTCCGGCTCTTCTTCGCCGTCGCCGCCGTCGAGATCGATCGTCCCGCCGCCGTCGGGATCTTCCTCCGCGGCGTCCGCGCCCGCGTCTTCCGACGTGTCGGCATCCGTCCCCGGGTCGGTGCCCACGTCCTTGCCGCCGCCGGCGTCGTCGCTGGGCGTGTCGTCCGATGCGTCCGAATCGTTCGTCGACGCGTCTTGCGACGTCGTCGGAGGGGTCGCTTCGTCTCCGGTGCATGCGACGATGGCACCACCGATGACGAGCGTTGCGAGGCCAAGCGATAGGATTGCCGAACGTGAGCGGAGATCGATCATGCGACGATCATCGCAAGAACTCTGCATTCGGCACGTCACCCGATTGGTCGACGGCGTCACTTTGATGCGTGAATGTGTGCGTTCTCCCCGCGTTCTCGCACGCTGGCCGTGAACTCCCGCATCGCCGGTCGAACGGCCGCGCGCGAACACCTCCTCACACCCTCGACGCCCTCACGCGCGGACGAGACGGAGCGGTGCCGTGCGCGCCAGCGGCCGGGGGTAAACGAGCGGCCGGAGCTCGGCGTGACCAGTGCGAAGGTACGAGCGAAGGCGCGGCGGGATGTCGACCGGGATACTCCGCGCCCGGAGGAACCTTCCGAGCGACAGACCGATCACGCCCGCTTGCTCGGACGCTCCCAGCTTGGCGTCCACGAGGATCACATAGCGGCCATCGATCCGGCAAAGGCCGCCCTTGCCGGCGAGCGCGTGTTGAAACGCGTCGATGCGGACCTCGACGCCGGCGTGTGCGGCAAGCGACGCGAGCTCGACGACGGCCTCCCTTGGACCCACGACGTCAGGATAGCTGGCGCCCACGAGCTTGTCCCGTTTCGGGCAGGTCGGCTGCCGATCCCACGACTCCCACGACGGCGGACAGCGGCCACCAAGAAGGCGGAGGCCGTTCCAAGGTCCCGGTCGCCGGGCCGGGGTCTCTTTCGCGCATCTTGCCATGCGTTCGGACGAAAGGATGGAATGTCCTCTCGGGCCGAAACGTCCCACGGCGCTCGAGATCCGCAAAAAACGTCCGCGAAACGGGCGGGTCCGGCGCTCTAAGGTTGCGTCGGTCCGAGGAATCGACGACCCTTGAACGAGGAGGGGCGTGCTCCCTCACTGGCATGACCGAGACGCAGCGCAGTACGCCGCCCCCGATCTCCCAAGGATCGGTCATCAACGACCGGTACGAGATCCGCCAGAGCCTTGGAAAGGGAGGCATGGGCGAGGTCTTTCTCGCGTACGACCGCGCGACGCAGCAGCCCGTCGCGCTGAAGATCGTCCGCGAGGAGGCGCGCATGCCTGGCGACGACGAGGCCCTCCGCCAGGAGCTCATCCTCGCCCGCTCGGTCTCGAGCCCGTTCGTCTGCCGCGTCCACGATCTGACGCCGTCGGGCTACGGCCCGATCCTCGTCATGGAGCACATCACGGGGCAGACGCTCCACACCCATATTCGGCGCAAGAAAGCGCAGGGCGGGTACACCTCCGACGAGTTCCGTCGCATCGCTTCCGACATCTGCCAAGGCGTCGCGGCCATCCATGCGGGCGGCCTCGTCCACGGCGATCTCAAGCCGGGCAACGTCATGGTCACGTCGAACCCCGACGGTTCGATCGGCAAGGCCATCGTCCTCGACTTCGGCTTCGCGAAGGAACGCGCGCGCCTCTCCGCGCGTCGCCCCGGCGCGCCCCCCGACGGCGGGACCCCGAACTACATGGCGCCCGAGCGCATCCGCTCCGGCGGCGCGTCGATCGAAGACGATCTCTACGCCCTCGGCCTCACGCTCTGGGAGATGTGGACCTGCCGCGTGCCCGAGCCCGGGTACAAGCCGCGCGCGAAGCCGATGCGCCAGCAGATCATGTTCGACGTGCCCGCGGGGCTGAGCGTCGACGAGATCAAGCAGATCTTCCGGTGCCTCTCCGACGATCCGCAGCAGCGGCTGCCGGCGCGTCACCTGCGCTTCTTCAACCCCGTCCAGCTCACGACGAACCCGGTCCAAGTCCCGCGCGAGCGCCTCGATCCGGGGCCGCCGCCCGGTCGCAACGCGCAGTCCACGTTCACGCCCGACGCGCAGGCGCTCCTCACGACGTTCGCGACGAACGCCGCCGAGTTCGTCGGTGAGCTCATCCCGCTCGATCGTCCGTCGCTCTCCATCGGCCGTCGGTCCGACGTCGACGTCGTCGTCCCCGAAGCCACGGTGAGCGGCCACCACGCGAACGCCACGTGGCAGTCCGGCTCGTGGACCATCGAAGATCTCGGGTCGACGAACGGCACGTACGTCGAGCACACCTACGAGCGGAAGAAGATCGTCAACCTGATGCACGGTGGCGAGTTCCAGCTCGGCGAGCTGCGGCTCAAGCTCGTGAGCTTCCACCGGGACAGCCCGCACCACAAGCGCGCGCGGCAATACCTCTCGCGGCGCGACGGCCTGACGGGTCTGCTCCTCCGCGACCACTTCGTGCGCGCCCTCGACGAAGAGGCGGCGTTCAGCGAGTGGGTGGAGCAGCCGCTCAGCATCGCCCGCTACGAGATCCGCGGGCCCAACCGACTCGTCTCGGATCGGCCGACGATCCTCGAGATGCTCGCGTTTCGTCGGGCCGCCACGCGCGTCATCGAGGTGACCGACATGCTCCTCCTGTCGCTCATCGCCGTCACCGGCGGGCGCACGGGGCCGCTCCGTTTCGCGGTGTGCATGACGGGCCCCGGCCCGCAAGAAGCGCGCAACCTCGTCGAGCAGGTCGTCGGGCAAGTCCAGGGCATGCTCCCCGAAGGGCTCGATCTCGTGGCGTCGATCGCGCGCTACGAGCCGGGGATGAACGTGCGGTCCCTCGTCGATCCTTGAGCGAGCCCGAAGGTCCTCGCGGCGCTTCGAAGGCGCTCCCTCCGTCGGCGCCTCGGTCGAGCGCCGGCGACGGCTCTTCGCGCTCGACGTGCAGCCCTCCGACAACGTCCGGCGGATCCAGATGGCCGTGGTCGTGTTCCTCGCGCTTCGTGCTGGTCGCGATCCCGCTCTACTTATGGCAGCGCCCGCGCGTCCCGGCGCTGACGACGATCCCACCGACGCAGACGCGCGCGCCATCGGACCTCGATCCCGCGCCGTCGCCGTCGCGCGAAGAAGGAAAGCTCGTCCTCGGCGACGCGCGCATCGCGTCGTGCGACGGGCCCGGGACGAAGAAGGTCACGCCGTCGCATTGCGATCGGCCGGCGGGGCTCGCCGAGGCGCTGGCGATGGCCGTCGAGCAGAACGCGTCGTGCGTCCCCAAAGAGGCGGGCGGCGGCACGATCGTCTACGCGCTCGATCTCTACGTCGCGCGAAAAGGGCTGTCCTTGACGACCCCGAAGTCCGGGCGATCCCTCAAAAATGGCAAGATCGTGGCCGCGTGCGCGGCGGCCGTGAAGGCCAAGCTGCCGCCGTTCGACGGCGTTTGGTCGGCGCTCGCGCATACCCACTACAAGCTCATGATTACCGCTACTTATCCAGGTTCGACGAAGCTCTGATCGGCGGTCGCGACGGCGCGATCGCGGAGGTGTGCGCTCGTGCTGGCGGCCGCCGTTCGACCCGGCTAGGTTCCCTCTTCCCGATGCGCCCGCGCCGCTCCCTCACGGTCCTGGACCCGAGCTCCGGTGCGTGCACGCGCGCTCCGCGCGGCCCACTGTCCCCCTACTTCGACGTCGACGACGATCGCTTCCACGACCAATGCGGGGTGTTCGCCGTCTACGGCCACGCCGAGGCGTCGAACATCGCCTACCTCGGCCTCCACGCGCTCCAGCACCGTGGACAGGAGTCGGCCGGCATCGTCACCAGCGACGGCGAAGGCCTCTTCGTCCACCGCGCGATGGGCCTCGTCCAAGACGCCTTCGACGCCGAGCGCCTGCAAGAGCTCGCGGGCCACATCGCCATCGGCCACGTCCGCTACTCCACGGCCGGCGGCTCGCACATCCGCAACGCCCAGCCGTTCGCGGTCGACTACGCGCGCGGCTCGCTCGCGGTCTGCCACAACGGCAACCTCACGAACGCCGACGAGGTCCGCCGTTCGCTCGAAGACGCCGGCTCGATCTTCTCGTCGACCTCCGACACCGAGGTGCTCGTGCACCTGGTCGCGCGGAGCAAGGAAATCGCCATCGAAGACCGCGTGATCGACGCGCTGTCTCGCGTCAAGGGCGCCTACTCGCTCCTCTTCCTCACGAAGGACACCGTCGTCGCCGTCCGCGATCCGCGCGGCATCCGCCCGCTCTGCTTGGGGGTGCTCTCGTCCCACCGCGACGCGCACGTCGTCGCGAGCGAGCCCACCGCCTTCGACCTCATCGGCGCCAAGTACCTGCGCGACGTCGAGCCGGGCGAGGTGATCGTCATCGACCCGTCGGGCGTGCGCAGCCTCCGCTTGCCAGTCCGCGAAGAGCCGAAGCGCTGCATCTTCGAATACGTGTACTTTGCACGTCCGGACTCGTCCCTCGACGGCCGGAGCGTCTACGAGGTGCGGAAGGCGCTCGGCCGCAAGCTCGCGCGCGAACGCCCCGCCGACGCCGACGTCGTCATCCCCGTGCCGGACTCCGGCGTCCCCGCGGCGATCGGCTACGCCAGCGAGCTCGGGATCCCGTTCGAGCTCGGCCTCATCCGATCGCACTACGTCGGCCGCACGTTCATCGAGCCGCGCCAATCGATCCGTCACTTCGGCGTGCGCCTCAAGCTCAACCCGACGCCGCACGTCTTGTCGGGCAAGCGCGTCGTCGTGCTCGACGACTCGATCGTGCGCGGAACGACGTCGCGCAAGATCATCAAGATGGTGCGCGACGCCGGGGCGCGCGAGGTCCACCTCCGCATCTCGAGCCCGCCGACGGAGTGGCCCTGCTACTACGGCATCGACACGCCGACGCGGGGCGAGCTCATCGCCTCGAGCCACGCGGTCGACGAGATCGCGCGGTACGTCACCGCCGATTCGCTCGGGTACCTCTCGCTCGAGGGCATGCTCGACGCCGTCACGGGCGTCGGCGCGGCGACGTCCGACCCCGATCCCGCGCATTTCTGCCATGCTTGCTTCAGCGGCCGCTACGCGGTGCCGTTCGTGTCGGGCGAGGGCGGGAGCCCCGTCAAACGCGTGCGCATCAGCGGCGCGTGACCAGACGACAGCGCCCCACGCGAGCGCGAGCGAGCCGGCCGAACGAGCCGCCAGGAGTGGAAACCATGAGCGCCGATCGAAGCCCCTTCGCCGTCGACCCCTTCGCCGCCACCCCCGATCGCGTCAGCATCTACGAGGTCTCGCCACGCGACGGCCTTCAGAACGAGAGCGCCACCGTACCGCTCTCCGGGAAGCTCCGCCTCATCGACGCGCTCGCCTCGGCCGGCCTCGCGCGCATCGAGATCACGAGCTTCGTCTCGCCGAAGTGGATCCCGCAGCTCGCGGACGCCGACGAGCTCGCGTTCGCCGTGCGCGAGCGGTTTTCGGGGCATGGTCGGCACGACCAGCAAGGTCCTCAGGCGCCCGCGTGGAGCGCGCTCTGCCCCAACGCGCGCGGCCTCGAGCGCGCCAAGCTCGCGGGCATCGAAGAGATCGCGGTCTTCTTGAGCGCGAGCGAGACGCACAACAAAAAGAACGTGAACAAGACGATCGACGCGACCCTCGCCGCGTTCGAAGAGACGATCGCCCCTGCGCGCGCCGCGAACCTGCGGGTGCGCGGCTACGTGTCGACGGTCTGGGGCTGTCCCTACGAAGGCGACATCGATCCGGCGAAGGCCATCGCCATCGCGCGCACGCTCCACGACATGGGCTGCTACCAGATCTCGTTCGGCGACACGATCGGCGCGGGGACGCCGCGGCAGACGCGCGAGATCCTCCGCCGCGCCCTCGACGCGCTCCCCAACGAGGCCGTGGCCATGCACATGCACGACACACGTGGGACAGCTCTCGCCAACATCGTCGTCGGTCTCGAGATGGGGATCCGCCACTTCGATGCGTCCGTCGGCGGCATGGGCGGCTGTCCGTACGCGCCGGGTGCGGCGGGCAACGTCGCGACCGAAGATCTCGTCTACATGCTCCAGGGCATGGGCATCGCGACGGGCATCGATCTCGAGCGGCTCGTCGAGGCCGCGCGCGCCGCCGAGAGCATCGTCGGTCGCAAGCTGCCTGGAAAAGTCCACCAGGCGGGCATCCGCAGCCTTCGTGCGTGAAAGCCCAAGCGTGAGGACCGAACCCCGGCACTGGCCCCGATCGAGCGCCTCGGCGGACATGCGGTCGCAGGAGCTGCGGCGGGACGTCCGCGAAATGCGGCATTTTCCACGATCTATCCGTACAGTGATGTGTCGATGCATCACACGAAAACGTTCAAGTCGGTTCGCTTTCAAACCTGTCTGAGGAAGGTTTCATTCTTGAAACAGATGCCGTGATCGACACACGTGATTCTAGGTAGTTACGGATGGCACGGGCGTTGCTTATAGTTGGGCCAGCACCGCGTTGAGGCCTATTCCCCCCCTAGGCCCGGACGCGGTGCTTCTTTTTTGTCTGCACGCCTGGGAGCCGTCCCACGGCCGCGCCTGACAGGAGCGCGCGGGTTGTGCCACATTCGGCGGCCATGGCCATGACGATGGGCGGTCGGCTTTCGGGTCTTCTCCTCCTCCTGGGGGCGTCGTGCAGCCGTACGCCGCCCGAGCCGGCCCCGCCGCCGCCGTCGTCGCGTCCGACGCCGACCGTCGCAAAGAACCGCGAGCCTCTCGCGGCGCCGACCGCGGCGCCCGGCTGCCCGCCCGATCCCGAAGACGCGCCACCGCTCCCCACAGCCCACGTGGACTTCCCGTCGGCCCCCGGCAAGCCGCGGGTCGAGGTCGAGATCGCCAAGACCCCGCGCGACACCGAGCGCGGGTTGATGTACCGCAAGGCGATGCCCGAGGAGCACGGCATGCTCTTCCGGCTCGACGAGCGGCGCGAGCACGTCTTTTGGATGCACAATACATGCATCCCCCTCGACATGCTCTTCGTCGAGGACGACGGCACCATCGTGGGCATCGTGGAGGACGCCGAGCCGCTCACGGACTCGTCGCGGACGGTGCACAAACCGTCGTCGTGGGTCCTCGAGGTCAACGGCGGTTGGTCGCAGCGCCACGGCGTTCGCGCCGGCCAAACGCTCGTCATCCCGCCCGAAGCGCGCTGAATTCGTCCGACGCCCGAGGCACCACGGCGTCCGGCGGCGCCTCGACGTGCGACCCCGCCGCGGCGTGTGGTAAAAGCACGGGCGACATGCGTTCCCCCGCCTTCGTTCTCGGTTCCGTCGGATTCGTGGTCGGCCTCGCGGCGTGCCGTGGAGCTCCGAAAGAGCTCGAGCCGCCGGACCAAGCCGCGTCCACCAAGACCACGCAGGCCGCGTCGTCGAAGGCGGCGCCTGCCACGTCACCGAAGTCCTCCGCTTCGCCGAAGCCGGCCGCGCCGCCGAGCGAGGAAGGCTCCGCGCGCGCCGACGGCGATCCGCTCAAGGGGACGTTTACCCTCGCCGACGCCACGAAAGACCTGAAGGGCAAGGGCCCCATCGTCGCGAAGATCGAGACGTCGAAGGGCTCGCTCCAGTGCCGCCTCTACGACGACAAGGCGCCCATCACGGTCGCGAACTTCATCGGCCTCGCGACGGGGAAGCGCACGTGGCGGGACCCGAACACCAAGCAGTGGGTCAACAAGCCCGCGTACGACGGCACGACGTTCCACCGCGTCATCAAGGGCTTCATGATCCAAGGCGGCGACCCGCAGGGCACCGGCGCGGGCGAGCCCGGCTACGTGATCCCGGACGAGATCTGGGAGGGCGCAAAGCACGATCGCGCGGGCCTGCTCTGCATGGCGAACCGCGGCCCCAACACGAACGGCGCGCAGTTCTTCATCACGGACGCGGGGCCGGCCCACCTCGATGGCGGCTACACGATCTTCGGCGAGTGCGCGCCGGTGTCGGTCGTGCACGACATCGCGAACGTGGCGACGGACCCGACGGATCGCCCGACGACGCCGGTGACGATCAAGTCCGTGACGATCTCGCGCGACGAAGCGAAGTGATCGCGGTCGTGCCGCGCGTGGGCTCGCGTTCGTCGAGCCGCGCGCGGGCCGCTCCCTGACGTCGGTCGGGCGAGCTCGCGGCGACGCGCGTCGGCCCGGCTGCGCGCGTCAGTCCGGTTGGTAGACGTGCTCGGCGTCGTACGCGTAGTACGCGCGGCTTCGCTCGAACGTCACGGCGCCGAAGAGGTTCCAGCCGACGGCCCAGATGGCGGCGAGCCAGAAGGTGCGCCCCAGCTTGCGCCCGCCGATGGCGAGCAGCACGAAGAGCAGGATCGCGTAGTCGTTCGAGAAGCGGTAGCCGAACTGCACCCACCCGCTGTTTTGGTAGAGGAGGTTCGCGACGAGCGGTCCGGCGGCCGCGACGAGCAACCCGACGCCGAGGCCGTCGAGCCTGCGCTTCGGCCAGAAGAGCCACAGGTAGAGCGGCGTCGTGAACCAGAGCGCGAGGCCGTGGCCGTTGACCTTGAACGGCGCCCCGAACGCCGCGACGGTCGTCTTCGCCGGCGGCGTCCACGGCAAGCCCGCGAGCATCGTCGCGAGGTTCCGGCCGAGGTAGTGGTAGCTGAAGAGGCCCCACGTCTGGATGCGCCGCTGCCAGCCGACCTGGAGGTATTCGTGCCCGAAGGCCGCGGGGCTCGGGTCGCCGAACCGCGCCCAGTTGTACCAAGAGGCGAACGCGATGGCCGCGAGGATCGGGACCGAGAACGCGGCGACGGAGGCGGCGAGCTTTTTTCGATCGATGCCCTCGAGGAGCACCTTCGCGCGCTCTCCCAGCGTGCCTTCGCTCGGCATCGCGCGCGTCGTGCCGTCCGCGCGATGCATGTAAGATGCACGAATGGCTTCGAAGGCGAAGAGCACGGACACGAGCACCGTGGTCACGCGCGTCAGGAACATCAGGCCGACGAGGACGCCGGCCCAGGCCGGGTGCTTCGCGTCGAGCGCGGCGAGGACGAAGAGCGCCATGAGCCCGACGCCGACGACGTGCGCCGCGAACCAGACGGTGCCTTGGACCGCCGTGAAGAAGTAGACGGTCCCGAACGCGAAGAGGAGGGAAAGGACGACGTTCTCGCGCTCGCTGCGGTCGCTGCGTCCCGTGCGTCGGAGCGCCTCGAGGACCAAGAAGAGCGCCGCCGGACCGACGCCGGCGAGCCAGACGACGAACTGCGCGTCGCGGAAATTGTCCGGATCGCCGGCGAGCGCGACGAGCGGCGCCATGAGCATCGCGGGGAAGGGCGGGAAGCTCACGTACCACTTGCCCTGGAACAGCGCCCAGTCGTTGCCTTCGGCGTGCGCAGGCGGAGGCCCACCGAGATCGTGGCGTCCGTGGAGCCACGCGTCGGCGAGGTAGGCGAAGTGGTTGAACTTCGTGTGGACGAGCAGCCGATCGCCCGCGACGATCCCGAACACGACCAGGCCGACGAGCCAGATGCCCACCGCGATCAGGAGTCGGCGCGCGCGCGTGTCGGGCGCGAACCGGGCGCGTGTCGGAGGCGTGCTTTTCGGTGGCGCGGAGATCGCTTCGGTGGACGTCGGCGGGGAGGCTTCCGGCGGACCGCCAGCGGCATCGTCGGTCGCGTCGTCGGTGTCGTTCGAGGTTGGTTCGCCTTCGCGGACCGTCATGGCGACGACGTATACCAGGCCGCGTTCGTCGGCGTCGCGGGGCGTGGAACGGCTCTCCCGTAGCCTGGTGGAGCCCACGGGAGTGAGCTCGTGTCTGCGCGCGTGATTCTGGGCCCCTTCGGTCGCGGTCGACGTTCCGTTCGAGGATCGAGGACTCAAGGCGTTGCTCGAGCGGGCGCGCGTCTGCGTAGATGTCTACGCAGCGTTGGCGTATTCACCATCGAACTGCAAACCCAAGTTCGCTCTGCTCACTCGTAAGTCTTTGATCTTTGGTTGAAATCGAGGGGGATTCGGTGGCGTGGAACTTGTATGAGGGGCATCCACGATGGCCCTTCCCTTCGACCCGACCCCTGGCGTTCGCGACTCCCGCGCGCTCGCGATCCTCGCGAAGACGATCTACCGCGAGCTTCGTTCGAGCGGCTACTCGGAGAAGGACGTCGTGGCCCTCGCCGGAGAGTTGCTCGGTGTCGTCGCGAGCGAAGTCAAAGGCCGCCGCGAACCTCGCAGCGACTGATCTCGCAGCGACCGAAGACATCGCCGAAATCGTCGTGATCCCGACGGCGCGTCGCCCCTTCTACAGGGCTCATGCGAGGTGGCGCTTGCGGTGCGTGCTCGAGGCCGCTCTTTCGGTGCACGTGCGCTCATGGGGCCGCCCTCGGTGTTGGTCGCTTGACGATTGACAGCGTGCGCGGAAGTCCGAGACAATCCCCCCAGAAATCAAGGCGGTATCACGGCGGTCGCGACGTGCCTGCGTCGTGAGAGTCCGTTCGGACAGCTCCCGTCGGATGGTTGGCAGTGCGTGTCGGCGCGCGACCATCGGCGGGGTTTGGCGACGAGAGGGACCGAGCGCGTGTTCTCGATCATCATCAGCGAAAAAGGCGGGGCGGAGCGGACCGAGGGCTTCGACAAGAGCGAAATCAACGTCGGGCGCGTCCAGGGCAACGACCTCGTCCTCCCCAAGGGCAACGTCTCGAAGCACCACGCGCGGCTCTTGTTCCGCGACGGTCGCTTCATCGTGACGGACCTCAAGAGCACGAACGGCACCTACGTCAACGGTCGCAAGATCGCGCAGGCGACGATCGTGCGCGAAGGCGACAAGATTTACATCGGCGATTTCGTGCTTCGCCTGGAATCGGCGAGCGCCGTGGCCGAGCCGTCGCCGCCGCCGCCGCTCGGAGAAGAGTCGCCGTCGCAGGAGCCCGAAGCGAGCGAGCCGCCGAAGCCCGCGGTGCCGGCCGTCGTCACCATGAAGGCGCCGAGCATTCCACCGGGCGCACCTGCGCCGCGGCCGCAGCCGTCGAACGTCACGAACGCGCCGCCCCCGCTGCCGCCGCTGGCCGAAAAGTCCGCGCCCGGTGACGAGACGAGCGCCGCCATCGGCCGGCCTCCGCGCATGCCGCCTTCGCCGGCGGCCGTCGGGGGGCTCCGTGGAGGGACGCTCCCGCTCCAGCAAGGGCTCGGAGCTTCGCCGCGCCCCGTTCCCGCGCCACCCCCGCCGCCCGCGGTGCCTCCGCCTCCGCCCCCCTCGGCTCCATCGGCGACGCGTGCGCCCGAAGTGGCGCCCTCGGCCCCGAAGTCACCGCCGTCGATCGCCGCGCCGCCCAGCACGCGTGGCGGTGTTTCGGTCCCGCCGCCCGCGGCGGTTTACCGGACGCTCCCTCCGCGCTCGGCGAGCAAGGATGCGCCCGCGCAAGCGGCCCGCCGGTTGGCGATGACGATGCTCATGGGACGCATCGCGGACGCCGTCGATTTGTCGCCGTTGAACGAGCAGCCGATCGCGCCCGACGCGCTCGCGTCGCAGATCGAGCGGATCGCCCGCGAGCAAGCCGAAGCCATGCGCGCCGAAGAGGAAGCGCCGGCCGAGGTCGACCTCGAAGCGCTCGCCCGCGACGCGCACCGCGAGCTCGTCGGCACCGGTCCGCTGGCGGCGCTGCTCGAAGACGACGACGCCTCCGAGATCCATGTGTCGCGGTTCGATCGCATCGACGTGGTGCGCGGAGATCAGCGAACGACCGTCGAAGGCGCGGCGTTCACGTCCGACGACGCGTTGAAGCGCGCCATCGCACGCCTCGTGGCCCCCATCGGCGGATGGCCGCCCGGCGAGACGCTGCTCGATCGACGCCTCGCGCGGGCCCATCTGGTCGCGGTGGCGCCGCCGTCGTCGTCGGGGCACGCCGTGTCGATCCGCAAACGGTCGTACCTCGACGTTCGGCTCGAGCTCCTCGCGGCCTCCGGGACGCTCTCCAAGCCGATGGAGCAGTTCCTCGAGGCCTGCGTCGCGGGGCACGTGAACGTGTTCGTCGCCGGCAACTCGACGCTCGCGTCGGCGCTTCTCCTCTCCGCGCTCACGGCGCTCTCCAGCGCGGACGAGCGTGTGTGCGTCGCGCAGGACACGTTCGACCTCGCCGCCTCCGACGCCAACGCCGTCCACGTGGGGCTCGACGCTGCGTCGATTCGCGCGGCCGCGAAGCTGCACCCGCAGCGGTTGGTCGTCGCGCAGCTCTCCGGCACCGTCGCCTCCGCCACCATCGACGCGATCGCCGACGGAGCCACCGGGGTCGTGTGCGGGCTCGTGGCGCCGACGCTCCGACAAGGGCTCACGCGCCTCGCCGCGCAGCTCGTCCTCCACCGACCCGCGCTCACGCTCGAGACGGCGCGCGAGCTCGTCGCGGAGCTCTTCGACGTCGCCATTGAAGTGAACGCGACCCCCGATGGTAGGACGCGCGTGCTCCGCATCGCCGAGCTCGGCACCGAGGGCTCGAAGGGCCTCGCGCTCCGCGATCTGTTCACGTTCTCGGACGCCGGTGACGGGACGTTCGCGGCGACGGGCACCGTGCCCCGGCTCGCAGGCGATCTCGCCTCGCGCGGCATCAAGCTGGATCCCGGCCTCTTCAAACGCGGCCGATGAACGGCGCGTGAGCGCGTGAGGTCGCGCCCAGATCGCGTCTGGGCGCTCTCGCTGGCTTAGGCGCTCGCTTGCTGCTCGGCGCGCTTGACCATCCGTCGGTGCGTCAGCCGCTTCTTGAGCGCGCCCATGTGGTCGATCATGAGGACGCCCTGGAGGTGGTCGAACTCGTGCTGGATGGCGACGGCCAAGAGGCCCTCGGCTTCGAGCTCGAACGTCTTGCCGTTCCGGTCTTGTGCGCGCACGCGGATCGTCTTGGCGCGGTCGATTTCTTCCTGAACGCCGGGGAAGCTGAGGCAGCCCTCTTGCCAGGAGACCTGGCCGTCGCGCTCGAGGATCTCGGGGTTCACGAACACCCGCAGATCGCTCGGCTCGTCTTCGTCGGCGACGTCGACGATGAAAAGTTGAAGGAGTTCGCCAATTTGGGTCGCCGCGAGGCCGACGCCGGGCGCGGCGTACATGGTCTCCGCCATGTCGTCGATGAGCGCGGAAAGCTCGGGCGTGAAGGCCTCGACCTTCTTGCCAGGCTCGCGGAGGCGCTTGTCCGGGTAGTGCAGAATCGTGCGGATCATCTCCGCGCAAGCTTAGCGCAGTGCGCCTCGGCGTCGACCACCCAATGTGCGTGCGCCGCGTCCGGCGGGCACGGCCAAGGAGCCCACGGCCGGAAGCCTTGGGGGATCACTCCGGGTAGACGATGGGGCCGTGGACGTAGGCGTCGTTGCCGACGAGCTCCCACGACGGCTGAGCCACCCGCGGGGCTTGTTGTGGCGTCCCCGGTCCTGCCCAATCGACGGCGCCCGGTCGGCCCCGAGGTCCGAGCAGGATCGGCGCGACGAACACGTGGAGCTCGTCCGCGAACCGTCCAGCCAGGAAGCTGCCCGCGAGCTCCGCGCCACCCTCGACCATGAGCGAGACGACGCCGCGCTGCGCGAGCAGGCGAAGCGCGTGGAAGACGTCCAGGCGTCCTTCGGTCGACTGCGGGGTGCGCAAGCACTCGATGCCGAGCTCCGTGAGCCCTTGCTCGAGCCCCTCGGGCGCGTCGGTCCCGCACAGAACGATGGTCTCGACCTCGCGCGCGCTCTGCGCGATGCGCGACGTCGGCTCGAGCCGCAGCTTCGTGTCGAAGACGACGCGCACGGGGCTCTCGCCGGGGGCGTCGCGCACCGTGAGGCGCGGATCGTCCGCGAGCGCCGTCCCGATGCCGATGGCGATGCCGTCGTTCTGCGCGCGGAGCAGGTGCACTTTGGCGCGGGCGTCGGGGCCCGTCACCCATTTCGACTCGCCGCTGCGCGTCGCGATGCGCCCGTCGAGCGACATCGCGAGCTTGAGCGACACGTACGGCAGGCCCGTCGTGATGTGCTTGCTCCACGGCGCGATGATCGCCCGCGCGGCGGCCTCGCGGACGCCCGTGACGACCTCGACGCCGGCGGCGCGGAGCTTCTCGATCCCTTGGCCTTCGACGTGCGGGTTCGGATCGCGCACGCCGACGACGATGCGCGCGATACCCGACGACAAGACGGCTTCGGTGCACGGCGGCGTGCGTCCGTGGTGGTTGCACGGTTCGAGCGTCACGTAGAGCGTGGCGCCGCGGGCCTTGTCACCGGCGGCGCGGAGCGCGATGACCTCCGCGTGGTCGGTGCCCGCGCTCTCGTGATGGCCGGAGCCGACGAGCTGCCCGTTCTTCACGACGAGGGCGCCGACGTGCGGGTTGGGGGAGGGCCGCCCGTTCCTCGCGTGCGTGATCGCGAGGTCCATCCACCGTTCGTCCTCGCTCGGCGCGGTCGCCGTCGACACGGGCGGGACGTCGCCGGCGGACGAGGCGGACGACGCGGTGCTCGAGGGGCCTTTGGGAGGTTGGGACGCCATGGTCAGGGCGACTCTCTCTCCGCACCCGAGGGGGTTTTGGAGAGCTGCTCGATCTCCGAGCGGAGCTCGTCGATGTCGCGGAATTGTCGGTACACGCTCGCGAACCGCACGTAGGCTACCGGATCCACCTCGCGGAGGCGACCCATGACGCGCTCGCCCACGAGTTCGGCGCGGATTTCCTTCTCGCCGAGCTCGATGAGCTCGCGCTCGATGCCGTCGACGATTTGTTCGAGTTGCGCGAGCGGGATGGCGCGCTTGTCGCATGCGCGCCGGAGGCTCGTGAGGACCTTTTGGCGGTCGAAGCCCTCGCGCCGGCCGTCGCGCTTGACGACGAGGGGGAGCACCTCTTCGACGCGCTCGTACGTGGTGAAACGCCGCGTGCACGTCTCGCACTCGCGCCTTCGACGGATGACGTCGCCGCCGGTCGACGCACGCGAATCGGTGACCTTGCTCTCCGGTCCTCCGCAGAACGGACACTTCACGGCGCGGGCGTTCCTTTCCGGCGCCCGTGCGCCGCTCGCGCGCCCTTCGATCCAGCGCGCTGCGTTCGATGTCGAGGTGGCGTCATGTCGGTCAGAGCTCGATCTTGCGCCGCCGTCGGGCGTGGCGCTCGTCGTTCGAAGCCGGCTCGGCCAAGAAGGCCGTGAGGATCTCGCACGCGAGCCCCGGACCCACCACGCGCTCGCCCAGGCACAGGACGTTGGCGTCGTTGTGTGAGCGGCTGGCCTTGACCGTGAAGACGTCGGAGCAGACGACGGCGCGGATGCCGGCGTGGCGGTTGGCGGCGATCGACATGCCGACGCCCGTACCGCAGACCAGGATGCCCCGGTCGTACGTGCCGTCGAGGATGCCGCGCGCGAGCGCGTGGGCGAAATCGGGGTAGTCGCAGCTCGCGTCCGAGCTCGGGCCGAGATCGGTCGTGTCGTGATCGAGCTTCGCGAGGTGGGCGACGAGCTCGGATTTCAGGTGAAAACCGCCGTGATCGGAAGCGATGGCGATGCGCACGTTGGACCTTCGCGTGAAGCTCGGCTCAGCCCTCGAAACGAGAGAACACGAGCGAGCAGTTCGTTCCGCCGAAGCCGAACGAGTTGTTGAGTGCGTGACGAACGTGCCGCTCCCGCGCCGTGAGCGCGACGTAGTCGAGCGGGCATTGAGGATCGGGATCGGTGAGGTTGATCGTCGGCGGGATCTTCGACTCGGCGACCGCGAGCGCGCAGATGGCGCTCTCGACGGCGCCGGCGGCTCCGAGCAGGTGCCCCATCATCGACTTCGTCGAGCTCACCCAGAGCTTCTTCGACGTCGCATGCTCGCCGAAGACGCCGGTGATGGCCTCCGACTCGGCGATGTCGCCCAGCGGGGTCGACGTGCCGTGCGCGTTGACGTAGTCGACGGCGTCGGGCGCGACGTTCGCGTCCTTCAACGCCATGCGCATCGAGCGCTGAGCCCCTTCGCCGTGCGGCGCGGGCTGCGTGAGGTGGTTCGCGTCGCTCGACGCGCCGTAGCCGGTGATTTCCGCGTAAATACGCGCGCCGCGCTTCTTCGCGTGCGACAGCGACTCGAGCACGAGCACGCCCGATCCCTCGCCCGACACGAACCCGTCGCGCCCCTTGTCGAAGGGACGGCTCGCGGCCTGGGGATCGTCGTTGCGCTTCGAGAGCGCGTACATCGCCTCGAACCCGCCGATGCCGACGGGGGTGACCGTGGCCTCCGCGCCGCCCGCGACCATGACCTGGGCGCGTCCTCGCCGGATCCACTCGGCCGCTTCACCGACGGCGTGCGCGCCGCTCGAGCACGCGCTCGTCGTGCAGTAGCTCGGGCCGCGCAGGCCGTGCGCCATCGAGACCTGGCCCGCGGCGAGGTTCGCGATGATGCCCGGGATGGCGTACGGGTTGATCTTCGTCGGACCCTTCTCCATGAGGGTCTGCTTCGTCTTCTCGAGCGTGAACAGGCCGCCGAGGCCGACGCCGATGAAGCACCCCGCCTCGTCGCGATCTTCGTCCGAGAGCTCGAGCTGCGCGTCTTGGATGGCCATCGCCGAGGCGCCGAGCGCGAACTCGGTGAAGCGATCCATCTCCTTCAGCTTCTTGCGCTCGACGAAGCGCGTCGCATCCCAGTCCTTCACCTCGCCCGCGATGCGGACACGGAAAGCCGAGCAGTCGAACAAGGAGATCGGCGCGATGCCGCTCTTGCCCGCCAGCAAAGCTTGCCATGTCTCTGCGCGGCCGATGCCGAGCGGAGTGACGAGACCGATGCCGGTGATGACGACGCGTTCCATGGAGAGGCTCGTTCGAGCTTACTTCTTGTTGAGGCCGTTCTTCTCGATGTAGTCGATCGCGTCCTGGACCGTGCGGATCTTCTCCGTTTCCTGGTCCGGGATGTTGATCTCGAACGCCTCTTCGAAGGCGAGCATGAGGTTCACGAGGCCGAGCGAATCCGCCCCCAGATCTTCGATGAACGTCGACTCGGGCTTGATGTCTTTCTCCTCGATGTCGAACTGCTGCTTGATGAGGCGCTTGACCTCGCTCGCGATGTCCTGGGCCATTCGTCGTTCCTCTTGATTTTCGTCGATGAGAGCAACGGAGCGGGTGCTCCGAGCAAGGAGAAGTTACCTGGCGGTCAGCGGATCCCGCACGGGCGCTTTCTACACAGCCTTTCGTAGGTTCGCAACTCGAGGCGTCCTGCCATCGCCGCCGTCGAGCGGTCGCGGCGCCGGCACGGAAATGCCGCGGTCCGCGAGGAGGCCTCGGGGCTGCGAAGCGGGTGACGCGGGGTGCGAACCGCCCGATCCGAGCCCATCCTCACGCTGAGAGCCCGCGCCGGGATCACACGTACATGCCGCCGTTCACGCGCAGGACCTGGCCCGTGATGTACGAGGCCTCGTCGCTCGCGAGGAAGGCGCACGCGGCCGCGATTTCGCGCGCGGTCCCGGTGCGCGCGAGGGGCACGGATTTGAGGATGTATTCGCGCATCTGGTCGGTCATGGCGTGCGTCATGTCGGTATCGACGAAGCCGGGCGCCACCGCGTTGACGGTGATGTTGCGCGACGCGTACTCGCGTGCGATCGACTTGGCGGCGCCGAGCAGCGCCGCCTTCGACGCGGCGTAGGCCGTCTGCCCGACGTTGCCGATTTCGCCGACGACGCTCGAGAGGAAAATGACGCGGCCGGTCTTCGTGCGCATCATCGCGCGCGTGGCCGCGCGGGCGCAGGCGAGCGAGCCCTTGAGGTTCACCTGCAGCAGGCGATCGAGATCTTCTTCCTTCACGCGGAGGAGCAGCGCGTCGATCGAGATGCCGGCGTTCGCGACGAGAATGTCGAGCTTTCCGTGCTTCTTGACGAGCCCGTCGATGGCGGTCTCGGCGGCCTTCATGTCGGCGACGTCGAAGCCGGCGATTTCGGCCTGTCCGCCCTTCGCGACGATGCCGTCGGCGACCTCGCGCGCCTGCGCTTCGCCCTTGACGTAGTTCACGATGACGGTGGCGCCTTGTTCGGCGAGTCCCTCGCAGATGGCCCGTCCGATGCCGCGGGAACCGCCCGTCACGAGAGCCACTTTGCCGTCGAGCTTGAACATGTTTTCTCCTGGTCGAGAGCGTCGAACGAACCGTCGAGCTTCGGAATGATGCGTGAGGCCGCCCACGAGGGCGTGCCGAGGTTAGCTGGCGAGGAAGCCCGGGACCGCGTCGAGGCTCGCGAGATCGCCGACGCTGAGGACTTTGAGGTCTTTGGCGATGCGGCGGCAGAGCCCCGCGAGCACCTTGCCGGGGCCGATCTCGATCGCGTGCGTGATGCCTTCGGCGTGCATGAGGCGCACGGTCGCTTCCCACCGCACCGCGCCGTCGACCTGCCGGACGAGCAGCTCTTTGACGCGCGCGGCGTCGACGTTCGGCTTCGCGTCGACGTTCGCGATGACCGGGAATTTGGGGGCCGCGACGTCGATCTTCGCGAGCGCGTCGCCGACGACCTTCGCGGCCGGCGCCATGAGCGAGCAGTGGAACGGCGCGCTCACCTTCAGCGCGATGGCCTTGTCGCGGCGCTCGCCGACGAGCTCGGAGACGCGGGCCACGGCGCGCGCGCTGCCGGCGACGACGATTTGCCCGGGGGCGTTGAAGTTCGCGCACGCGACGACGCCGTAGGACTCGCCGTTCGCGTCGTTCGTGCCGTCGACCTGCCGGCAGATTTCTTCGAGGACCTCGGGCTCGAGGCCCATGACCGCGGCCATCGCGCCTTGGCCGGGCGGGACGGCCTCTTGCATCGCGCGTCCGCGCGCCCGCACCGTGCGGACGGCGTCGTCGAGCGAGAGCGCGCCGGCGGCCACGAGCGCGGAGTATTCGCCGAGCGAGTGCCCGGCGGCGAAGCGGGGGAGCGGCAGCGTGGGGTGCTTCTCGCGGAGCGCGGCGAGGACCGCGATGCTCGTCGTGACGATCGCGGGCTGGGCGTTCGCGGTCAGCGTGAGCGTCTCTTCCGGGCCCTCGGCCACGAGCTTCGACAGGGGCTCGCCGAGGGCCGCGTCGGCGCGCTCGAACACCTCGCGGGCGGCCTTCGATGCCGCGACGACGTCCTTGCCCATGCCGACGGCCTGCGAGCCTTGACCGGGGAAAAGCCACGCGACGTGCTGCGCTTGCTGCATGGGCGCGCGCATAGCGCACGTAGCCTTCCTCGCCAAGAGAAGGGCGCTGGCGAGCGCCGAAGGAGCGGCGGAATGCCTCGATCGCGCGCGACCGTCCGCGTCAACTGGCGTCGGGATCGTCGGCGGGGAATCCGGACGCGGCGTCGTCCGAGCTGGCCGATCCGCTGGCGTCCGGAGAGGACGAGGACGACGACGATGATGAGGCCGTCGTCGTCGACGTGGCCGTGCTGCTGCTCGAGGGCGTGCCGGCGCTCGCTCCGCGGTCGACACGTCCGCCGCCTTGGTAGCCGTTGCCCTGGTCGAAGATGCACGCCGCGCACGTGGCGGCGGCGATGACGAGCAGGCCGAGCCTGCGCACGAAGGTCCGGCGCTCGCGGGCGCGTTCTCGGCGGTCGTGGGTCATGACGAGCAGCTCCATCCGCGGTTGGGATCGCACGTGCAAGTGGCCGGATCCGTCGACGACGAGCCGTACGCGGGGCACGTCCGCCCGTCGACGTAGAACCCGTTGCACACCGTGCCCGGCCGGATGGTCGCGAGCGGGCAGGGCGGCTCTTCGATGTTGAAGAGCGCCGAGCCTTTCAGCTCGCCGTCGAGGTAGATCTCGCACTGGTAGCGGCCGAGCAGGAACGGGATGTCGTCGCCGGTCTCCCCGTTCGGCCCTTCCTTCGTGAGCTGCAGATCGAACAGCTGCATCGACTGCGAGCGCTCCGGCGAGCCCTCGGCCGACGCGAGCACGCGGTTCGTCGCGACGTACTGGCGGCGGCTCGCGTCCCACCGCTGCTGCTGGCGGATCAGACCTTCGATCGTCACGCCGTCACGGCCGATGCCGAGCTCGGTGATGCAGTGGATCTCTTTCGAGTCCGTGTAGAAAATGTTGCGCTTGCGCGCGCCTCCCCCGTCGAGCGCCGTGTACACGTCGCCGACATTGGCAGTGGACGTGCACGCGGGGAGGGTCGCCGCGAGGGCACACGCGGACGCAACGAGCGGCACGACGCCGCGAAGCAAGCGACTCATGAGGCTCGACTATACCATCGACGCGTGCGCCGGCGTGAAAGCTCGATCACACGAGCCTCCCCCGCCGACGTCTGGCGTACCCGGGGCCGGGAAATGGCCTAGCTCTTCTTCGGCGCGACGATCTCGCGGCCCTTGTAGTGGCCGCAGGACGCGCAGGCGCGGTGGGGCAGCACGGGCTCCCCGCAGTTCGTGCAGGCGATGAGTTGGACCGCCGTCACTTTGTCGTGGTTGGCGCGCCGCATGTTGCGCTTGGATCGGCTCGTTCGTCGCTTCGGGACAGCCACGGGATACTCCGTCTTCTCTAGGACTTCGGTTCTTTCGCGCGAGACCGGAATTGGAGGAGGGGCGCGAGCCGCGGGTCGATCCGTTGGCCCTGCCCAGCCTCCGATGGAGCCTGAGGCTCTCCGGGGGCGGGGGACATACCCGTACATGCCTCGGAGCACAAGGGGATCATGGGGATCTCGAGCATGAGCTCGTCCCGGACGAGGTCGTCGAGCACGACCGTTTCGCCGTCATACCCAAGGGTATCAGCCTCTTCCGAGGTGAATTCGTACTCTTCCTCGTCTTCTTTTTCTTTTGCCGAGCGCTTCTCCGTCCCCGGTCCGGCCGCGTCTTTTTTCGGGGCCGGCGCCTTCACGCGGCTCGCCGGGACGTAGAGCACCTGGATGTCCGAGTGGAGCGGCAGCTCGAACGGCGTCAGGCACCGGGCACACGGGACGCTCAAGGTCGCGTCGAGCGTGCCGTCGACGACGACGTCGTGGCCGCTCTTCGAGGCGCGGACCGAGAGGACCCCGTCGGTCGACGCCGCGGTCGCTTCGTGGCCTTCGAACGCGCCACGAACCCAGTTCGCGCGGACGGTGAAACGGAAAGCGCGACCTCCAGCGTCGAGGTCGGCCACGGAGATGGGAAATTCGTGAGCCATGATTGGGGAAAGGGAGAAAACGCCGGCACGCGCCGAGCGAGGGCGACGCACCTTAGCAGGCCCGCGCGGAACTGCGAGCACGTCGCGCGTTCGTCGCGCGAGGAGGGGACGCGGGCGCGTCGGCGCGGTCAGGGAGAGGTCGCGACCGTGTCGGTGCCTTCGAAGATTTTGTCGGGATCGCCGAGGAATTCGAAGTGCATCGTGTCTTGCAGGACGTCGTGGCCGAGCCAGTAGAAGCCGTAGCGCTCGAAGACGTCGACCCACGATTTGGGCATCGCCATGCGCTCCCAGACGGTCTTGTTCTTCGCCTTGCAGAGCGGGTGGTTCGGCCACGGCGCGACGCAGCCGCAGCAGCTGTTGCGGTCGGGCTCGATGTCGACGGCGATGCCGTAGACGTGGTTCGACACTTCGACGCCGCGGTAGGTGTTCTTGTAGCGGAGGCCGCCCATCGTGCGCGGCTTGTAGTCGTTGGCCGCGCCGCTCGCGACGAGCGCCGCCTCGACGCACTTGAGCGCCGGGATGATGCGCTCGTGCACGCGCAGCGTGAGCCCGAGGAACGACGTGTCCTTCGCGTAGAACTTCGGCGGGTGCTTGTTCCACTTCGGGTTTCCGAAGCCTTCGAAGTACCCGTACTGCTCGGTGCGATAGCGAATCGCCTGCTCGAGCAGCTTGCGACCTTGTTTCAGCTCCTCGGCATCCTTCGTGTGCGGGAACCAACTTCCGCGCACGAGGAACGGCTGCGCGGACTGCTCGCGGCACGCGCGCGTCTTGCCGTCGGGCGCGACGGCGGAGACCTTTTCGGACTTCGTGGAGGTCGAAGCGCTTTCCGCCTTCGCGGCGGGCGCCGTGGAAGGCGCGGAGGCGGGCGCGTCGGGGGCAGGAGTCGGCGTCGGCGTCGCGGTGGGTCGGGGAGCCGTGGGCGCGTTCTTGGGCGACGGCGTGGTCGGCTTCGTCGGTTTCGCCGAGTTCTCGGTGCTCGCCGCGTGGCCCGTGTGTGGGGCGGCCGGCTTGCCGTCGTCCGCCGCGTCTTTCGCGCGACCCGCGGCCGACGCGAGGCACGCCACCGTGAGGAGCGCGACGGGGACGGCAGCAGCGGAAAAGCGGTGTACGGCGCGCATCGCGTTCGTTCATACAACGGCCGCGGCGCGATGGCACCTTTCAGCGCGCCGTCGCCTCGCGCCGTGCCGATCAGCGCACGCCGTCGCCGCGTGTCGTCTCGAAGCGCAGGACCTCCCCCAACGACTCGTGTTCCTCGATGCTCGTCCGAACGAGGCCGGATTTTTCGAGCACGCGGATGGACGCCGTGTGCCAAGGTACGGTGGTCGCCGCGACGCGCGTGACCCGCGGCTGCGCGAGGGCCCAGCGCACGGCGGCCGACGTCGCTTCCGTCGCGATTCCACGGGATTGCCAGCTCTCCTCGACGCCATAGCCGATTTCGACGACGCCCTGCTCGTCGGGGGCGCCGTGGAAAATGACCGAGCCGACGAGCAGCCGCGCGCCGTCCGGTGCGCCCGCTTCGGGGCGGGTGAGGATGAGGCGATCGCCCCAGAGGCGGACGGCGGGATCGCGTCGGATGGCGTCGAGCGACGCGCTGAACGCCCGCTCGACCAGCACGCGTCCCGGCCACGCCGCCGGGATCTTCGCGTTCACCATGCGTTCGACGCGCTCGCGATCTTGCGCGAAGACCGCCTCGACCAAATCCAGCGTGATCGGTTCGAGCGACAGCCGCGGCGTGACGATCCGATCCATTCGGGCGCATCGTACCGCAAACATCGGTCGTTGACGGGCCGACCGAAACGACAGATATTTCGCGTGCGAACTATCGTTCGCAGCCCCCACCCTTTTCTTCGAGCTCCCCGAGAGCCCAGGTCGAACCGCGTGATCTCCAACGCCTCCGAAGATCTCAAGAACCAGGTCGATCAGGTTCTCGAGACCATCCTCTATCTCTACACCGAGAGCCGCCGCATCACGAAGGAGCTGGCGCGCCGTGCCGATCTGACCGGCCCGCAGCTCACCGTCGTCAAGCTGCTCGAACAGATCGGCGACATCTCGCTGTCGGAGCTCTCGGACAAGATCCGCGCGCAGAACAGCACGGTCACCGGGATCATCGATCGCATGGAGCGCGAAGAGCTCGTCGTGCGCGAGCGGTCGAAGGAAGATCGCCGCGTCGTGTTCATCCGGCTCACGCCGAAGGGGCAGAAGCTCGCGCGCGAGATCCCCGTCGAGCCGATGGAGGTGTTCCGCACGGCGCTCGAGAGCCTCAGCGTCCAGGAGATGCGCGATCTGATGCGCATCATGACGAAGGTCTCGCGCAAGGTGAAACAGCTCGTTCGTCACAACGTCCGATCGGACGGCGACGAGAGCGAGACCGTTTGATCGAGCCAACGAAGACGAGGCGAGTCATGGATGCGAACCTTCCCGGCACGGCGCGCAACTACGCTCAACTCCGCGTGACGGACGCGAACGGCGTTCGGACGATCACGCTGTCGAACCCCGCGCGAAGGAACGCGATCGGGCCGCGGATGATCAACGAGCTGCTCTGGGCGCTGTCGGACGCGCACGCCGACGAAGCCGTGCGCGTCGTCGTGTTGACGGGCGAGGGGCGCGCGTTCTGCGCGGGCGGCGATTTCGCGCAGATGACGAGCGGCGGCGGCGACGCCGACGAGCTGCCGCCGAAGGGCGACTATGCGGACCTGCTGCTCGCGATGGTGCGCGCCGAAAAGCCGATCGTCGCGCGCGTCAACGGGCCGGCGATGGGCGGCGGGCTCGGGCTCGTCGCGGCGTCGACGTTCGCCGTCGCGCACCAAGACGCGTTGCTCGGCACGCCCGAGATCGACGTGGGGCTCTTCCCGATGATGATCATGGCGGTGCTCGCGCGGATCGTCCCGCGGCGGCGCCTGCTCGAGATGATGCTCTTCGGCCAGAAGATCGCGGCGACCGAGGCGCAGGCGATGGGGCTCGTGAACCGCGTCGTGCCGGAAGGTCAGCTCGACGACGCGGTGGCGGCGATCGCGGAGCAGCTCCTCAAGAAGAGCGGCAAGACGATCGCGCTCGGCCTCCGCGCCTTCGCCGATCAATCCGACATGGACCTCGAAGCGGCGCTCCCCCTGCTGCGCGAGCGGCTCGCGGAGTGTTTGTCGACGGACGACGCGCGCGAGGGCCTCATGGCGTTCCTCGAGAAGCGCCCGCCGGTGTTCCGCGGCCGCTGACGTCGTCTTCGGCTCAGGGCTCATGCCTGGATTCGACTCGAGTCGCGCGCTGCCCTCTGGCTCGCAAGCCATCGACGAGGCATGCATGCACCGCTTCCTCTGTCGAACGTCTGGCTCGCGAAAATGGGCGGTTTTCACCCATTTGGGGTATGCGTGCGCGATTGCGTCGTGATTCGCGTCACGCGATGATCGATGCATGACTTACGCGCGTCGCGGTTCCTCGGGTTCGTTCGGTCGTGCATCCAAGACGGGGCTCTTCGTCGGGCTCTCGGCGCTCGCGCTGCTCGCCAGCGGCGTTGGCGGATGTTCGGACGACGACGCTTCGATCGTTGCAGGTGTCGACGCCAGTGATGGGAACCTCGACGCGGGCAACGTCGCGAACGAAGACGCGAGCGTCGCGACGGACGCGCCCGTCGACACCGACGCCGGTGGCGATGCGGACACGTGCGGCGCGTGCCAGGCTCCCGCGCACGGCTCCGCGACGTGCACGGACGGTGGATGCGGCTTCACGTGCGAATCCGGCTACGAGATCGCGGGCGACGAGTGCCTCACGGCGATCCCGGATTGGACGCGTCAGTTCGGGACGGACGGCTTCGACAACGCGAGGTCCGTCGCGGTGGACGCGAGCGGGAACGTGTTCGTCGCAGGGAATCCGGGCGGCACGCTCCCCGGGCAGTTGCCTGGGAGTTCCACGGGCGGGTCCCTCGCCAAGTTCGACGAGAAAGGGACCCTGCTCTGGACGCGTCAGTTCGGTCCCTCCGGGTTCACCGTGACCATGGCCGTGGCGGTGGACGCGAGCGGCAACGCCTTCGTGCTCGGCAACACGGACGGCACCTTCCCCGACCAGTCGCCCGCAGGTTCCACCGACGGGTTCCTCATCAAGTTCGATGGATCGGGAAACGTCGTTTGGACGCGTCAGTTCGGGACGAACGCCAACGAGGACAACCGCGGCATCGCGGTCGACGCGAGCGGGAGCGCGTTCGTCGTCGGGTACACCTCCGGGGCCTTCTCGGGGCAGATGAACGCGGGCAGCTCCGACGTGTTCGTCATCGGGTTCGACAAGGATGGCTTCCGCCTCTGGACCCGTCAGTTCGGCACGACCAGCAGCGACAGCGGTCTCACCATCGCCGCCGACGCGAACGGAAACCTCGTCGTCGGCGGATCGACGTACGGGGCCTTGCAAGCGACCGCGGGCAACGGCGACGCGTTCGTCGCCAAGCTCGACGGGTTCGGAAACATCCTCTGGACACGCCAGTTCGGCTCGGGCGGCATCGACGTCGCCAGCTCCGTCGCGGTGAGCTCCAAAGGAGAGGTCTTCGCGACGGGCTACGTGCTCGGCGTCCTGCCCGGGCAGACGTTCGTAGGTAAACTTGACGCGTACGTCGTGAAGTTCGACGGGACCGGGGGCTTGCTCTGGGCGCGTCAGTTCGGCACGGACCAGGACGACTACGCCAACGCCATCGCCGTCGACGCGCGCGGAAATGCGGTCGTCGCGGGCTTCACGTCGGGGGTCTTCTCGGGACAAACGCCGCTCGGAGGCGCCGACGCGTTCGTCGCCAAGCTCGACGAGACCGGGAAACTCCTCGAGACCGAGCGGTTCGGCACGGACAAGGACGACTACGCCCTCGGCCTCGCCCTCGCTTCGCGCGGAAAGTTCGTCGTCGTGGGCCAGACGGCAGGCGCGCTGCCGGGCCAAGACAATTTGGGACAGAGCGACGCGTTCGTCCGACGAATCTCGCCGTAGCTTTGACGACGTCGGTAGGCATTGGCGAGCTCGACACGCGTCGAGCTCGCGCATCCGTCGTGGCGCGCGTCGGTGTGAGGCTCTCGCGTCGCCGCAGGTCTCCCACGTCGGCGCAGGTTTCGGCCGAGGCACGCCTCGTTTTTCGATCGATTCTGTTCGATTGGGGATAGCCCGCGTACGCTCAACCTCATGCGTCGATCGTTCGTGAAGTGCTTCGCGTGCGTCGTCGGTGGTGTCGTCGCGCTCGCTCTCGGGGCGTGCGCGGAGACGAGCTCGTCGACGAGCCCGGACGCGGGCGCGGACGATGACGCGTCCGGGAGGCCGTACGGAGAGTCGCAAGCGCTCGCGTGCACGGTGGCGCAGGGCAGCGATCCGTGCGGGCAGGTGACCCTCGCCCAGGTCTTCGTGGCGACGAGCCTCGAAGACGCGGGCGGCGCCGATGCGTCGGGAGACGCGGGATCGAGCTCTCCGCAGGGGGATGGTGGCACGGGCGCGTCGGACGGAGGCGCCTCGACGGAAGACGCTGGTACGAGCGATGACGCGGGCGCGGTCGCCGACGCGAGCACCGGGGCGTCGTGTGGAGCGACGGGAGCCGTGCGCTTCGCATGCGACACGACGGGCGGCAGCGTGCAGTTCGACCTGGCGGCGGACGAAGGCGGGCGCACGCAGCTCGCCGCGTGGACGAACTTGGGGAGCCGGCTCGTCGTGGACGAGACGGGGGCGCTCGTGTCGTCGGCGTTGCTGTCGTCGTCCGGGCAGGCCGTGCGCGTGTTCGTGGAAGACGGCGCGCCGCTCTACGTGTCGGCGACGCAGAACACCTCCACCGTGACGATCCAGCGCCCCGACGCGCCGACGCCCGACCGGACCCATGACAGCCTCTCGTTCGGCCCGCTCCACCAATTCGCACCGATCGCGTCCGCGGGACTCTCGTCGGACGGGACGCTCTACGTCGTCGCGAACACGCAGCGCGAAGGGAAGAAGCTCGCGTCGCTCGCGCGCGGAAAGAGCGGCAAAGACGCGTTCTTCTCGGATGCGCCTTCGGCCATCTTCGACTTCGACCGCGCGGGCCTCCCGATCTTCGTTGCGCCGCCGGACGTCGGCGGCGGCGTCACCGTCGTGCGGGGCGAGGAGCGCGTGACGATCGCGGCGGGGCGCGGGCTCTCGCCCATGGCCGTGATCACCGACCCGTCGGATCGACCCCTCGTCGCGGCGTTCGACGGCGGAGACTTGGCCGTGCTGGCGAAGGACGACGCGGGCAAGGACGTCGAGATCCGCATCGCGCGCGGGACGCCGTGCGGCGGCGACGGTTGTGGCTACACCTGCGAGGAAGAGGCGTGGACCGTCCCCGGTCTCGGCGCGACGTGGGTTCGTGAGGCGTCGGGCGAGCCGCTCCTCGTCTACCTCGAAGCCCAAGTGACGCGCGCGCGGACCTACACGACGGACAGCAACGTGCCGTGCGACATCTTCGGTGGGTGCGGATGCTCGGAGTCGACCCAAATCCGAGAGGTGAAGGACACGTCGGTCGTGATCGCGCGGCTTCGCTCCAACCCGATGCGCCTCGTCGAGCAAGCGCGCTTCCGGGCGGCGTTCGATCCGAAGGCCTCGCTCTCCGACGGCCGCAAGAACCCGGTCCGGCGCCTGCTCGCATCGGTGCGCGACGACCGACTCCACGTCGGCGTTCCTTCGGGCGACGGTTCGCTCGTCCGCTTCGTCGTCGATTTGACGCGTCTGGGCGCGGTGCCCTGAATTCGGACACCCCCTGCTGGATCGGTGAGTCGCCGTTTCTGGGGCCTCGACGCGCCATCCCCGATGGTCGCCGCGTCGTCGAACCTACATTTCCCTCGAAAGTGCGCAAATTCCTCGCTCGTTTCGCTTGGGCCTGGAACTTGCGTAAGGCGCCATGTCCTCGCTCGGAGGCTTTGCTGCCCCGGGCACCTCGAACGCCCGACGAACGATCGTGAGGAACTGACGATGAAACGCTCCATCTCGTGTGTGATCGCATCGGCCGTACTCGTCGTTGCTTGCGGATTTGCTTCCGAAGACGAAACCGTGAGCGACGAGAGCGACCTTTCGCTTTCCAACCTCGCGAACCTCGCGCGCAACAAGATCGATCGTTCGAAGGTCGACCCGTACAACCCGTGGGCGCAAAAGCGCCTCGGCATCGGCGAGGAGAATTGGCTGCCCGACGAAGCCGCCGAATTCGAGGGGTATGCGAAGGTGGCGAACGCCATCCAACAAGGCGTCAAGGAGCAGACGGACGCGGCGCGTCCCCTCCGCACCTTCCACGCGAAGGCCCACGCGTGCGTGCGTGGAGAGCTCGCGATCGACAACTCCGCGCTCCCCGAGGGCGCGCGCGTCGGCCTCTTCGCCGAGAACGCGACCTACCCGACGTGGGCGAGGTTCTCGAACGGGATGAGCAACACGCAAGGTGACCGCAAGGTCGACGTGCGCGGCTTCGCGGTGAAGATCATGGGCGTCACGGGGCCGCGCATCGTTTCGCGCCCGGAGGACGAGTCGGCCACCACGCAGGACTTCTTGATGGCGGATCAAGACGTCGCGCCGGCGTCGGATCCGCGGCACATGATCGAGTTCGCCAAGGCGATGGCCGCGGCCAAGGACAGCGACGGGATCTTCGGGCGCATCGAGGCGTTGGCCAAGGTGGGCGCCTTCCTGACGCGGGACGAGAACGTCCGAATCGTGGATTTCTTCGTGAACCGCGTTCGTCCCCAAACCGAAAACGTCGGAAGTCCGTTGGGCGACGTCTTCTACTCGGCGGCGCCGAACGCGCTCGGTCTGGAGGATGGCGATCCGAACACGGCTCGTGCGAAGGGCGCCTTCAAGGTGATGGCCACGGCGGGGGTCCTGGAAGGCGACCGGTGCGTTCCGAAGAACGAGAAGCCGAACAAGAAGGACCCTGATTACATCCGCGCGGCGCTCGCGAAGGATCTCGCGCAAGGGACCGTGTGCGTCGACTTCTCGGTTCAATTCCAGAAAGACGCGACGACGGAGCCTATCGAGGACGTGTCGGTCCCGTGGAAGACGCCGTTCACGAAGTTCGGGCGCTTGACCTTCGGCGCGATCGATCTCGCCAGGGAAGAGGCCTCCGAAGAGATGTGCAACGACCTCTCGTTCACGCCGTGGCACACGCTGCGTGAGCACCGCCCGCTCGGCAGCGCGATGCGTGCTCGCCGGGTCGTCCTCGCCGCGAGCGCTTCGTTGCGCGGCGCCACGGGCGAACCGACGCCCTGAGCTGGAGCGCTCGCGAGGTCGTCGCGAGGCCGAGGGTCGCACCTCGGTCGTGTGCCCCTCGGTGCGATCCACGACGCGGCGAAGATCTTTCGCGCAAGAGGCTTGCGACGAAACGTTTCGCATGCGAAATATATCCGTCGGAAAGTCTTTTTCCGACGGAGAAGATGCCGATGCCGAACATGCGAGAGCTGGTCGCCGATCTCGAAGCGCGGAGGGCGCAGATCCTCGAGATGGGAGGCAAGGAGCGGGTCGACAAGCAGCACGAGCGAGGCAAGCTCACCGCGCGTGAACGCCTCGCGCGGCTGTTCGACGACGGCGCGTGGTTCGAGGTCGGCGTCCACGGCACGCAGATGGGGCTCGCGGCCGGCGAAGGGGGCAAGGACAAGCCGCCGGCCGACGCCGTCGTCACCGGGTTCGGCAAGGTCGACGGGCGCATGGTGTGCTGCGCGGCGTACGACTTCACGGTCAAGGGCGGGAGCATCGGGCAGACCGGCGAAGAGAAGGTCACGCGCCTCCGCCAGATGAGCCTCCGCGGTCGCTGGCCGATGATCTGGCTCGTCGACTCGGGCGGCGCGCGCATCGATCCGGGCGCGACCCACCCCGACATGATCTCGCTCTTCGCGGGGTCGGGGCACTTGTTCCGTGAGCAGGTCGTGATGAGCGGCGTCGTGCCCCAAGTCGCGGCGATGGTCGGACCGGGCGCCGCGGGGACGGCCTACATCCCCGGGCTCGCCGACTACGTGCCGATGGTCAAGAACGTCGGCTCGCTCGCGCTCGGCGGGCCGCCGCTGGTCAAGGCGGTGACCGGGCAAGACATCGCCGAGCAAGACTTGGGCGGCAGCAAGATCCACTCGGAGGTGAGCGGCGTCGGCGACGGCGAGTTCGAGAGCGACGCGGCGTGCGTCGACGCCGTGAAGAAGTACCTCTCCTACTTCCCGTCGAACTGCGACGAGAGCCCGCCCGAGCTCCCCGTCACCGATCCCATCGATCGGCGCGACGAGTCGCTCCTCGACCTGCTCCCCGAATCGACGCGCAAGCCGTACGACATGTACAAGCTCATCCGCGCCATCGTCGATCACGGCGAGATCTTCGACATCAAGCCGCGGTTCGCGCGCAGCATCATCACGTGCCTCGCGCGCGTCGGCGGCAAGAGCGTCGGCATCGTCGCGAACCAGCCCGCGTGGCTCGGCGGCATCCTCGAGAACGACTCGGCGGACAAGGCCGCGCGCTTCATCCAGATTTGCGACGCCTTCAACGTGCCGCTCCTCTTCTTGCAGGACGTGCCGGGCTTCATGGTCGGCTCGAAGGTCGAGCACGCGGGCATCATCCGCCACGGCGCGAAGCTCTTGCACGTCATGAGCGCGGCCACGGTGCCGAAGATCACGGTCGTCGTCCGCAAGGCGTACGGCGCGGGCTACTACGTCATGTGCGGGCGCGCGTACGAGCCGGACCTCATCGTCTCGTGGCCGACGGGCGAGATCTCCGTCATGGGCGCCGAGGGCATGGTGGGCATCGCCGCGCGCAAGCTCTTCGGCGGTCAGGAGCCGCCGCCGGAGATGAAGAAGGCGATCGTCGACCAGATCCAGAAGAACATCGACGTCTACAAGGTGGCGGGTTGGGGGCTCGTCGACGACGTCATCGACCCACGCGACACGCGCAAGGCCGTCGCGTGGGGCCTCGAGCTGGCGCGGCACAAGCAGGTCGAGCGACCCCATCGAAAGCGCGGCGTGATCCCGGTCTGATTGCGCTATCGTGCGCGGGAGCATGACTTCCCGCACGTCGAGCCCCGACCTCTCGGCCGCCGCTCCTTCCGATTTCGTCCGCGATCTCGTCCGCGCCGACGTCAAGGCCGCGAAGAACGGCGGACGCGTCGTCACGCGCTTTCCGCCGGAGCCGAACGGCTTCCTCCACATCGGCCACGCGAAGGCGATCTGCATCGACTTCGGCATCGCGGCCGAGTTCGGCGGGCGCTGCCATTTGCGCATGGACGACACGAACCCGACGACGGAGGACATGGCCTACGTCGAGTCCATCCAGCGCGACGTCAAGTGGCTCGGCTTTTCGTGGGGCGAGCACATGTACTACGCCTCGGACTACTTCGAGCGGTTCTACGAGCTCGGCGAGACGCTCATCCGCTTCGGCCGCGCGTACGTGTGCGATTTGAGCGACGACGACTTCGCGCAGAACTACCGCGGCACCATCACCGAGGCGGGCAAGGAGAGCCCGTACCGCGCGCGGTCCGTCGAGGAGAACCTCGACCTCTTCCGGCGGATGCGAAAAGGCGAGTTCAAGGACGGCGAGCGGGTCCTGCGCGCGCGCATCGACATGAGCTCGCCGAACATGAAGATGCGCGACCCGCCGCTCGTGCGGATCAAGCACGCGCACCACTACCGGACGAAAGATGCATGGTGCATCTATCCGCTCTACGACTTCGCGCACTGCCTCGAGGACTCGTTCGAGGGGGTGACGCACTCGCTCTGCACGCTCGAGTTCGAGAGCGCGCGGGAGCTCTACGACTGGGTCCTCTCGGCCACGGAGGTCGCGCACGTCCCGAAGCAGATCGAGTTCGCGCGGCTGAACCTCACGTACACCGTGATGAGCAAGCGCAAGCTCCTGCAGCTCGTCGAGGGCAAGCACGTCGCGGGGTGGGACGATCCGCGCATGCCGACGATCGCGGGGCTCCGGCGCCGCGGGGTCACGCCCGAGGCGATCCGCGCGTTTTGCGCGAAGATCGGCGTCGCGAAGAACATCTCGACGGTCGACGTCGCGTTGCTCGAGCACACGGTGCGCGAAGATCTCGACGGGCGCTCGCCGCGGGTGATGGCCGTGGAGAAGCCGCTCGAGGTGATCGTCGAGTCGTTCCCCGAGGGCGAGGTCGAGACGTTCGACGCGCCGTACTGGCCGCCGGGGACCACGCCGTCCGAAGGCGTGGAGACGGGGACGCGTCCGCTGCCGTTCACGCGACGGCTCTTCATCGAGCGGGACGACTTCGCCGAGGTGCCGCCGGCAGGGTGGCACAGGCTCGCGCCCGGCGCGCAGGTGAGGCTCCGGCATGCGTACATCGTGACGTGTACGAGCGTCGAGAAGAACGCGGCCGGGGAGATCACGGCCGTTCGTGTGGCGCACGATCCGGCGACGCGGGGCGGAGTCGCTCCGGCGGGCGCGAAGAACGTCGGCACGATCCACTGGGTGAGCGCCGATGAGAGCATCGACGGCGAAGTGCGCATCTACGATCGGCTGTTCTCGGTGGAGAGCCCGGGGAGCGACGGCGCCGATTGGCTCACGGAGCTCAACCCGAACTCGCTCACCGTGCGCCGCGCGAAGCTCGAGCCGAGCCTCAAGGGCGCGAAGAAGGGCGATCGCTTCCAGTTCGAGCGGCTGGGCTTCTTCGTCGTGGACGCGGACAGCGCGTCCGGCGCGTTGATCTTCAACCGGACCGTGGCGCTCAAGGACGGCTGGGCGAAGGTCGTCGCCAAAGGTGGCAAGGGCGACGGGCGCGACAAGGGCGCGCCGAAAGAGGCTCCGAAGGCGCGCGAGGCGAAGGCCGCGGCGCAGGCTCCCGTGCCGGCCGAGCTCCCTGCCGACGCGAAGAAGCTCGTCGACACGCACGGGATTTCGGCGCAGGAGGCGCGCGTCCTCGTCCAGGAGGCGGCGCTGCTCGCGATCTTCGACGACGTCGCGGCGAACTTCGCGGACGCGAAGCGCGGCGTGGCGAGCCTGCTCGTGAACGAGGTGCTCGGCGAGCTCCGCACGCGCAAGCTCGCGGCGCCGCCGTTCGCGGCGAAGGAGGCGGCGGAGCTCGTCGGGCTCCTCGTGGACGGGACCCTCTCGACGAAGCAGGTCAAAGACGTGCTCGCCGAGATGTTCGACAAAGGCGGCACGCCGAAGGCCATCGCGGCGGCGCGCGGCATGCAGCAAATCGCGAGCGAAGACGCGCTCGCGCCGGCCGTCGACGCCGTGCTCACCGAAAACGCCGACGCCGTCGGACGCTACCGCGCGGGCAACGCGAACGTGTTCGGCGCGCTCGTCGGGTTGGTCATGAAGAAGACCGGCGGGCAGGCGAACCCGAAGCTCGTGAGCGAGCTCCTCAAGAAGAAGCTGGCGTAGCGAGGCGAGGCGCGAGGCGGCGCGGCACCGGACGGCGAGGCTCGCGTGGCCTCGCCGTCACCCGTCCGTCTTGCGTGCGCCGAGGTGGTTCGGCAAGCCGCGGGGCATCGGGCAGGAGTGCGTGCCCGTCTTTTCGTCGTATTGCTGGTGGTACTCCTCGGCCTTCCAGAAGGGACCGATGGGCGTGACGCGCGTGACGACGGGCTTGCCGAGCGCCTTCTCCTTTTCGGCGATGACGGTTCGCGCGGCGGTGGCTTGGGCGTCGTCGAAGGTGAAGATGTGGCTCCGGTATTGGTCGCCGACGTCGGGGCCTTGGCGGTTCCACGTCGTCGGATCGTGGTTCTCGAGGAAGACCGCGACGAGCTCGGCGTACGCGATGGTCTTCGGATCGAACTCGACGAGCACGGTCTCGGCGTGGCCGGTCGTGTGCGAGCAGACGCTCTCGTACGTCGGGTTCGTGGTCGTGCCGCCGGTGTAGCCGACGGCCGTCGCGGTGACGCCGGGGACCTGGCGGAAGTTGTCTTCGACGCCCCAGAAGCATCCGCCCGCGAACGCGGCGAGCGCGTGACCCTCTTGGGGGACGAGCGGCGTCCCGTCGCCGACGTGACCGGGGTCGGTTCCGACCTTGCGGCGCGTCGGGGGTGTGGCGTTCGAAAGAGCGGTCGTGGTGTCCGACGCGGTCGACGCCTCGGGCTTGACCTCCGACGCCGAGCCCCCAGGGGCGACGGAGCGGCACGACGCGAGCGCGAGCAGACCAACGGCGAGGACGCGGGAGGGGAGGCGAAGGTGCATACCGGCGTTACGAGCAAAGCCGCTCCCTCGTTTCGCGTCGAGGTTCACTTTCTTTCTTTTCCTCGTGGCCTCGGCTGGCCGGGCCCGATCGCGGCCTGGCCGGGCCACTCTCGTGGAGGGCGCAAGGCCTTGGAAAGACGGGGGTTCGACGGCGGCACGGCAAGTGCTGAGGTGGGGGCGTGGCGGCACGCACGTCGTGCGATAGAGTGGTGTTCGTGACCTCGGCCCGCGCTCGCTCGCTCCGACACGTCCGGCCCATCGAGCCACTCGTCTACCCATCGAGCGAGCCGGAGGACGAGAAATTGCCCGAGAGCACACGTCATTCGCTGCTTTGCCAGGCGCTGTGCGAGATTCTGCGCGCAGCGGTCGGCGAAGAGAACACCGTCGGCGGTGACCAGTTCTTGTACTTCGACGGCGCGACGACGAGGCGCGCCTTGGCGCCCGACGGGTTCGTGAAGCTCGGTGTGCCGCAGCACCACTTCGAGTCGTGGAAGACGTGGGAAGAGGGGACGCCGGAGCTGGCGTTCGAGATCTTGTCGCCGAGCGATTCGCCGGAGCGGTGGACGTTCGAAGAGAAGATGTCGCGGTACCGGTCGCTCGGGGTGCGCGAGCTGGTGGTGTTCCACGCGGACGGCAAGAAGGGGCGCACGGCTTCGCGCGTGGGACCGCATCGACGGAGATTTGGTCGAGCGCGTCGTCGAGGACGAACGCACGCCGTGCCTGACGCTCGGCATGACGTTGCTCGTCGGACGGATCGAGAAGCTCGACGGCCTGCGCCTCGCGCGCGACATCGAAGGGCGAGAGCTCGTGCCGACGAACCTCGAGGCGCGGCGCGCGGCCGAGAAAGAGAAGCAGGAGGTGGAAGAGGCCTTGCGTCGCGAGGTCGATGCCCATCGCAAGGACGCTGAGGCCTACCGCAAAGAGGCCGTCGCAGGAGCGCGTCGCGAAGAGACCGAAGCGCGTCTCGCCGCGGAGCGTCGGATCGCCGAGCTCGAAGCCAAGCTTCGCGAGCGCGGCTGACGACTCGCGTCACCTACCCACGCCACCGCGGTTCGGTCCCGCGATGCCGCTTCGTCGTCGGTGCCGCGTCCGGCGCGTTCGGTCGCGACGTCGACGCTTTACGTCGAGCCCACGTCGCGCGCCAGCTCGTCTCGCGTGGCGAGAACCTTTTCGAGCACGAGCCGTAGCTTGGCGAACGCCCGCGCGCGGTGCGAGACGCGGTTCTTCTCGCCTTTCAGAGCTTCCGCCATCGTGCGATCCGAGCCGTCGACGACGAACAAAGGATCGTAGCCGAAGCCGCTCCCCGCCGCGCGGCGAGCGTGTGATCGGGTCCTCGCAGACGCCTTCGACGACGTACGGCGCCCTGATTCCAGTACGGATCGATGAGGGCGAGGACGCATCGAAAGCGGGCCTTCGACACGACGTCGCCGCTACCCGGAGCTTCGTTCGCGAGCGCCGCGAGGAGCTTCGCGTTGTTGTCCGCGTCCGTCGCGTGCTCGCCCGCGTAGCGCGCGGAGTGCACGCCGGGCGCGCCCCCGAGCGCGTCGACCTCGAGCCCGGAGTCGTCCGCGAGCGTGAGCATCGTCGTCGCCTCGAACGCCGCCCGCGCCTTCTTGATCGCGTTCGCTTCGAACGTCGCGCCGTCTTCGACGACGACGAGCTCTCGACCGAGCACGTCGCGCAGGGGGACGATCTCGACGTCGAGATCCGAGAGGAGCGCGCGCAGCTCCCCGAGCTTGCCGCGGTTGTGCGTGGCGACGACGAGGACGTGCCTCATGTGCCTCGGATCAAGAGCTCGTCGAGGACGACGCCGTGGTTCGCCAGCACGCGCTCTTGGGTGCGCGTCAGCTCCACGATGCCGGCGAGCGCCAGGTCGGTCATGGCGTCGATCGTCTTGCGCGGCACCGGCGCGCCTTCGGCGGTCCCTTGGACTTCGATGATGGCGCCGGAGCGCGTCGCGACGAGGTTGAGGTCGACCTCGGCGCGCGAGTCTTCGAGGTAGACGAGGTCGAGCGCGAGGGCCTCTTTCACGTACCCGACGCTGATCGCCGCGACCGGTTCGCGGAGGACGGGCCCCTTCAGGGTCCCGGCCACCTTCGTCTTCGCGAGCGCGAGCGCGAGCGCCACGAACCCCGCCGTGATGGACGCCGTGCGTGTGCCGCCGTCGGCTTCGAGCACGTCGCAGTCGATGGTGATCTGCCGCTCGCCGAGCTTCTCGAGATCGATCGCGGCGCGCAGGGCACGCCCGACGAGCCTCTGGATCTCCTGCGTGCGTCCGCTCGGCGCTTTGCCGCGCCCGTCGCGGTTCTCGCGTCGCTGCGGGTTCGAGCGCGGGTGCATCTGGTACTCGGCGGTGAGCCAGCCCTTGCCTTTCCCTTCCATCCACGGCGGCACCTTCTCGTCGACCGAGGCCGTGGCGAGGACGACCGTCGAGCCCGCGCGGTAGAGCACGGAACCTTCCGACATGCGGTGGAAGCCGACCGTCATGTCGACGGGGCGCAGGGCATCGTGGGCGCGTCCGTCCGGACGAGGGGATGTCATGCCCGAAGGGTTACCAGGTTTTTCGTCAGCGCGCGCCTTCGCGCGTGATCGACGGGCGGTGCGCGATCGGCAAGAGGACGTGGAACGACGTGCCGCCGCCCTCCCGCGGGCTCACGGCGATCGAGCCGCCGTGGGCTTCGACGATCTGGCGCGTGATGGCCAGGCCGAGGCCGGTGCCTTCGCCCTTCGTCGAGAAGAACGGATCGAAGATGCGCGCGCGGACGGGCTCGGGGATGCCGCCGCCGCGATCGTCGATGCCGATGAGGACGCTCATGCCCTCGGCCCGGACGTAGAGATCGATGCGTCCTCCGTCGGGCATGGCTTCGCGCGCGTTGCGCAGGACGTTGATCAAGGCTTGCCGGATCTGTCCTTCGTCGAAGAGGACCGGCGGCACCTCGTCGGGGATCGCGAGCGCGAGCTCGATCCCCGCGCGCGTCATCTCCGGGCCGACGAACGACGCGATGTCCTGCACGACGCTCGCGAGATCTTCGGCCTCCATGCGCGGCTCGGGCAGGCGCGCGACGCGCAGGTATTCCTCGGACAGATGCTCCAGCCGCTGCACTTCGCGCGTGATCGACACGAGGAGCTGCTTGGCCTCGGAGGGGACCTCGCTTCCGCCGAGCTCCTCTTCGAGCAGCTCGATGTTGAGCCCGATCGACGACAGGGGGTTGCGGATCTCGTGCGTGACGTGCGCGGCCATTTTCCCGATGGCTGCGAGCCGCTCGTTCGCCACGGCGCGGCTCTGCTCGCGCCCGACCGCGGTGACCATGCGCTCGAAGGCGCTCGCGAGCTGACCGATTTCGTCGTCGGTGTCGAGCACGGGCTCCGGCGTGAGATCGCCCCGGGCGACGGCGCGCGCGCGCTCGGTGACGCGTTCGAGCGGCCGGAGGAGGCGCCGCGTGTGGATGGCGACGCCGACCCCGACGGCGAGCGTCAGCGCGGCGAGGACGGCGAGTTGGACGATGGCGCGACGTTCGCGCGCCCGCGCGGCCGCGGAGAGATCGTTCATCGCGAGCTCGACGTGCTCGGCGAGGGCCCGGAGCTTCTTCACGCCTTCGTGCTCGACGTTCCCCAGGTGGACGACCTCGCGGTTCACGCCGTCGCGATCCCCGGTGTCGAACGCGTAGAAGAGCCGGTCGAGCGACGCGCGATCGGACGCGAACGAGGCCTCGATGGCCTCGAGCTCGCGCGCGAGCGCCGCGGCGGTTTCGGACTCCTCCAGCCCGAGCGTCCGGAGCTCTCGGATCGTCGCGTGCGATTCGTCGAAGACGGCGCCGCGCACGCTGCTCAACGTCTCGAGCAGGGCGCGCATCGACAGCGGGTTCTTCTCGTCCGGGATGCCGTCGATGAGCGAGGCGAGCGTCGACTGCACGGCTCGGAGCTGGCCGATCTTCAGCGCGACCGGGACGTAGCCTTTCGCGAGCGCTTCGCTGTCTTCGGCCGTTCGTTTTTGCGCGATGGCCGAGTAGCCCGCCGTCACGGCGAACGCGAGGAGCGTCACCGCGAACGACACGAGGATGCGCGTCGCGACGGTCTTCCTGGGCTTTTCGACGGCGGACGGGGGCGGCAGAAGCATCACGGGCTCGACGGGCTCGACGGGCTCACGTTGCGTCGACCCCGAGCGATCGCGCGACGATCGTGACGAGGTCGAGCGTCTTCGCGCCCTGCACGTCGAACCGCTTGTAGCTCGACGCGCACGCCGTGACGATGGTCCCGCCGCCGAGCTCTTCGTGTTCGGCGATCCGGAGGTCGGCCATCGCCGCCGACGTGTCCGGCATCGTCCGGGGCAGGATCCCTCCGCCGCCGGAGCAGCGCGCGCCCTCGCGGTTTCGCGCGAACTCTTCCGGTGCGCGCCCGAGCGCCCGTGCAAGGATGGCGCGAGGCGCGTCGTACACGCCGAGGCCTCGGCCGAGCTGGCAAGGATCGTGGTAGCGCACGACGCCGTCCCCGAACGCGTTCGTCGGCTGGAGCATCGACGCCTTCCGGCCGGCGAGCTCGATGAAATGTTCGACGGCGGGCGCGAGCTCGAGGCCTTTCGATGCATGATGCACACGAATCGCCGTGGCGCATCCGGCGTCGAGGACGACGACGTCGTCCTTGCCCTCGAGGTTCGAAGCGAGGAGCGCCCCTTGCCGGGCGAAGCCCGCCTCGTCGCCGGCATAAAGGAGCGGGGCGCCGCAGCACGCCGTCGCGATCGACACGGGGCCTCCGGTGAGCTTGGCCGTCGCGCGGATCGCGTCGCGCGCGACCGAGGACGACGACCGCGCGTAGGCGCACCCGAGCAGGAGCGCCGTCTTCGCGTCGGGCCGGACCTCGGGCATCGACGCGAACCGCCGGGCCGCGTCGCCCTGCGAGGCCCGCGTCGACGGGAAGTTCCGGATCACCGCCGTCGCGCCTTCGGGAGCGACGCCGGCGGACACGAGCGCGCTCCTCGCTTCGTAGAGGGTGCCCGTGACGTCGTTTCGATGATCGCACGACTCGCGGCACCCGAAGCAGCCGGTGCATGCCCAAGCGGGGGCCGCGTACGCGGGTTCGACGGGGACGCTCCCGTTCGCGGCGAAGTAGGCCATGCTCATCTTGCCCCACGGCGTCAGGGTCTCGCGGGGCTCGGCGTTCGAGACGGGGCAGGCGCTCCGGCAAAGCTTCGGACAGAACACGCAGCGCTCGAGTGTGGCTTTCGATCGCTCGAGCGTGGGCAATCGTCGAAGCGGGCGGTCGTCCGGCCGGCGCATTTCGCGATTATCGCAGCTTCCCGCGCGGCGCCCCCCGTTTTCGTTCGGCCCGCTGCTCCGTGCGGCACGATTCGCGGTTCGACGTGGGATCGGCCGTCCTCTCCAGGGATGGCGCGCGGCGTCGTTGACACGGTCCGATCCACGGACGAGCATGACCGCCGCCTGTCGGGGGGGCAGGTGCGCCGCATCCTCACCACCGGACCCTGAATCGAGTGAAGACGTTTCGGCACCGACCTTCGGCGGTCGGTGCGGCGTTCGTGGCGTGCGACCGACCCTCATCGACGGAGTTCTTCTTGCCCACGAACGCATCGACCTCGGTCACCGGCTTGGCGCCGCGAAAGCGCAGCCGCACGTCGCCCATCATCTTCTTCCTCATCGGTGCGGCGATGGTGGCGGTCATCCTCGCCGACCTCCTGACGCCGCTCGGGTTCGCGGTCTGGATTTTGTACCTCGTGCCGCTGGCGGCGTGTGTTTTCGCGCGAACGCCGATTCTCCCGCTGTACGTGGCGGCGATCTCCACCGTCGCCACGGCGTTCTTCGGGGCCAACCCGTTCGGCGGCGCCACCGTCGTGGCCCCGTGGGTCACGGTCATGAACCGGACGCTCTACGCCGCCACGCTTTGGCCGGTCGCGTTCATGATTCGGCAGATCCTGCGCTCGCGTCAGGTGACCGAAGACGAGCAATGGTTGAGGCGCACGCAAGCGCTGCTCCTCGAGGCCTTGCAGGGAGAGCTCCCGATCGCCGAAGTCGGGTCGCGGCTGTTGAGCGGTCTCGCGAGCGCCGTCGGCGCGCAGGTCGGCGCGCTCTACGTCCTCGACGGCAACGTCTTCGAACGCAGCGCATCGTTCGCGCTCGACACGGAGGGGACGCCGTCGTCGTTCCGCTCCGGGGAAGGCCTCGTCGGCGAGGCGGCGACGAGCGGCCAGCTCCGGATCGTCCACGATCTCCCGGATGGATTCCTTCGCGTCCAGACCGGCATCGGCGCGGGCGCGCCGCGTCACGTCGTCGTGAGCCCTCTCCGGACGGATCGCAGGATCGTCGCCGTCGTGACGATCGGAACCATGACACGCATCGAAGAGATGGAAGAAGAGCTCTTCCGCCGCGTGTCGGAACCACTCGCGCTCGCGCTGGCCTCCGCCCAATACAAGGCGCGCCTCCGCGAGCTCCTCGAAGAGAGCCAGCGGCAGGCCGAAGAGCTCGAAGCCCAGCAAGCCGAGCTCGAGGCCCAGCAAGCCGAGCTCGAAGCCTCGAACGAGGAGCTGAACCAGACGAACGCCGTCATGGAGATCCAGACGCAAGAGCTCGAACGCCAGCGCGACGAGCTCGCGCGCTCGCGGACCGACGCCGAACGGGCGAGCCGCTACAAGTCCGAGTTCCTCGCGAACATGTCGCACGAGCTGCGCACGCCGCTCAACAGCTCGCTCATCCTCGCGCGCCTGCTCGCCGACAACAAAGAAGGCAACCTCCTGCCCGATCAGGTGCGGTCGGCCGAGACCATCTACGGCGCCGGCAACGATCTGCTCGTGCTCATCAACGACATCCTCGATTTGTCGAAGATCGAGGCGGGGCGCGCGGACATCGACGCGGACTCCCTGCGGATCGCCCCCATCGTCGATACCCTCGCGGCGTACTTCCGTCCCGTGGCCGATCAGAAGGGCGTCGCGTTGCGCGTTTCGGCCGAGAGCGCGCCGGAGCGCATCGTCACCGACGGGCGGAGGCTCGAGCAGATCCTCAAGAACCTGCTGTCGAACGCGTTCAAGTTCACGTCGTCCGGGGAGGTCGAGCTCGCGGTCACGCGGAGCGAGGACGGGGGCGTCCGGTTCGCCGTCCGCGACACGGGGATCGGCATCCCCGCCGAGCAGCAAGAGATCATCTTCGAGGCCTTCCGCCAGGCCGATGGGACGACGAGTCGCAAATACGGCGGCACGGGTCTCGGGCTCTCCATTTCGCGCGAGCTCGCGCAGCTGCTCGGTGGGCGCATCGAGGTCGAGAGCGAGGTGGGCAAAGGGAGCACGTTCTCCTTGGTGCTTCCGACGGACGGCCTCGCCGTCGGCACGCGCGAGACGCGTGAGGCGCGCGAGAAAGGCTGGCGCGTGGCAGAGGGCGAATCCCCCGGACCTCGTCCCTCCACGCACCGTCTCCCCGAGCGCCGCGTCTCCGATCGCCCGGCTCGCGAGAGAGAGGCCGGGCAGGTCGACCCCGTTCGTTCGGCCGCCGTCCGACCCGAGTCGCGCCGCGCGAACGTCGACGACGATCGCGCTCGGCTCACGCGCCCCGGTCGCCTCATCGTCGTCGTCGAAGACGACGACGCGTTCGCCCGCACCCTCTACGATCTCGCCCACGAGATCGACTTCGACTGCGCGATCGCGGCGACGGCGGACGAAGGCATCGCCTTGACCCGCGAGCTCCAGCCGAGCGGCATCTTGCTCGATCTCGGTCTCCCCGACGCCTCGGGGCTCTCCGTCCTCGAGCGACTCAAGCGCGATCCGGCGACCCGGCACATCCCCGTGCACATGGTCTCCGCGTTCGACGCCGTGCAGCAAGCGCTCGAGCTCGGCGCCGTCGGCTACGCGCTCAAGCCTGTGGCGCGCGAAGAGCTCGTGGTGGCGATCAACAAGCTCCAGGACCGCCACGCGCGCGAGGTGCGGCGGGTCCTGCTCGTCGAAGACGACGTCCGGCAGCAAGAGGCCATCCGCATGTTGCTCGGCGGGCAGGGCGTCGAGCTCGTCTCGGCCGGCACGGTGAAGGACGCGCTCGCGAAGCTCGAGCAAGTCAGCTTCGACTGCATGGTGCTCGACTTGGCGCTCCCCGACGGTTCGGGCTACGATTTGCTCGAGAAGATCGCCGAAGAAGGGTCGCCTTATTCTTTCCCGCCGATCATCGTGTACACGGGCCGCGAGCTCGCCCGCGCCGACGAAGAGAAGCTGCGCCGCTATTCGCGCTCGATCATCGTCAAGGGCGCGCGCTCGCCCGAGCGGCTCCTGGACGAGGTCACGCTCTTCCTCCACCGGGTCGAATCGAAGCTCCCTCCGGAACAACGACGCATGCTCGCCGACGTGCGCCAGCGCGAAGCGGCCTTCGAAGGTCGCCGCATCCTCGTCGTCGAAGACGACGTCCGCAACGTGTTCGCCCTCTCGCGCATCCTCGAGCCGCGCGGCGCGAAGGTCGAGATCGCACGCAACGGCCGCGAAGCGATCGACGCCCTCCGGCGAACCCCCTCGATCGACCTCGTCCTGATGGACCTGATGATGCCCGAAATGGACGGACTCACGGCCATGCGCGAGATCCGGAAGGACGACAAGTGGAGGCGCTTGCCGATCATCGCGCTCACGGCGAAGGCCATGGCCGACGATCGCGAGCAGGCCATGGATGCCGGCGCGAACGACTACATGGCCAAGCCGTTCGAGGTCGACAAGCTCCTCTCCCTCTGCCGCGTGTGGTTGCCGCGGTGACCACGTCGAAGCAAGAACATGAGCTCTTCGAGCTGGAGATCGACCTGTTCCTCGAGGCGATCTTCCGGCGATACAGCCACGATTTTCGCGGCTATGCTCGGCCGACCTTGCGGCGACGCCTCACGCAGGCGCTCACGACGATGCAGTGCGAGAGCCTCTCCGAGCTCCAGCATCGCGTGCTCCGCGATCCCGCGCAGCTCGCGCGGGTCCTCCAGTACCTCACCATCCAGGTGAGCGACCTCTTCCGCGATCCCTCGTTCTACCGCTCCCTCCGCACGCGGATCCTGCCCGTGCTCCGGACCTACCCGTCCCTCAAGGTCTGGGTCGCTGGGTGCAGCACGGGCGAGGAGCTCTACTCGTTGACCATCCTCTTCGACGAAGAAGATCTCTTGAAGCGCACGATCTTCTACGCGACCGACGTGAGCACCGAAGCCCTGCGACAGGCCGAGAGCGGCGTCTACGACGTCGCCCGCGTCAAGCAATTTTCGCGCAACTACCAGGACGCTGGCGGAAAACGTTCGCTCTCGGACTATTACACGGCCGCGTACGGCGCCGTTGCCTTCGACCGTCGCTTGCGCTCGAACGTCGTCTTCTCCGATCATAGCATCGCGACCGACAACGTCTTCGCCGAGGTCCACCTCGTCACGTGTCGAAACGTGCTCATCTACTTCGATCCCGAGCTACGCGATCGCGCCGTGGGCCTTTTCCGCGAATCCCTCGTCCGCAAGGGCTTCCTCGGGCTCGGCGCCAAAGAAAATCTGCGCAGCTCCGTCCATGCGCCGTCGTTCGTCGAGATCGATCGCGAAAATCGCATCTACCAGAAGCAATGAAAGAAGACCCGGGACGACATGCGATGAAGGACGTTCGCGCGATCGTGATCGGCGGCTCGGCCGGAGGCATCGAAGCCCTCCGCGTGCTCTTGCCGACGTTGCCGCCGGCGCTCTCCGTCCCCGTCTTGATCGTCTTGCACATCGGGCCGCAGACGAAGGGCGTATGGGCCTCCGTCTTTCCGACGTGTCCTCTGCCGATCCAGGAGGCCGAGGACAAAGAGCCGGCGCTCCCCGGTCGCGTGTACGTCGCGCCGGCCGACTATCATCTCCTCGTCGACGGGACCGGGCTCTTGTCCCTGTCGCTCGACGAGCAAGTCAACTTGTCACGTCCCTCGATCGACGTCCTGTTCGAATCAGCGGCGTGGGCTTATGGCTCGGGAGTTCTGGGGATCGTTCTCTCGGGCGCGAATTCGGATGGCGCGAAGGGGCTCTCGAGCATCCACCGCGCGGGGGGGATCTGCTGGGTGCAGGCGCCGGAGACGGCGGCTGCGGTCTCGATGCCGCGCGCGGCGATTCGTGCCGTGCCCGACGCGCGTGTGCTGGACGTGGGACGAATGAGCGAAACCTTCCGTGCTTGGTGCGACGAGGGAATTTCATGTTCGAGCTCGATGAAGTGACCATTTTGGCCGTCGACGACGTGGCGGAGAACCTCGTCGCGCTCCGCATGCTCCTCAAGAGACCGGGGATCCGTCTGGTCGAGGCGCACTCCGGTTACGAGGCGCTCGAGGCGCTCTTGGTGCACGACGTCGCGCTCGCGCTCGTGGACGTGAACATGCCCGGCATGGACGGCTTCGAGCTCGCGGAGTTGATGCGCGGCACCGAACGGACGCGCCACGTCCCGATCATCTTCCTCACGGCCTCCACGCCGGATCGGAACCGAATTTTCAAGGGCTACGACGCGGGCGCCGTCGACTTCCTCTTCAAGCCCATCGATCCGCGCCTCCTGTCGACGAAGGTGGACGTGTTCGCGCAACTCCACCGCCAGAAGCGGCAGCTCGCGACGCAGCTCGAGCAGATCCAACAAGCGCAGCGGATGAGCGATCTCTTCGTCGGCGTCTTGGGGCACGATCTCCGCAACCCGCTCAACAGCATCCTGACGAGCGCGACGTTGCTCGAGCGAGCCCCCGACGACGCCGAGGGGACGAAGCAGAAGGCGCGCATCATCCAGCGCGGATCGCGGCGCATGGCGGCGTTGATCCAGCAGGTGCTCGACTTCGCGCTCGCGCGCGTCAAGGGCCGGCTTCCGGTCGAGCCGAAGGACGCGAACCTCTCGCAGATCACGCGCCACGTGGTCTCCGAGTTCGGAGAGACCGCCGAGCGCGTGCGCATCGACATCGTGGGCGACGTCGCGGGGCGGTGGGACATCGACCGCATGATGCAGCTCGCCTCCAACTTGCTCGGCAACGCCTTCGAGCACGGCGATCCGTCGTCGCCGATCCAGATCCGGATCGACGGCTCGGACGACGGGTGGGTGCATTTCGAGGTTCGGAACGGCGGCCTCATTCCGCCCGAGAAGGTGGAGACCCTCTTCTTGCCCTTCAAGCCGCGTGAAGGGAACTCGCGCGGCGTGGGCCTCGGCCTCTACATCGTCGATCAGATCGCGCGCGCGCACCAAGGCAGCGTCGTCGTGACCTCCGACGAGGTCGCGGGCACGTCGTTCCGCGTGACGGTTCCTCGGCACGTGGCCGAGACGCCGACGAGCGCGCCTCCGTCGAGCACCCACGGGTCAGGCGGATCGGGCTAGAGAATCGGCGGTACGTCCGACAAGCGCCGGGCGACCTCTTCGAGCGCGGCGTGCGGCAGGTCTCGCTCGCGCGCGAGCTCGATCATCGACGCGGCCATGCGGCGGTGCTGCGCCGCGAGCTTTCGACCGAAGTGAACGTCGACGTAGTGGAGGATTTCGGGACAAATCGCGCGGCACATGGCCTCGAACGCGCGGAGCGACGAGCGTCGCGCGGCGATCGCCGATAAGCCGGCGCCGATCACGGGGGTGCCGATGCGTCGACCGAGGACGGAGCCTTCGCGGCACGCTCGCACGGCGAGGTCGACCAGCGCGTCGTCTTCGCGCAGCGCGCGGAGGCCGCCGGCGACGGCCACGAGCATGACCAGCGGAATGAACGACGCGGTCGTGGCGGGGTTCGTCTCGTGGACGCCGAGCTCGAACGTCGTCGGGATCCCGGCGTCGGTGAAGGCGCGAGCGAGCGCTCGGACGGCCGCGGAGTCGAAGGCGCGCGGTTCGTCGATGCGCGTCGGAGAGGGGAGGAGCCAATGGCGGAAGACGCCGTCGTCGCGCCGGTACGAGACGACCGACGGCATCGCGGCGAGGACGCGCGCGCCGAACGCCTCACGCATCCGCCGGTAGTCCTGGGGCATCATCGGCGTGAGCACGACGACGGGCGCGGACGTGCCTTCGAGGAGCGGCCGGATCGCGTCGAGGTCGTCCGTCCCGACCGCGAGGACCACCACGTCCGCGTCGGGCGGTACGCGATCGACGAGCACTGGATCGTCGATGGTCTCGCGCGCGTCGGCGGCCCCACGTTTACGTGTAAAATGCACGCGTTCCACGACGATCGGCTCGCGGGACGCCACGCGGTTCGGCCGCACGACGAACGAGACGCTCGCCGGCGTGTGCCGCTGCACGTAAGTGCCGTAGACGGCCCCGAGCGCTCCCGCTCCGACGATCGCGACGTGCATCGGTACCTGCCTCATCTTCACGCCTTCGCGCCTCGCGCGCAGGGGTGCACGAACCATCCCGTCCGCTACCCGCGCGGCCGGATCGCGCCGTTGCGATCAACGGTACGTGAAACGCAGATCGTGATCGCAGATGCGGAAGACGTCGCCCTCGGCGATCTGTTTGCGCGCGATGCGCTGGCCGTTGTACTCGACGCCGTTCGTCGAGCCCATGTCGACCATGAAGTAGACGCCGTTTTGGTACTCGATCATCGCGTGCTGGCGCGAGACGTTGGGATCCTTGAGCGTGAAGTCGCTCGACTGCTTGCCGCGGCCGATGACGAAGCGATCCTTCGTCACACCGACCTTGTCGCCTTGGTAGACGATGCTGAGCTGCGCGACCTGCGACGACAGCCCACCGCCGCCGTTGTGATTGCCCGTGAGCGGCGGCGGCATGGAAGGCCCGGATCGTCCCGGCGGCGGGATCGGCGGAGGCATGCTCCGACTGGACGGCTGCGGTCGCGCCGGCGCTCCCAGCCCACTTCGCGAAGGCGGCGCCGGCGGAACGGCCCCGCGCGCCGGCGGCGGCATGGGCGGGAGACCGGCGCGCGCGGACGGCGGCGCGAGCCCTCCAGCGGTCGCACGGACGGCCCCTCGCGCCGGCGGCGAAGGCGCGCTCGCGAAGCTCGGAGACTTCGGCTCACCGCGGCCGCTCGACGGCGCGCGCCCCGCCTGACTGCGTTGCCGCGCGTACTGCTTCATGGCCTCGTTGACGAGGTAATCGACGCTGCACTCGAGCTCGCGGGCCATCTGCTCGAACGTCTCCCAGAGCAGGTCCCGGCATTGGAACGTTCGCGGGCTCTTCTTGTTGGGATCCGAGCTCATCCTGGTCAACCCTTTGTCGCTACCGATGGTTCGTAGTCTACAGCGATCCGCTCCCGCGCGCGGGGAGGCTCAAAGCTTCATCGTCGGAAGGAGGCAGAACGTCACGAACTCGCCGACCGTCTTCAACTCTTTCGGCTCCGTCGCCGAGGGATCCTTGGCGTCGCCCTTCGGGACGTCGCACTCCCAGGAGCACTCGTCCTCTTTGGCGCATTTCGGGAGCTCGGTCTTGTCGCCCTCGAGGCCGGACACGATCGGCTTGTCCGCCGCGCTGCCGTTCCAGAAGAAGCCGAGCGCGGTCATCTTCGCCCCGAAATCCTTCGACGAGAGGTACGGACGGATCACGTCGCGCGGCTTCGGCTCGCCCGCCGGCGGATCCATGCCGCGAATTTGCTCGCCGTACAGAAGTGGCTCCGTCATCGCGAACTTCACGCCCGAGGTCTTCGGCAAGTGCGCCAAGAACTCGGGGACCTGCTTGGTCGAGATGGTCTTGAGGACGTTCGACGCCGCCACGTAGCGCACCTTCCACTTCGGGTTGTCGAACAGGGTGTAGAGCCGCGGCACGATGAGCTCCTTCGGGAACTCGCCGAGGCGCGTGAAGGCGACGTCGCGCACTTCGTCGGGCGTGTTGTCGTCCTTCGCGATCGCGAAGATGCGGTCGAGATCGGCCGTGCTGTTCTTGTCGACGCGCCCCTCGAGCGCGGCGAGCGCCAGCTTGCGTCGATCGCCCGGGATCTTCGCGTTGCTCGCGACCTGGAACAGGAAGTCGATCGCGGGCCGCCCGCCGATGCGCTTCATCGCGGGGAAGACTTCTTCCGTCAGGCGCCGCTCTTGGATCTTCTCGACCTGTCCGGCGACCTGCTTCTCGTCCGCCTTGATGTTGTTCTTCGCGTTCGACTCTTTGACGAGCTTCGTCTGCGCGTCGAGCCACTCTTGCGACATGTAACGCTGCGCGAGCTGCACGAGCGCTTCGGACGCCTTGAGCTTCGTCGGTTCGTCGCCGACGTCGTTGACGAGGCCCGCGATGCGATCGAGGCGCGTCGTGTTCTCGTTGATGATCCCGGGCAGCGTCTTGACGCTGTCGGGGCCGAGCCAGCGCATCATCTGCTCGAGCCCGTACTGCTGGGCGCCGTTCTCGATGCGGTCCTCGAAGTTCGTCTGCGCCCAGTGCGTGAGCGCGTCGCGGAGCGCCGTGCGCGTCGCGTCGTTGGCGACGAGCGGCGGCTCGTGGGTGAGCATCGCGAACGTCGCGTCCTTGATCGGGATGCTCGGATCGGGCGGGATGCGACCGTCGGGCGTACGCGCGGGCGGCGGCGCCTGGAGCGTCTGCACGAGCGACTCGGCCATCCGATCGACGATCTGCCGGCGCGCCTCTTCGCTGATTTGGCTCAGCGCGCCTTCGCGGGATTGGCCCTCTTCGTCCTTGTAGCGATCGATGAGGAAGCCGATGCCCTGACGCACGCCACCCCGCGGCGGCATGCGAATGAGCGCGAGCGCGGCTTCGGTGCGCAGGTCCCACGCGTATTTGTCGTGCGTGACGACGGCGACGAGCTTGTACGGTCCGCGCTGGGTCGTTTCCCAACGCTTGACGTCTTGCTCGGCCACACGGCAGCCGCTGGTTCCCATGGCGAGACCGGCCATGCCGGTGATGCTCGCGACAAGCAGTGCGCGCCCCAACCTTCGGGAGGACGGCTGCCTCTTCGTTCCGACCATTCGTGATCCTCGAGGTGTGGGGAAGAACTTTACGCTGGTCGTTCGCGAACCCCCAAAGGAATTCCTGTTCGTTCGCGCTCCGTGAAGACGCGTCGACGTCGCGTGCATGTTGTGACGAAGGCCTCGCGCAGGATGGCCAACGCGCCGGATTCGTTCCGCATCGCGTCGAAAAGCGGCCCGAGGATGAAGGGCCTCGGGAACCCGCAGGATGGGATCGGAAATCGGAAAAGGTGTCCGAAACGACGATCGGAGGGAGGATGTCGAAACGTGGCGTCCGGAGGTCCCCCCGAGCCACGGACGCCGGGTTGTTGACTCGATCGTGGGCTAGGCTTTAGCTTCCCATGTAGGTCAACGTAGGTATGGCGATTCTCAGCCTTTTTCAGTCGGCGCGCTCCCGGCCTTCTTCGCCCGAGAGCGGGGTGATCGAGCTTTCCCGCGCGGACGCGCGTCGGGCCGAGCCCATTTTGACGCCGCGCCTCCGGTCGACGGCAATTTCTTCCATGAATCCGATGGGTTCCGCGACTCCGTCGGGACCCTCGGTCGCGGGGACACCGCCCGGGATGTCGAACGTGCGGCGGACGGCGGTCCTCGGATCGCAGCCCCAGTCCTTTGCGCGCGGGCGCGAGGTGGCCGCCCTCCTCTTGTGGACCTTCGCCATTTTCCTGTCGCTCGCGCTGGCGTCGTACGCCGGCGATCCGCAGGCGCTGGCCGAGGGGACCGAGAACGCCGTGCACGGGGCGGATTGGGTCGGGCCGGTCGGCGCCGTCGTCGCGCGCTGGGCCGTCACGCTCGTCGGCGTGGCCGCGTGGGTGGTGCCGCTCGAGGCGGCGCTCCTCGGCATTCCGTTCGTGCGTGGGAAGAAGAGCAACGCGACCGCCGCGCGGCTCGCGGGCGACATCCTCATGGTCGTCATCGGCGCGGCGCTCGTGCAGGTCGGCGCGCCGGGCAAGATGCTCTTCGGCAATCATCCGGCGAGCGGTCTCGTCGGCGAGCTGTTCGGTGAGCTCGCGCGCTCGCTGTTCTCGACGGTCGGATCCTTCCTCGTCGGCTTCGCGCTCATCGGGCTGATCCTCATCGGCCGCGCGAGCTTCTCGTTCATCGCGCTCATGCATTGGCTGGCGCGGCTCGGGACGGCGTCGGCTTCGAAGACGGCGAACGGCGCGCGCACGGTGGCCGACGCGTGGCGCACGGCGCGCGAGCTCGAACGCGAGCAGGCCGAGCAACGACGCAAGGAAGAAGAGCCGCGCATCGAGCTGCGGACGAACGACGCGGCGACGATCCTCGCGGGGAGCGACGCCGAGCTCGACGTCGAGGCCGCGCCGGATTCGGCCGAGTCCGGCGAGGATTTCCCCGACGAGAGCCCGTTCGTCGTCGCGAGCCCGCGCGAATCCGGGGCCGCCGCGCGCGAATCGCTCCGCGGGGACAAGCGCGCTCGCCGTCGGAAGACCGACGTCAAAGCGTCGCCCGAGGTTTCGGACGAGGCGGCCGTCGACGAGCCCGCGCCGCCTCGTGCCCGCGAGCGCGCGAGCGACGACAAG
>JBGAHN010000160.1:0-13188 GCA_044226145.1 Labilithrix sp. | reverse complement strand
TGTAGACGATGACGGCGTTGGCGACGGGCTCGGCCTCGGTCTTCCAGCTCCGGTAGCGCTTGTCGTCGGGGATCGGGACGACGACGGGCTTGTCCGGCGCATAGCTGCCCATCGAGATCTGGCGCTTGAGCGCCTCGCGGTAGGTGCGCCGGAAGTGGCGGAGCGACTCGGGGCCGACGCGGCGGATGCCGGTGTAGCGATCCTTCGCGTTGATGATCTTGCTCTTGCCCTTGTCTTGGATGTCGGGGAGCTCGAGCTCTTCGCCGAGGATGGCCGCGAGCTCGTCGAGCGTGACGTCGACCTCGAGCGAGTGCTCGCCTTCGCCCTGCCCGGCCTGCTTGCCGTCGCCTTGCTCGTCGCCCTGCTCGCCGCCGATGGGATCGCCCGGATCGCCGTCGCCCTGACCCGCGCCGCCCTGCTGCTTGTCGCCGAAGCGGAAGCGCGGGATGTCGATCTGCGGGATCGGAATCGAGACGAGATCCTTGCCTTTGCGCCCGATCATCTCCCCTTGGGAGATGTACTTGCGGAGGTTCTGGCGAATCCTTCCCCGCACGATGGCGCGAAAGCGCGAGTGGTCTTGGTCGATCTTGAGCGACATCGGGTCTCTCCCGAGAGCGTACCACATGAAAATGCGGCTGCCCCGCCATCGACGATCGCCGGAAAATCGCGGCCCGAACGGCGAAACGCTCGAGGTCCCACCACCTCGAGCGCTTTTCCTTTTCTGGCGACGCCGCCGGCGACGCCGCGCCTTTGGAGCCCTTCGACCGTCACTCAGAGAGGCTTGACGGTCACGCGGAGGAAGTCCTTCGCGTCCGGGACGCCCCAGGTCGCGTCCACGCGACGAACGAGGCCTCCGCCCTCCCCTGCGCCCGTGTTTTGGCTCGACTGACGCGGCGCTTGATCCGGGCCGAGCGCGCCCGCCTGGTTCGCCTCCGTGCCGGCGTCCCACGCCGACAAGAGCGCCTTGGCGTCCGCCGTGATGTCCGCCGGTGAGCGTGGCTTGCCCTGCGCGTCGACGAGCGCGACGCCCTTCTCGCCGAGGCTCACGAAGGTGTCGTTCGACGGCGTCCACATGGCGGCGAAGTCGAAGTACTGCGCGTTGCCGCCGACGGGGATCGTGAACTTGTACTTTGCACCGATCGCAATCGGTCCCGTGGACGTCGTCCCGTCGGGCATGTTCACGACGCCGTGCGCCGAGACGTCTTCGATGCCGGCGAGCGCGGCGTCCCAGGCGGTGGGGTTGCCGTCTTCGGCCAGGTGCTCGACCCCTTCGGACGAAGCTTGGCCTTCCTTGAAGAACGTGTGGTGCCCCGTGTGCGTGATCCAAATCGCCGGCGAAGCGCGGCCCGGAAACGGCGTGGCTCCGCTGGTGTTCGTGATCGTCACGACGAGGTGCCCCGCGTCCGGCCCTTGCTCGAAGCCCACGTCGAGGACGCCACCGGCGCCGGTCCGCAGGTCGTTCGTCGCGTCGGCATAGCGCCGCACGCTCGGGTCCGGATCGGGCGCGCCCGTGTTCGGGGCTCCCTGGCGCGGACCTTGGTGGGCGCCCGCGCCTGGCACTTCGTTGGCCTCGGTCCCGGCGTCCCAAACGACGAGCATGCGCGCGGCGTCGGCGGTGATGTCCTTCGCGTCGCGGGGCGCCCCCGATTCGTCCAAGAGCGCGACGCCGTGCGGGCCGAACCCGAGGAAGGCGTCGTTGCTCTCGCCGAGCATCGACGCGATCGACAAGAACCGATGGCCGGCGTCGGGCTTCACGCGGAACGTGAACGATCCGCCGGGCGGCGCGCCTCCGGCCGACGTCGCCCCGTCCGCGACCAAGGCGGCCGCGACCGTCGCCGTGCCCGACTCGCCCTTGCGCGCGTCCGCGAGGCCCGCCGCGTTTCCGTCTTCGGCGAGGCCCTCGAGGCCGGGCTTCGCCGGACTGCCTTCATCGAAGAGCGTCCACGAGGCGTCGTGCACGGCGTAAAAGACCGGCGAAATCCCGGTGACGATGGACGTCGTCGGGCCCGAGACGTTCGCGACGACGACGGCGAACGATCCGTCGTCGGACGCGGTCACCGTCACGCGCGCGATGCTCCGCGCGCTCGGATACGCACGGGTCGTGTCCGTGAACCGCGCGAGGACGCCTTCTGCGGGCCCCGTGTCGGGCCCTTGTTGCCGTGGGCCTTGATCGGGGCCCATGCCCGGCGCTTGGTTCACCTCCGAGCCGACGTCCCACACGTACACGAGATCGCTCACGTCACGCTCCGGCAAGGCCTGCCCGTCGCCGCCGAAGAGCGGAAGGCCTTCCGGTCCGGGCGCAAAGAACCAATCGTTCGACTGCCCGTACATCGTCGCGAACGACAGGTTCGGAGACGCCGCGCTCGCTCGCACGCGAAAGGTGTATTTGTCGCCGGGTCGCGCGGGTCCCTTGGCATCGGCGCCCTCCGGCGTGTCGAACACGCCCTTCGAGAGGAGCTCCGTCCGCGTCTCGAGCGAGGCCGCGAGGGTCGCGGGGTTGCCGTCTTCGGCGATGCGCGCAAGACCCTCGCCGCGATCGGTCTGCCCGACGTCGAAGAGCGAGACACCGGCCGCGTGCGTGGCGTAGACCCCCGGCGACACGGGCGTCGTGAGGGTCGCGCCGCCGGACACGTTCTCGATCGTGATCTCGAATTCTCGCGACTCCCCGTCCCCCGGCGTCGAGGCATCCGCGCCACCGGGTCCGGCATCGGCGTCCATGGTCCCTCCTGGAGGAGACGACTCGGACGAAGAACAACCCGTCCCGATCGAGAGCGCGATCAGCGCGCCGAACACGCGAAAATGAGTGCGAAATCCGAAATGCATCGAAGACGTCCCTTTCACCTTGGGGCCGATGGCGCGCGGCGTGCGGGCGCGCAGCGGCACGCGCTTTCCGAAGCGGCGACGGCGTTCTCCAGCGAGTACGGAGCGCATCACCGGTGGTTTCATTTTTTTTGCGACGGTGCGAACCCGAGGGCCGCGGACGTCCTCGCCCGCCGCGGCGTGCTAGCGTGCGACCTCCCTTGAGCGCGCCTCACGAGCTTCCGCCGGACGAACGCACGACGGCCCCCCGCGAACGGACCACCCGAAGGCCCGTCACGGTCGTCGCCCTCCTCTTGGCGCTCGCGATGGCCGCCATGGAGATGACCGTCGTATCGACGGCGATGCCCACGGTCGTCGGCGATCTCGGCGGCGCCGAGCACTACGCCTGGGTGTTCAGCGCGTACATGCTCACGTCGACGGTGACGGTGCCGATCTACGGCAAGCTCGCCGATCTCCACGGACGAAAGCCCGTCATGCTCGCGTCGATGGCGCTCTTCCTCGCGGGCTCGATGGCGAGCGGACAGGCGCGATCGATGACGCAGCTCATCGTCTTCCGCGCGATCCAGGGGATCGGCGCCGGCGGCATGCAGCCGATGGCGATCACGATCGTCGGCGACATTTTCAGCATCGAAGAGCGCGCGCGCATGCAAGGCATCTTCGGATCCGTGTGGGCCATCGCCGGGCTCGTCGGCCCTTTGCTCGGCGGGCTCATCGTCAGCGCGCTGTCGTGGCGATGGGTGTTCTACGTCAACGTCCCGCTCGGCATCCTCTCCGCCGGGCTCTTGTCCGTCGCGCTCGTCGAGGACGTGCAGCACCACGACCACAAACTCGACGTGGGCGGCGCCGCGATCCTCTCGACCGCGATCGTGGCGCTCCTCGTCGGCATCGACAGCGCCTACGCGGCGTGGCTCGTGCCGGCGAGCCTCGTCCTCGTCGGGCTCTTCCTCTTCGTCGAGACGCGCGTGCGCGAGCCGCTCGTGCCGCTCCGCCTCTTCGCGCAGCGCACGCTCGCCACCGCGAGCCTCGTCCAAGCGGCGAGCGGCGGCGCGATGGTGGGGCTCGTGACGTTCGTGCCGCTCTACGTCCAGGGCGTCCTCGGCGGGAGCCCGACGCAAGCAGGCGTGTCGATCACGCCGATGGCCGTCGCGTGGCCCATCACGAGCGCGCTGTCGGGCCGGCTGCTCACGAAGGTCGGGTTCCGACCGCTCGTTCGACTCGGCGCGGCGCTCGTCGTCGCCGCGTCGGGCGCGCTCGTCCTCGCGATGACGCACGGCGCACACGTCGGGGTCTTGCAGATCCTCTCGGCGTCGTTCGGCGCCGGCATGGGGCTCATGAGCACGACGATCGTCATCGCCGTGCAGAGCAGCGTCGGGTTCTCCCAGCGCGGCGTCGCGACGGCGAGCACGATGTTCTTCCGCAACATCGGCGGCACCGTGAGCGTCGGTGTCATGGGCGCCGTGCTCGCGCGGAGCCTGTCGCGCGGCGGGGCGTTCGACCCGGCGCTCGTCGCGCGGATGCTCGGCCCCGAGCGCACGCAGCTCGACCCGGCCCTCTTGCGCGCGAGCGCCGAGGGCCTGTCACGGGGCCTCGTTCACGCGGCGTGGATCATCGTCGTCCTGTCCGCCGCCACGCTCGCGACGTCGATCGCGTTCCCGCGCATCGCGACCGCGGACGTGAAGCGCTAGCTCGCCTTCGTGTCGAGCGCCGTCCGCGCGATCCACGCGCAGACGGCCGCGTTGAGCCCGCAGAAGAGCGTGCGCGCGAACGGCCCGAGCGCGAAGAACGTCTCGCCGCTGAGCGCGATCTGGACCGCGAGCGCCGCGGCGCCGACCGCGAATCCGCCGACGAACGGACGGAGGCGCTTGTTCTGGAAGAAGAACGCCGTGAGCAAGAACGTCGGCACCGCGCTCGCGAGCACGAGCCACTTGTGGAGGCTCGGGACGAGGATCAAATCCCACTCGCCGAACGGACGCATGGCGAGCTCCGCGATCCATCGCAACGAACCGGCGCGCGCGGGCACGCCGAGCGGCGGGAGCATCGGGAGGAGGCCCGTGCCGGCCGCGAGGACACCGGCGACCACGCCGATCCCGCGCTCCATCGTCCCGCCCTTCTTCCGGATGCGGCGCGCGAGGAAGAAGAGGAGGCCCGCGGCGATCGCGAGCCGGAGCGCGAGGTGCATGACATGGGTGCGGACGACCGCGGTCCCCGCTTCGAGGATGCCGGCGCCGAAGAGGTTCTTGTCCTCCTTCGGAGAGGCGGTCGCCTGCAACACCGCGCGCACGGCCTCCGGATCGGTGACGCCCTGACCGACGAGCAGCGCCGCGGCCGCCGCGACGTGCGGCGAGGCCATGCTCGTGCCGTTGAACACGCCCCACTGCTCGCACTTGTTCTTGCCGGCGTCGCAGACGGTCTGCTGCGTGACGGCGACGCCCGGCGCGCCGATGGCGACCTCGGGGCCGCGCGACGAGAACCACGCGATGTTGTCGTTGCGATCGGTCGCGCTGACGGCGATGGCCTGGCGGTAACCGGCGGGGTAGCCGACGGATTTGCCCGAGTTGCCGGCCGCAGCGACGACGACGACGCCCTTTTCGTGCGCGTGGACGACCGCCTTTTCGACGACCTTGCTCTTGATCGACGAGCCGAGCGACAAGTTGATGACCTGCGCGCCGTGGTCGGCGGCCCAGCGGATCCCCTCGGCGACGTCGGCCATCGTGCCCCAGCCCTGCTTCGACAGGACCTTCACGGGCATGAGCTTCGCGCAGTGCGCGAGGCCGGCGACGCCGACGCCGTTGTTCGTGGTCTGCGCGATCGTCCCGGCGACGTGGGTGCCGTGCCCTTGGTCGTCGGCCGCGATCGTGTTCTTCCCGACGAAATTGTAGCCCGGCACGCACGACGTCCCCGCGAGGTCCGTGCCCTTCATGAAGCCGCTCTGGTCGTAGCAAGCGATGCCCGTGTCGACGACGGCGACGGTCACGCCCTCGCCGCACGCGTACTCCCAGGCGCGCTCGGCGCCGGCGCGCTTCATGTGCCACTGCTCGGCGTATTTCGGGTCGTTCGGCTGGAACAGCGCGCGCGCGACGATCATCGGCTCGACGGCTTCGACGCGCGAATCGCCGGACAGGCGCTCGAGGATCTCGGACAGGCGGGACGGCGCGACGTCGGCGATCGCGACGTTGCCGTCGTCTTTGACGTCAGGGCTGTTGTCGCGGAGCGAGACGTGGAGATCCTGGCCCAACCGCTCGATGTCGGTGTCCGAGAGATCGTCGGCGAAATCCACGACGAGCTCGCCCGGCACGACGTCGGGCGTGGACGCGACCGTGAAGGCCGAGGTCGGCGCCACGCGGTCGACCGACGTGCCGTCCTCCGCCGATGGTTCGTCGGCCCGCGCCGAGGTGGTCACGAACGACGCCGCGAAGGCGACGGCGCAAGATCCGAAGAAGACGAGAGCGCGCTTGTCCATGCGATACCTTGTGTACGGCCCGAACCGTGCCAAAGATCTAGTGAAGCACGTCGTGCGCCGCCACGCATGCCGGCCGAAAATCGACGGCAAGCACGAGCGGTTCGGCTTCGCAGGGCGCCTCGGCGCAGGGCCTCAGGAGGCGCCGCTCGAGCGCCGCACGAGGCTCTCGGCCGGAAGCAGGAGCGCCGCTGCGGCACGGGCGGCGAGCTCGCTCGTCGTCTTCGGGGAGCGCGCCTCGCCGTCGATCTCGGACGCCGCGCGCTGGGCCTCGGCGAGGCGCTCCTTCATGAGCGCGTCGGCGCCATCCGGATCGCCGGGGCGAAGGATGCTTCGCACGAAGACCTCGGCGGCCTTGTAGGAGCTCCTCGTCAAAGGTGCGCTGGCGACGAACGAGAAGCCCATCCCGCGCGCGGCCTCGGCGTAGGCGTCGAAGGTCTCGGGCGGGACGAACCGATCGACGGCGACGTGCTTCGGCGTGGGCCGCAGGTACTGGCCGAGCGTGACGAGATCGACGCCCGCGCCGCGCAGATCGCGGAGCGTCTGCACCACTTCCTCGTCGGTCTCGCCGATGCCCACCATGATCGACGACTTCGTGATGCGCGACGGATCGCGCTTCTTCACGCGCTCGAGCACGCCGAGCGAGCGCGCGTAGCTGCACCGCGCGTCGCGGATCGAACGCTGGAGCCGCTCGACGACCTCGATGTTGTGCGCCCAGACGTCGGGCCGCGCGTCGACCGTCGTGTCGACGTAGTCCATGTGCCCGCCGAAATCGCCGAGCAGGGTCTCGATGAGGATGTCGGGCCGGAGCTCGCGCAGGCGCGTGACCGTGCGCGCGACGTGGCCCGCGCCGCCGTCGAGCAGATCGTCTCGGTCGACCATCGTGAGCACGACGTACTGCAAGCCCAGCCGCGCGATGGCGCGCGCGACGTGCTCGGGCTCGCGGCCGTCGACGGCGCCGCGCGGATCGCCGCTCGTCACCGCGCAGAAGCGGCAGCCGCGCGTGCATACGTCGCCGAGGAGCATGACCGTCGCCGTCCCCTCGGTCCAGCACTCGCCGACGTTGGGGCAGCGGGCCTCTTCGCAGACCGTGTGCAGATCCAGCTCGCGGAACGTCGACTTGAGCTGGCCGTACGTCTCACCGCCGGGCGCGCGGACCTTGAGCCACGGGGGCTTCGGCGCGAATCGAGACGGGGGCGTGCCGGAACGGTCGTTCACGGCACACACGTAGCGTTCCCCCCGCGAAGGGTCAACGGCCGCTCGTCTCCGCGTGGCGGCGACCAATCTCTTCCGCGACGGTCTCGAAATCCTCGGCGGCGCGGGCCTTGTCGCCGTCGAGGTAGGCGCGCAGGGCGTCGGCGGCGACGATCGCGAGGCTCGTGTTGAGCCCGCGGGCGGTCAGGGCGCTGCCGACCTCGGGGTTCTTGAGCAGCGTGTCGAGATCGTCGAAGACCTCTTGGAGTTCCTTCAGCGCAGCGCTTTCGCCTTCCATCGCGACATCTTTCGCCGGGCCCTTCGCGATGTCAAAGGGGTACGGCGCGGCGACGGAGCCGGCTCACGGCGCCGCATTTTCGACGGCGCCTGCGCTAGCGTCGGCCTCGGCGCCTGCGCCGCCGCGTGCGCCCTCGTGCGCGTCTTCGCGTGCGTCCCGTGCGTCCGATGGGGCGAGCGCGCCGCGTGGGATCGCGAGGCGGCGGCGTTGCTTTTCCACGACGGCCGGCGACGCGCCGAGCGCGAGGGCGTGGTCGAGCGCTCGTTCCGCGTCCGCGCGGCGTCCCAAGGACGCGAGGGCCCAGGCGCGACCGAGCTCGGCGGGCGCATGGCGAGGGAGCCGCGCGAGCAGCCGATCGTAGGCGCGGAGGGCGCCTTCGGCGTCGTTTTTCACCACGGCGACGGACGCGAGCCCGAGGAGGTTCTCCGCGCGCGAAGGATCCGCCGCGACGCCTTCTTCGTACGCGCGCGCGGCGCCGTCGGGATCGCCCGCGTGCAGGCGCACGAGGCCGAGCGCGTGGAGGGTGTCCGCGTCCCGGGCCCCACGACGGCGCGCTTCTTCGAGCCTCGGGAGCGCCGCGTCGATCTCCCCCCAACGCGCCGCGCGCATCCCGCCTTCACGCGGCCCTTCCGGCGATCGCGGCGCGACGGCCGCCGCCCGATCGTACGCCGCGAGCGCCTCGTCGAAGCGATGGGTCAGCTCGTAGGCGTGCCCGAGCTCGATCCACGGCGTCGGATCGTTCGGCAGACGCCGCGCGAGCTCGTCGACGTCGCGCTGGGCCGCGCCGAAATCGCCGGCCCACGCGTGGACGCGGACGAGCAGCCGGCGCGCGGGGACGTCGTCCGGCGATCGCGCGAGGTGCTCCATGAGCAGCGCGGCGGCCTCGTCGGCCTTCTCTGCCCGCACGAGCCGTTCGGCGTGCTCGATCGGCGTCTCGGCGCGACATCCCGCGGCACCTGCAGTCGCGAAAGCCGACAGCGCCACGAGCACGCCCACACGCGCGACATGCGCCATCCGACGAGTCCACGTCGCCGCGCTCCGGAGCCGACGCGAGACGTTCGCAGGCGCTCTCCGCGGCTCACCGAACGAGGCACGACGTCCCACGCCAACGGCTTCTCCCATCGTCACCCAGCCATGGTAAACGTCGCCCGCGGAAAAACGGGAGAGATGCACATGGATATTCGAACGATCGGCGTGCTCGGCGCGGGACAAATGGGAAGCGGCATCGCGCAGGTGGCCGCCGCGGCGGGCTACGACGTGCTGCTCGCGGACGCATCGCTCGAGCTCGCACAGAAGGGGCGCGCGAAGATCGACGCGGTCCTCGGCAAGCAAGTCGACAAGGGCAAGATGACGGCGGAGGCGCGAACGGCCCTCGTCGGTCGGATCCAAGCGATCGCCGGCCCCGCGGACTTCGCGAAGGCGGACCTCGTCATCGAGGCCGCGACGGAGAACCTCGAGCTGAAGGTGAAGCTGATCCGCGCGTGCGACGAGGCCATGAAGGCGGACGCCATCCTCGCGAGCAACACGTCGAGCATCTCGCTCACGCGCCTCGCCGGCGCCACCAAGCGCCCCGAGCGCGTCATCGGCATGCACTTCATGAACCCGCCCCCGCTCATGAAGCTCGTCGAGATCGTGCGCGCCGTGCAGACGAGCGACGCGACCTACCAGGCGGTCCGCGCGGCGGCCGAGAAGATGGGCAAGACCTGCACGCTCAGCCACGACGCGCCGGGCTTCCTCGTCAACCGCATCCTCATCCCGATGATCGTCGAGGCGTGCTTCGCGCTGCAGGAAGGCGTGGGGACGGCGGCCGATCTCGACACGGGCGCCAAGCTCGGGCTCAACCACCCGATGGGGCCGCTCGAGCTCGCCGATCTCATCGGCCTCGACACCGTGCTGGCCATCTCGGAGGTCCTGCACCGCGATCTCGGCGACGACAAGTACCGCGCCCCGACGAACCTCCGGAACCTCGTCGCGGCGGGCTGGCTCGGCAAGAAGACGGGCCGCGGCTTTTACGTGTATGATGCAAATGGAGCGAAGCAATCATGAGCACGAGCGTCCTCTGCGAGCGTGACGGCGCCGTCGCGCGCATCACCCTGAACCGCCCCTCGAAGCTCAACGCGCTGAACGCGGAGCTCCTGGCGATCCTCGACCGCGTCGTCACCGATCTCTCGCTCGACCCGAGCGTCTCGTGCGCGATCCTCACCGGGTCGGGCGACAAGGCGTTCGCCGCGGGCGCCGACATCGGCGAGATGGTCGACATGGGCACCGAGCGCGCCCGCGCCTTCTCCGAGGCCGGCCACGCGGTGTGCGCGCGCATCGAGCAGGCCCCCTTCCCCGTCATCGGCGCGATCAACGGCTTCGCGCTCGGCGGCGGCTGCGAGATCGCGCTCGCGTGCGACTTCCTCTACGCGAGCGAGAACGCGAAGTTCGGGCAGCCCGAGGTGAACCTCGGGATCATCCCCGGCTTCGGCGGCACGCAGCGGCTCGCCCGGCGCGTGGGCATCGGACGCGCGCGCGAGCTCTGCTACACGGGCGACGCGATCTCCGCGAGCGAGGCGCTCCGCATCGGCCTCGTGAACGGCGTCGTCCCGCAGGCCGAGCTCCTCCCGCGCGTGCAAGAGGTGGCCGCGAAGATCGCCAAAAAAGGGCGCCTCGCCGTCGCGCAATGCAAGCGCGTCCTGCTCAACGGCGAAGGCATCCCGCTCGGCGTCGCCAACAGCCTCGAGACGCAGGCGTTCTCCATGCTGTTCGGGACGAACGATCGGCGCGAAGGCATGACGGCGTTCCTCGAGAAGAGGGCGGCGGCGTTCAACGGCACATGAGCGCGCCCGCCGCGGCCCCTTCGAATGAGGCGCCCGTCCGCGGCACCGACGAGCGCGATCGAGGCGCCGTCGGCTCCGCGCTCTTCGCCGTCGTCGCGGCGAGCTACCTCGCCTTCGTGGCGGTGGGCCTGCTCGTGTTTCGAGGGCAGCCCTTCGTCGGAGGGGCCGCCGCGGTCTTCGCGATCGCGTTGAGCCGCGTCTTGCAGTGGACGATCGCGGCCAAGGTGGAGCGCCACGCGGCGCGTTGACGGCCCCCGCACGGCCCGATATCCAGGAGCGGAAGAAGGGTCTCCGTCGTCGTGGGCAAAGATCTCCTCTCCCAGCTCCGCGCGCAGGTCGTGGCCTCGCGAACGCTCGAGGCCGCGCTCGCCAGCGGCGCGGTCCACCACGCCTACTTGTTCGCGGGGCCGGACGGCGTCGGCAAAGAGCTCGCGGCGTTCGGCCTCGCGCAGGCGCTCGTCTGCGAACGACGCGGCGCGTCCGCGGGACCGAGCCTCTTCGGTGAGGCCTCCAGCCCTTCGCCGCGCGCGTGCGGCGAGTGCTCGGCGTGCGTGCGCGCGGTGCCCCAGGAAGGCGAACGGACGCCCGTGCACCCCGACGTGGTCGTCCTCGAACGTGGCCTCTACCCGATGCAGGCCATCGGACGACGCACGCCCGAGACGCAGGAGATCTCGATCGACCAGGTGCGGACGCTCGTCCTCTCACGCGCGGCTTACGCCCCTCACGAAAGTCACGCCAAGGTCTTCGTCGTGCGCCGGGCCGAAGAGCTCAGCGTGTCCGCCGCCAACGCGCTCCTCAAGACGCTCGAGGAGCCCGGGCCCCGCACGCATTTTATCCTCCTGACGTCACAACCCGATTCGCTCCTGCCGACGATTCTTTCGCGCACGCTGCGTCTGCGCTTCGCGCCGCTGCCCGACGATCTGGTCGCCGAGCTGCTCGTGGCGCGTGGCGTCGCCGGTGCGCGCGCCGAAGAAATGGCGCGGCTCTCTCACGGCAGCATGGCCGCGGCGCTGGCGCTCGCGGATCCGACCGAGAGCGACGCACGCGAGGACTTCGTTCGCCAAGCGCTCGACGCGGCCCTCGCCCCCACATTGGAGCCGTCTCTCGCACTCGCAGAGGCCTCCAAGAAAGCCAAGGAGCGCCTGCCCACGTTCTTGAAGGCCCTCGCCGACGCGCTCGCCGCGCGCGCCGCGGAGGCTGCGGAACGGGGCGCGGCGGACGCCGAGGCCTGGGCCGCGCGCGGGCTTTGTGCCCTCACGGCGCTCGATCACCTCGAACGCAACGGGGCCGCGCAGCTCGTCGTCGAAGCGATGATGCTCCGCATGCGTTCGGCGGCCTGACACGTTCGGCCCATCGTCCGGGCGGGGACGGCGGCGAAAAAACGAGGGCGCGAACGCGACTCCGTGATCCGTGGTCGTGTGCCAAGGTGTGCACGTCGATTCATGCCCGATGGATTCGTTCCGATAGATTCGTAACGGTCGGCCCGCTTTCCGACCGCGTTTGCGTGCATTCCGAACGTGAAAATGCGCGGGAGACGCGCAAGCCGTGCCGTGGCGTTCATTTTGCTTTGGCTCGCAGAACCCATGCGAAGGTCCCCTCTCCTTCTGGTCGTTCCGTTGTCTCTGTGGGCCTGTCACAGCGCCATCCAAACGACGTCCGTGGACGACGACGCTGGCACGACCGCCATCGTCGACGCAGCGACCGACGAGGACGGAAAAAAGCCGTCGAAACCTCGCCCGAAACCCGACGCCGACGACGGCACCGACGAGGACGACGACGCCGGCGATCCGTCGAACATCGACGAATCGGTCTTCGCGGAAGAAGTCTACGTGTTCATGCGCTCCCAGTTCAGCCTGTGGATGTGCACGGGCACGCTCGTTTCGCCGACGGTCGTCGTGACCGCCGCCCACTGTCTCGACACGAGCATGTTCGACAGCTACTTCGTCGTCGCGCCGCAAGCTCCGGGACGCGTCGAGCGTGAAGCGCACCATCCGCGGGTCTTCGGGGGATCGTTCGAGGACGTGGCGAATCCCGACATCGGCATCCTCACGCTCGAAAAGCCGATCGTGCTCCCGCGTTACGCCCAGCTCACCGATGTCGTCGACGCCGTCGAAGCCGCCACGACCGTCCCCCTGGACGCGGACGACGACGCCGGTGACGGAGGCGACGACGCCGGTGACGGAGGCGACGCGGGAAGCGACGCCGGCGTTCCGGGCGTGTTCGGAGCGGCGTACGTGCGCACGAGCCAAGACAACGCGGAGTCGCCGTTGACTTGGACCGGCGACATGCCCGTCACGTCGACCGTCCAGTACGGCTACTCGCACGGCTTCGGCACGCCCATGTACTCGAAGGGCGGCGACTCGGGCGCCGGGCTGTTCTTGGTCGAAAACGGCGTGAAAAAGCACAAACTCATCGGTGTCGAACGGCAGCCGGAGCCGTCGCGCAACCTCGATCACTTCACGCGCATCGACGCGGCGTTCGTGGCTTGGTTCAACGAGGTGACGAAGACGCCCTGACGCGGGGCGATGCGATGGCGGGCGACGAAAGCCCGCGGACGGCCGCTCGGCGCAGGCTGGCGAGCCAGCGCGATTTGGCGA
>JBGAHN010000159.1:0-13319 GCA_044226145.1 Labilithrix sp. | reverse complement strand
CCAGATCTCGGCGCCCGTGTGCCCGTGGCCTCGGCGGAGACGGACGAGGGCGTCGTCGCTGATCTGATCCGCGCGCAAGAATCCGGCGAGCGCGCCGAGCAGGGCGTCGTCGCGTCGCGCCTCGGGGACCGCCGGCGGGTAGTGCGGCTCGTTGCGGTTGCCGTACGCGAGTGGCGCCTCGAGGATGCCGGAGAGCCACGGCAAGAGCGCTGGCAGCGCGACGCCGCTCAGATCGTACCGCTTGCCCGTGAGCAAGACCTCGCCGTCGGGGTTCACGACGAAGCGTGTGTCCTCGAACCCCCAGCCGTCGAGCGACTCTTCGTCCTTCGCCCGTGGGGCCGCGGAGGACGCGATCGGCTTCGGTGGCGCCGGCTCCTCCTTCTTGGTGCCGCTCCGATTCGTTCCCGCGACGACCTTGCGTCGCTCTTCCATGGGCTCTCGTTCCATCGTTCGCCTCGGTTCGGCGATCCAACGCCGTGCCGGGGGAGTCGTAGCACGAATGTTAAAAAACGTGTCACTCAAACGGGGAGCTCATCGAGGCCTTCCCGGAGCCGACGTCGTTCGTCGAGGGAACGAAGCGCATGCCCGTGAGAGGTTCGGCCGACCCACGCCGAGCCCTTGCGGAGGGTGACCCGTGCGTCCGCCGTCGTCAGGCATTGACGCCGGATCGGCGCGAGGTGTAAGCACTCGCTCGTGCTGGTGCTCCGGGCTTGCCCGGGGCTTAAAAGGGAACCCGGTGAGAATCCGGGACTGCCCCGCAGCGGTAAGCGAGAACGATCCCCGTCTCATGCACTGGTTCCTCCCGATAGGGAGGGCTGGGAAGCGACGGACCGTAGGAACCCGGTGAGAGCCGGAAAGCTCGCGAGTCCGAAGACCTGCCCGCATCCGACGTCGGCGTTACCGGCGTCGGTTCGACCTGGGAGCCTCGAGGGAAGGCGGGTAGGTCCGTAACGGCGCGCACGCGTCCGTCCGGCTCCACCCATCGACCCGCGATCTTCCAGTCGCCCGCGGGGGCGAGCCGTCGGACGAACGCGAGCGGGTCCACGTCGGATCGTCCGTCCGCGCTTCGTCGACGCTCTCCTCCTTGACCGCTCGAGGCCTCGAGGAGACGACCATGACGATCGCGACGAACCTTGGATTTCCGCGCATTGGTAAATTCCGCGAGCTCAAGCGCGCGCTCGAGTCGCATTGGAGCGGCAAGACGGACGCGCCGGCGCTCTTGGCCACCGCGAAGGGGCTCCGCGCCGAGCACTGGAACCTCCAGCGCGCCGCGGGCATCGAGCACGTCCCGTCGAACGATTTCGCGTTCTACGATCAGGTCCTCGACGCGATCCAGCTCGTGGGCGCGGCGCCGCCTCGTTACACGGCGCTCGAGTCGGAGCCGCTCCGCGCGTACTTCGCGATGGCGCGCGGCCTCCAAGCCGGGGGCATCGACGTCCCGGCGATGGAGATGACGAAGTGGTTCGACACGAACTACCACTACATCGTCCCGGAGTTCTTCCCGGGCATGACCTTCGCGCGCGGCTCCGACAAGCCCATCGCGGAGCTCCGCGAGGCGGCCGCGCTCGGGATTCGCACGCGTCCGGTCCTCGTCGGGCCGGTGTCGTTCCTCTTGCTCGGGAAGATGCACGGCGGTTCGCCGGTGACGCTCCTCGACCGCCTCCTACCGGTCTACGAAGAGATCCTCGGCGCGCTCGGCCGCGAAGGCGCCGAGTGGGTGCAGATCGACGAGCCCTGCCTCGTCACGGATCTCGACGACGTCGCGAAGGCCGCGTTCCGCGCCGCGTACGAGCGCCTCTCGAAGGTGGGCGGCGCGCCGCGGACGCTCCTCACGACGTACTTCGGCGCGCTCGGCGACAACCTCGCGCTCGCGACGTCGCTGCCCGTGTCGGGGCTCCACGTCGACTTGGTCCGCGGCAGGGAGCAGCTCGACGCCGTCTGCAAGGCGCTGCCGAAGGACCGCGTGCTGTCGGCGGGCGTCGTCGACGGGCGCAACGTGTGGCGCGCGGATCTCGACGACGCGCTCGTGCTCCTGCGGAAGATCGCCGACGTGCGCGGCACCGATCGGCTCTTCGTGGGGCCGTCGTGCTCGCTCTTGCACAGCCCGGTCGATCGGAGCACGGAGAGCGACCTCGACCCGGAGCTCTCGAGCTGGCTCGCGTTCGCGACCGACAAGCTCGAAGAGATCCACGCGCTCGCGAAGGCCGTCGACGGGACCGTCGTGGCCGAGGCGTTCGACAAGAGCCGCGCCGCCAAGGCGAGCCGCGCGGCCTCGAAGCGTGTCCACCGTCCCGCCGTCGCCGCGCGGCTCGAGGCCGTCACGGCCGACATGGCGAAGCGCAAGAGCCCGTACGCGACCCGTCGCGAGACGCAGAAGGCGCTCGGACTTCCGCTCCTTCCGACCACGACGATCGGCTCGTTTCCGCAGACGTCCGACGTCCGCGCCGCGCGCGCTGAGCACAAAGCGAAGAAGCGCGACGACGCGAGCTACGAGAAATTCCTCCGCGAGGAGACCGAGCGCGCCGTGCGAAGGCAGGAGGAGCTCGGCCTCGACGTGCTCGTGCACGGCGAGTTCGAACGCAACGACATGGTCGAGTACTTCGGCGAGAAGCTCGACGGCTTCGCGTTCACGAAGAACGGCTGGGTGCAGAGCTACGGCTCGCGCTGCGTCAAGCCGCCGATCATCTACGGCGACGTCGCCCGTCCCGAGCCGATGACGGTCGCGTGGTCGCGCTACGCGCAGTCGCTCACGAAGCTGCCGATGAAGGGCATGCTCACGGGCCCCGTGACGATCCTGCAGTGGTCGTTCGTGCGCGTGGACCAGCCGCGCGCGACGACGTGCCGACAGATCGCGCTGGCGATCCGTGACGAGGTCGCCGACCTCGAGGCCGCGGGCCTGCGCGTGATCCAGATCGACGAGCCCGCCATCCGCGAGGGGCTCCCGCTCCGGCGCGCCGACTGGGAGGCGTACCTCGCGTGGGCCGTCGACGCGTTCCGCGTGGCGTCGTCGCCGGTCCGCGACGAGACGCAGATCCACACGCACATGTGTTACTCGGAGTTCAACGACATCATCGACGCCGTGGGCGCGATGGACGCGGACGTCGTCAGCATCGAGACGTCGCGCTCGCGCATGGAGCTGCTCCAAGCGTTCGCGACCTACCAGTATCCGAACGAGGTCGGCCCGGGCGTCTACGACATCCACTCGCCGCGCGTGCCGACGGTGGACGAGATCGTCGATCTGCTCGCGCGCGCCGCCAAGGTGGTGCCGATCGATCGCCTCTGGGTGAACCCGGACTGCGGCTTGAAGACGCGCGGCTGGTCGGAGGTCGAGGCCGCGCTCCGCAACATGGTCGAGGGAGCGACGCGCGCGCGCAAGGAGCTGGCCCCGTAGGCCCGTCGACGCTCGAGCGGCCTGTCGAGGGGCCGCTCGTCGGCGTCGGGGTTCGGCGAGCGGTCACGCCGCGGCGACGAGTAGGAACGCGACGCTCGTCGCCAGCGACAGGACGGGCGTGGCCCACGACAGGAAGTGGAACGTCTCCTTCTGCACGTGGATCCCGAACCAGCGCCTCGGCAGCTCGTAGCGGAAGAAGACGACGACGATGCACAGCGAGAGCGCCAGCATCGCGTAGTTCAACCCGAAGAGCCGGGTGACGGTGTTGTCGCTCCCGGCGATGTTCGGGTTCGCCGAGTAGATCGCGAAGCTCAGCGCGATGACCGAGAAGAGCCCGCCGATGCCCATGTTCGCGAGCTCGAACGCGTCGACCTCGAACCCCTCGTCGGTCGCGCGGTTCATCCAGAGCGCGAGGAGCGGGATCAGGAGCGACGCGAGCAGAGGGATGAACACCGGCGCGATGCTCGACGCGGCGTTGCGTGCGATGACCAGCGTGGCCCGCGTGGTGGCGTAGCGATCGCCGTTCCACCCCGCGATGACGTTCGCCTTGAGGTTGACGAGCCCCGGGCGCCAGCCTTCGAGCTTCGCGTCCGGCGCCGCGCGGCTGAACTCCACGTCGTCCTTGTCGAACGCGAGGATCACATGGTCGACGGTGGCCTCGCGGACGATGAGACGGAGCGTCAGCTTCTGCCGGTCGAAGGGGAACGACTCCAGGCGAACCGGGACCTTGTAGGTCCCGCTCTTACGTGTGATCGACTCGACGTGCCCGTCGTGGAAAATGCGGAGCCGCCGGCCGACGTACGAGCCCTCCGCGATCTGATTTTTCACGTCGATGGTCGGCGACCAAATCGTGGCGAGGTGCTCTTCGGCGGCCTTGCCGATGAACTCCCGGTACCCGCGCAAGGTCTCTTCGGCCGGGAACGCGAGGCGCGGATCCGCCCACCGGAGACGCACGTCCGTCGTCGCCTCGAACTCGCCCTTCGTGTCGTCGAAGGAGGTCAATTCGAGGAAGAAGACGGCGACGTTGACCCGGACGGGCAATCCCTTGCCGATGGGGATCGTCGTCAAGTCTTGGCCCGCCGTCGACGGACCTTCGGCCGCCTTCGGGATCGTCGTCGCGTCGTTCGACGGAGCCTCGGGGCTCGCCGTCGCCTTGCTCGCCGCCGCCTTTTCACCCGCGGGCGAGGGCTTCCCCTTTTGGTCGAGCCCGTCGATCGGCGCGTTCTTTTCGACCGTGCCAGGGAGCTCCGACGCTTCGCTTTCTTCAGAGCCGGCGTCGGTGCGCCCCGCGCTCTTTCCCTTGAGCGGGAAGAGCACCAGCGCGATGCCGGCGAGCGTCGCGATGACGACGAGCCAGAGCCCACGAGCCTTCGAGCGACGTCGGATCTTCATGATTCCTTCTGCCGGCGGAGCCGTTCGTACACGTCGGCCAGGTTCCGGAGCTCGTCGCAATGGTCGTCGAGCGCATCGGCGGGCTTCGTGGCATCGCCCTCGGCGAGCGCGGTCATGCGGTCGGTGAGGTGCGCGAGCGGCACGAGCAACACGCCGCGGATCACGATCAGGACGATCCCGGCGAGCAAGACCACGCCGAAGACGCCGGCGAGCACCTGCCAGACGATCGCCCGCCGCGCCACCGTCTTGTCCTCCTCGAAGCTCATCGCGAGCGCGACGACGCCGATCTGCTTGTTGGCGTAGTTGTAGAGGGGGATCATCTGCACGCCCCACGCGACCCCGGCGGCCGTTCGTTCGACGTTCTTGGGTTGGGTGGTCTCGACGTCGCGATCGGTGACGAGCTCTCCCATGAGATCGGGGTGCGTCGCGTGGTAGCGGACGTACTTGCCCACCCGGTTCTTCGTGGCCATGATCGCGGGATCGATCTCGGTGGCGATCTGTCGGAGCTGCTTCGCTTCGAAGAAGACGGCCCCTTCGAGCCCGTAGGCGGTCTTCAAATCGTCGAGGACCGGCCCGAACTCGAGGCCCATCTCGAACGTGCCCACGAGCTGCCCGTCCTTCTCGAGGATGGGGACGATCCCGAAGATCGCCGGCCCGACCCGCGTGATGTCGACGCCCTTGCGGATGCTCTTCTCCGCGTGGGCCTCCGCGAGCATCGGCCGGTAGCTCCGTTGATCGTCGTCGAAACGGGCCGGATCGTGGAGCCGGAGGAACGACACGCCCGGCGGCACGTGGAACTGCGCCTGGTCGACGGCGTACTTCGGCTCGATCGTCTGGAAGATCCCGAGGGTCTCGGCCTGGAGCGCCGCGCGATCACGCTTGGCGAACGCGGCGCGGACGGTCGGGATGCTGGCCACGATCTCCGCGTCGGAGGTGGCCTCGTCGGTCATCGCCTTGAGGGTGCTCGCGAAGGCCTTCCGCATCAGATCGTAGTCGCCGTCGTGGGCGGTTTGCACCATCTGTGACGTCAGCGCTTGGGCGAGCGCGGTGATGGCGACGATGACGAGGATCACGGCCCCGAGAATGATCGCCGGCGCGCGGTATCGGAATTTCACGGCGGAAGGCTCGTCGCGGAGGGCGCGTCGAGTCAAGTCCATTGGGCGCGGCCGAGGTTGCTCAGCGCGGGCTGCACGAGACCACGCACACCGTCGACCCGCCTTTGGCGCGCGCCATGTTCTCGCACGCGTTCTTCGCCATCATCGACGCGGGAATGCGGTCGGGGCCATAGCCATTCCCGAAGACCATTTGGTACGAGCACACGTTGGCGAACCCACATACGCGCACGGATCCCGACGCGTTGCAGGACCACTTCGTACCACCGGTGGTAGGCGCCTTGACGCTCGAGGGCGTTTCCGTCGACGGCGTTTCCGTCGCTGTCTCCGTCCCCGGGGCCACCGGTGCATTTTCCCTCACCCCCTTGCGGGGCGCGAGCGGTTCGTCGGCGGAGGGCTCGTCGTTCTTCGTGGGCTCGTCGTCCTCGTCGGACGCCGCCGTCGGATCCTCCATCGGGCGAATCACCGTGCCGTTCGTCGCGGGAGCTTCGACCCCGTCGTGTCGTGTCGTGGGGGCCTTGTCGGGCCCGTTCGGCTCGGTGGTCTCGTCGTTCTCGGCGGTGGGCGCGTTTCCGGTCATGGCCCCGGAAATCAGCACGATGCCGCCGATCGCGACGCAGATCCCCGTGCCCATGACGAGCAGTCCGCCCGCGGCGATGACGGCGATCAACGCCGGCGATGGACCTCGCTTCCGAGGTCGTGGAGGCGGCGGAGGAACGTAAGGATGACCGGGACCGTACAAGGAAATGCTCCCATCGAAGAAATCGTCAGAGTGTCACGACGGATGCCGGCACGCGACGCCGAACAGCCGGATCGATCCGTCGGTCTGCGACGACGTCCACACGATCACGGGCCTCCCTTGGGCGTCGTGCGCCATGGAGGAACGGATGAGGTTCGGATCGGCGTTCACGATCGTGCCGGCGGTCCACGCGCTCGTCCCGTGCTCCGATTCGTACAGCGTCACGGGCACGTCGGCGCCGGCGACGACGACCGCGAGGTTGCCTTCGCCGTCGATGGCGATGCTGCTGCCGTCGTTGACGACGCCGAAGTCGCGCGGCTCGCTCCACGCGCCAGCGGTGCGCTTGCGGACGAGGAGTCGGCTCGAGACGTTCGTGCCCGCGCGGTAGGAGACGGTCACGTTGCCGTCGGCGTCCGTCCAAACGCCGCCTTCGTCGATGTCGCCCGGCGTGGGGCCGACGTAGTGGGCCTCCTCGTCTTCGAAGGTCCCATCGGATGCATGATGCACGCGTGTGCCGACGCCGTTCGACACGCGCCACATGACCACGGCGTCGCCGTTCGGCAAGAACGAGGGTTGGTAGAGCTGGAAGCCGTCGCCGGCGACGACGAACGTGTTCGGAGCGGCGTCGAGCGCCGGCTGCCAGACGCCGCCCGTCCTTCGTCGGATCTTCACCGTCGTCTCGACGCTGCCGAGATCTTGCCACACCACGAGGACGTCGCCGGTCGCCGACACCGCGACGCGCACCTCGCTGTCTTCGTTCGCGACGATCTCGTCGTCGTGCCACCCGCTGCCGTCGTGCGTGGCGACGGGCAAGCTCTTGGAGCCCGCGTGCGCGAGCGCCGTCACCGATCCGCCCGCGGCGAGGGCCGTGTACAGGTAGAGGCTCCCCACGGGGAACGATTCGCTGGCCGCCCACGTGTCGGTCGACCACGTGTAGCGCGCTCGCATGCCGTCTTTTACGGCTTTCCACGTCGCCCACGCGTCACCGGACGCGACCGCGGCGATCCGCGGGGCTTCGGTCAGCGCGTTCTCCGAGAGCGTCTTCGGAGCGCGCCACGCGCCGTCGAACGAGCGCGCCAGGAGCTGCGACACACCGGCGGTGCCCGCGCGCTCTTCCCAAACCGTGAGCACCCCTTGCCCCGTCACGCGCGCGACCGGGTAGAGCGCGTACTTGAGCGTGCTGAGCACCGTCGGCGTCGTGTCGCACTGCGAGTGGGCCGCGAATCCGCCGGAGGAGGCGTCGGTCGCCGCGTCGCCTTCCGCGTCGGCGGGCACGCTGGCAGCCGCGTCCGATGACGGTGGCTCCCACGTCGAGCTCGGCGACGGCGACGGTTGCCCCGTGGAGCTGCTCGAGTCTTCGCAGGCGCCGAGCAGCCCCAACGGAGCGAGCCAAGGAACGAGGCGGACCAGGCGGGTGAGACCGACGAGACCGGAAGGGAGCGCGCTTCGCATCGTGTTACGTACGGTAGCGTTGCTCCGCGGCGTCGGGGTCACCCGATTGGTCGACACGCGGCTCGAACGAGAGCCTCAGGCGGGACCGGCGAGGCTCACCATCCAGTGGATGCCGAAGCGGTCGACGCACATGCCGAAATAGGGGCCCCAAGGCGCGTTCGCCAACGGCATCGTGACCTTGCCGCCGCCGCCGCTGAGCGCTTCGAACGCGCGGTCGGCCTCGGCCTTGTCCTTGGCGACGATCGAGATGTGGAAATTGTTGCCTTGCTTGAACGGCGGGCCGAAGCCCTCGATCGCGTCGCTCCCCATCAGGTGGACGCTCTCGGTGATGGGGAGTTGGATGTGCACGATCTTCGACTTGGCGTTCTCGGGCACGCCCGTCATGAACGAGGCTTCGCCGAACGTCTGTTTGAACGCGACGCGCGTGCCGAAGACGGTCTCGTAGAACTTGAAGGCTTCGTCGGTCGTGCCGGGGAAGTTCACGTAGAAATGGACGGCTTGCATGGGCGTCTCCTTGGATCAGTCGTGGGTGTCGGGGTCGACGTCGTCGGTCGAACGGCGCGGAGCCCGCGAAGATAGGGACGCTCCCCGTCGCTCGAAAGGGAAAAGGGCGCGCACGCGTGCGTCGCGGAGGTAGAGGCATCCCCACGCGATCGCGCCGAACACGAGCGGGAACACGTACGGTTGATCCATGCGCACGTGCGTCGCGACGGCGCCGCCGAGGTATCCGGTCAGCAGGATCGCACCGAGCACCGCCGTCCGAGGAACGACGTAGAGGAGGGTGCACGCCAAGAGGACGAACCCCAAAGGTGCGACGACGCCGTCGGAGTAGCCGACCTTGGCCGTGCCTTCGACGTAAGGGGTGAGACGGAGGATCTTCCCGATCGCATCGACGAGCAGGAAGAGCACGAGCAGGGATCCGAGGATCCGAGCCGTCCAGAGGCGAGCTTTTCCGGCCTGGACGTTGGACTGGGCCGGGCGGTTGAGGATGGCTTCCATGCCCCGAGGACGAACGGGACGGGGCGGTCCCGACATCGGTCGGTCGATTTTTTCTCGGTCGACTTTTTTCGTCGGTGACGTGTCGGCGTCGGGTCTACTCGTTCGTCCTCAGGAGGAACCCCGCATGCTCTACGCCATCCTTTGTTACGACTCGGAAGCCACCGTCGGCGCCTGGACGAAAGAAGAAGACGAAAAGGCGATCGCCAAGCTCGACGTCGTCCAGGAGAAGCTCGCCCAGGAAGGACGGCTCGGCCCAGTGGCACGGTTGATGCCCACGACGGCTGCGACCACGCTCCGCAAAGGCAAGGAGGCGATCGTGCTGGATGGGCCGTTCGCCGAGACGAAGGAGCAGCTCCTCGGCTTCTTCGTCGTCGAATGCGCGTCGCTCGAGCAGGCGATCGAGACCGCGAAGGATCTCGGGCGCGCGAGCAGCTCGAACGGCGCCTACGAGATTCGTCCGCTGATGCTTTACCGACCAGGGAGCCTTTCAGGATGAGCGCACTCGCGTGGATCGATGCCGCCTTTCGTGGAGCGCGTCCTCAAGTGATGGGCGCGCTCGTGCGACACTTCCGCGATCTCGATTTGGCGGAAGAGGCGTTCCAGGAGGCGTGTCTGCGGGCGCTCAAGCATTGGCCCGTCAAAGGCCCTCCGCGCGATCCCGCGTCGTGGCTCATCTTCGTCGGGAAGAACGCCGCGCTCGACCGCGTGCGGCGTCGTCGGAAGGAGCGTGAGCTGCCGCCCGAAGAGGCGCTGTCGAACCTGGAAGACGCCGAAGCGGCGATGAGCGCGCAGCTCGACGACGCCGACTATCGCGACGACATCTTGCGTCTCCTCTTCGTTTGCTGCCATCCGGAGCTGCCGGCCACGCAGCAGATCGCGCTCGCGCTGCGGATCGTGTGTGGGCTCTCGGTCACGGAGATCGCGCGGGCGTTCCTCGTCGGCGACAGCGCCATGGAGCAGCGGATCACGCGCGCGAAGAGCCGCGTCGCGGGGGCCGACGTCCCGTTCGAGGCGCCCGGGCCGGCGGAGCGCGCCGAGCGCCTCGCGACGGTGGCGACGGTCCTCTACCTCATGTTCAACGAAGGCTACGCGGCGACGGGTGGGACCGCGCACGTTCGCGTCGCGCTCTGCGAAGAGGCGATCCGGCTCGTGCGCTTGCTCGTGCGCTTCTTCCCCGGCGATCCGGAGCTCCTGGGGCTGACGGCGCTCTTCCTCTTCCAGCACGCGCGCGCGCGGTCGCGCCTCGACGCCGACGGCAACATCGTGCTCCTCGAGGACCAAGATCGGAGCCTCTGGGATCGGGCGCTCGTGTCCGAAGGGATCGCGCTGCTCGACAAGGCGCTCCGGCACAGGAGCCCCGGCTCCTACCAGGTGCAGGCGGCCATCGCGGCGATCCACGCGCGGGCCGAGCGCGCCGCCGATACGGATTGGGCCGAGATCGAGCTCCTCTATGCGACGCTCGAACGCCTCCAGCCGTCGCCGGTCGTGACGCTGAACCGCGCCGTCGCCGTCTCGAAGGCCCGTGGCCCGCAGGCCGCGCTCGACATGATCGAGCCGCTCGCGAAAGAGCTCTCCGGGTACTTCTATTTTTACGGTGCGCGCGGCGCATTCTTGAAGCAGCTCGGGCGCAACGACGAAGCGCGGATCGCGTTCGACCGCGCCATCGCGCTGGCCAAGTCGCCCGCCGAGGCCGCGCACATCCGCATGCAGCTCGATCGCCTCTCGAGCGAGAAGGGGTGACGACGCGCGGAGGTGCGGTTGGCGTCGTCGTGGTGTCGGAGGGGTCGCGCGCCGCTCACGTGCGCGACGATTGCCAGAGCGTGGCGGCGTCGTCTTCGTCCCGCTCAGCGCGGGCGAGCGCGTCGAGCGCGGCGTGCCCCTCTTCGACGAGTCGGTCGCAAGCGTAGTCCCCGAGCGGCTGGCGGGATCGCGCGGTGGCGCGCGCGACGGTGACGGCGATTTCCGCGCGCGCGATGCGCTGGAGGACGAGCTGGCGGCGGACGGCGCGAATCCCGAGCGTCGACCGGACGAGGGCGGCGGCGTCGTCGAGGCGTCTCGCGAGGGCGTGGACGGCGATCGCGTCGTCGGTGCGGACGAGCGGCGTCGCGTCGGTCAGCCTCGCGGCGCCGATGCGGACGAGGAGGACGTCGTTCGCGCCCTCGAAGATGCGCGTGATGCGGGCGTCGCGGAGCATGCGCGCCACCCCCGTCGGCTCGAGGAACCCCAGGGCCCCATGGAGCTGCACGGCGCGGTCGCAGACGGCGAACGCCGACTCGCTCGTGAAGACCTTCGCGATCGCCGACGCCTTGTCGACGTTCCTGCCGTGCGCGTGCTCGTCCGCGACGCTTCGCACGATCGCGTCCATCGCCAAGACACGCGCCGCCATGCGCGCGACGTGCACCTGGGTCGCGCCGAATTCGCCGATGGCGCGGCCGAACTGACGCCGCGTTTCGACGAAGGCCGTGGTGGCGTCCAACGCGGCCCGCGCCGTGCCGACGCAGCCGGCGGACATGAGGGTCCGCCCCCAACCGAGCAGCTCGTGCGCCACGTCCATACCCCGGCCCCGCTCTCCGACGAGGTGGCTCCAAGGGACGAGCGCGCCGTCGAACGTCACGGTCACGGTCGACGATCCGCGGATGCCCAACTTGTCTTCCTCCGGGCCGATCCGGACGCCCTTCGTGTCGCGCGGGACGCATACGAGCGACATGGCGCGCTGGCCGCCCAGCCCGGGCGTGCGGACCAGGATCGTGAAGAGCCCGGCGAAGCCGCCGTTCGTGACGTAGCTCTTTTCGCCGGTGATGCGCAGGCCCTCGCTCGTCGCTTCGGCGATCGTGCGGATGGCCGTGAGATCCGAGCCCGCGTTCGCTTCGGTGATCGAGAACGAGGCGACGCACTCGCCGGACGCGAGGCGTGGGAGCCACGTCCGCTGGAGCTCCGGCGAGCCGTGTTCGACGAGGCCGCGCGTGCCGAGCCCGGCGTGGAGGCCGATCATGACCGCGACCGATCGATCGACGCGCGCGAGCTCCGTCACGACGCGGCACGCCGAGCCGAGCGAGAGGCCCGCGCCACCGAACATGGTCGGGATCGTGAGGCCGAAGAGGCCGAGGCGCGCGGCGCCGTCGCGAACGGACGGAGGGATGCGGCCTTCGCGATCGATGGTCTCCCCGTGCACCTCCCGAGACAGGAACTTGCGGACTTGGGGGAGGAGGAGCTCGACGAGCGCGGCCTCCGAGGTGCTCGTGGCGTCGTAGCGGGCCTCCGGCGACGTGGGCGCGGCGTCGTGACGGACGTCCGACGTGGTCGAGGCATCGCGACGCGCCGGCGACGAGGCGGCGGCGCTCATGCTTGCGCTCGGCATTGGCGCTCCACGAAGGCGCACGCGTCGTCGACGGTGCGGATGTCCATCGCTTCTTCGACCTCGAGGTCGAGATCCAGCTTCTCGCCGAGCGTGGAGAGGAGCTCGAGGCTCGAGAGCGAGTCCATCCCCAGATCTTCACGGAGCCGATCGTCTCCACGAAGCGAGCTTCGTTCCACCTCGGCGATCTCCGCGAGGACCATGAGCGCGATCTCGCGTGTTTCTCGTTCATCCCTGTTCATGAATCGTCTCCTTCTTCGTGGGGCGTGGCACGAAACCGAAGCGCGTGAGCCACGCGTGCGCCCGGTCGAGGGCTCGGTCGAGGGGCGTGAGCGACAGGCCGAGATCGGCCTCGGCCCGCGCGTTCGAGACGCGCTGCCCGTGCACGGCCATGTCGACGAACTCGCGGGGGATCGGGACGCGTTCCCGTCGCGGCGCCGCCGCGATCTCGTCGGCGAGGGACCGCGCGCGCGCCTCGTCGGCGGACAGCTCGCGATCGGGGACGACGCCGCCGTAGCGGCGCGCGATGGTCTCGAGGAGCACGGGGACACGCACCGTGTGCCCTGCGAGCGCGTAGCGGGTCCCCGGTGTCGCGCTGCCGGCGGCCACGTGGGCGCGCGCCACGTCCGTCACGTCGACGAGGTTGACGTACCCGTCGACCCACCAAGGCAAGAGGTCACGCACGACGCCGACGATCACCGACGCCGTGCCGAGCCGCAGATCGCCAGGACCGATGCAGCCTCCGGGGAGCAGCGTCACGGCGTCGAGTCCGGCGCGTCGCGCGCGTTCGACTTCGTTCTCCATCGCCCATTTGACCGCGCGGTAGACGCTGTCGGTCGGCATGGCAGCGAGCACGTCGCGTTCGTCGGCGTCGCGTTC
>JBGAHN010000158.1:0-13312 GCA_044226145.1 Labilithrix sp. | reverse complement strand
CTCGCCGGCGGCCGGAGAGGCTTTCCGGTGTGGGGTTGGTACGGACGTGTCCGTCGTCCCGACCGTCTGCGATTTCGGTGAGCCCGTCGTCGCCGAAGGAGCCTGCATCCATGCGGCGTGAGCTCTGCCGATTTTCCTAAATTTTCCGATTCTCGGGAACCCATCGACGGTATCCGACTCCGTTGATGGAAGCCCATGGACACGCCCATGGCCGAGGTCGAGAAACGAACGATGAGCTCCGACGATCCTCCCACGTCTTCCGAACCGGTATCGATCACCGCCGCCGCCGCGTCGACGACCGACCAGGCGTCGACGATCGATGAGGGGGCGACGACCGACGACGCGATCGTGGCGCGGGTGCTCGCGGGTGACGTCCCGCTCTTCGAGCAGCTCATGCGAAGGCACAACGCGCGCGTGTACCGTGCCGCCCGCGCGATCGTCCGCGACGACGCCGAGGCGGAGGACGTCATGCAGGAGGCCTACGTCCGTGCCTTCGAGCATCTGCGCGACTTCGAAGGGCGCGCGCGGTTTTCGACGTGGCTCGTCCGCATCGCCGTCCACGAGGCGTTGGCGCGGGTGCGCCGGCGCAAATCTTTCGAACCGCTGGATCCGACGACGGAGCATGCATCGATGCGGACCTCTCCCCACGTGAACCCCGAGCAACAAGCGAGCGACGTCGAGATGCGGAAGATCCTCGAGGGCGCCGTGGAGGCCTTGTCGGACGAGTTTCGCGCCGTGTTCGTGCTTCGCGCCGTCGAAGGAATGAGCGGTGCCGACGTGGCGACGGCGCTCGACATCCCCGAAGAAACGGTCAAAACACGCCTCTTTCGCGCGCGAAAACACCTCCAGCAGATCCTGCTCGCGAGCCTCGAGCCGTCGTTGCCTTCCGTGTACGAATTCCACCTCTCGCGGTGCGACCGCGTCGTCGCCGCCGTGCTTCGACGCCTCGAGGCGCGCGGATGATCGCGGCGCGCAGCATGGATGGCGCCGAGCGTGTGCGCTCCCTCGGCGAGCTCGTGGTCGAGGCGGAGGCCGACGTGCCGACGCGGCACGGGACGTTCCGCTTCCTCGTGTTCCGGCACGTGGAAGATCTCACGAAGGAGCACGTGGCGCTCGTCCTCGGTGCGCCCGCGGGCGACGACGTGCTCGTCCGCGTTCACTCGGAATGCATGACGAGCGAGGTGTTCGGATCGCTCAAGTGCGATTGCAAAGATCAACTCGACGACGCGATGCGCGCGATTCGGCGGGAAGGCCGCGGCGTCCTCCTCTACCTTCGGCAGGAAGGCCGTGCCATCGGGCTCGCGAACAAGATCCGCGCGTACGCTCTCCAAGAACGAGGGGCCGATACCGTCGATGCCAACCGCGCGTTGGGATTGCCCGACGACGCGCGGAGCTACGACGCGGCCGCCGCCATGCTGGTGCACCTCGGGGTGCGTGGCGTTCGTCTCCTGACGAACAACCCGGCGAAGGTCGACGCGTTGAGGAGCGCTGGGATCGAGGTGCGGGAGCGCGTTCCCACCGTCGTGTCCACGCAGATCCTCTGCCGTTCCTATCTCGAAACGAAGCGGGTTCGCATGAACCACGTGTTCTCCAGGAAGCCGTCGAAGGAGGAGAGTGAATGAGCGCTTTGGGTCGTATTTTCGGGGTAGTGGGCGTGATCGGCATCGCGGCGTGCGGCGGCGGTCGACCGGCCGCGTCGTCGCCACCCGCGGAGGGCGCGGCGCCTCCATCGGCGAACGGTGCGCCGGCCCCGTCCACGGTGGCGTCGGCCGAGGAAGCGCCCGCGTCGGCAACCGTGACGGGCGACGATCAGGCCGCGGAGGGCGCGAAGCTGTACGCCGCGCATTGCGCGGGCTGCCACGGCGATGGTGGCGAAGGCAACGCGCGAGCTCCGGCGCTCGTCGGAAAGAGCGCGTTGCCGCTCGATCCGGCGCCGCCGTCGCGCGCGCGCACGGCGAAGTTCCATACGGCGGCGGACGTCTTCGCGTTCGTGAAAGAGACCATGCCGCCGAAGAAGCCGGGATCGCTCACCGACGAGCAGTACGCCGCCATCCTCGCGTTCGATTTGAAGGCGAACGGCGTCGACCTGAAAGGGCGCAAGCTCGACGCGACGTGGGCGAAGGACATCGTCATCCATCCGTGACCGCGGCCCGCGGTCGCTTCGCGGTCGCGACGGCGTGCTTCGGCGGCCCCTGGCGAGCGTGTAGAGTAGCGCTCCTCGTCCCATGACGAACCCCACCCGGCGATTCCAACGAGCCATCGTCGCGACCCTCGCCGGGATCGCCGTGGCCTGGGGCTTCGACGTCGCCGCGACGACGATGGGATCCGCGTCCCGGTTGGCGTCGTTCGTCGGCCGGTTCCACCCGCTCTTGGTCCACCTGCCGATCGGGATGCTCGTGCTCGTCGCGGTCGTGGAGCTCGTGACGGTGGCGTCGAAAGGACGGATCGACGCCGCCCCTGTGCTGCCGGCCGTGCTCCCGATCGCGTTCCTTTCGACCGTCGTGGCGTTCGTCGTGGGGACCCAGCTCTCGCGCGCCGGCGGGTACGACGAGGACCTCCTGACGTGGCACCGATGCTTCGCGCTCGCCGCCGTCGTCGGGGTCGGCGCGATGCAGCTCGCGTGGCTCTTCGTCGAGCGCGGGGCTCCGCGTACGATCTACCGCGCCGTGCTCGCGGGCGCGTTGGGGCTGCTATCGATCGGCGCGCACTTCGGCGGGACGATGACGCACGGCAAGGGCTACCTGACGGCGTTCGCGCCGGGATTCGACCAACCTCGGGCCCGCGATGCAGCGCCCGTGGCTCCAGGCTCCGTCGACGGCCGAACGACCGAGCCGCGGTTGTTCGACGCCGTCGTCGGACCGATGCTCCGGGACAAATGCATGGCGTGCCACGGACCCGACAAAGCGAAGGGCGGTCTTCGCGTCGATTCCCTCGAAGCCTTGGTGAAAGGCGGAAAGAACGGACCGGGCGTCGTCTCGGGCGATCCCGCCAAGAGCGCCGTCCTCGAGCGGATCCACCGACCGATCGCCGACGAGGGACACATGCCGCCGGCCGGCAAGCCGCAGCCCTCCGACGCCGACGTCGAAATTCTTCGCGCTTGGATCGATCGAGGCGCGAACGCGGAGACGAAGGTGAGCGACGTTTGGCTTTCGCCCGCGGCCGTCGAGGAGCTCGCGCGCGTCCTTGGCCAGGCCTCCGTCGCGTCTCCGAAGGCCGACGCCGCGGCAGGTGCGTCGGTGCCCGACGAGACGGTGGTCGATGCGGGATCTTCGAGTCCGGTCCAAGCTTCGCGAGCCGCGCCTGCGCCGCCTTCGTCCGACGCGGGCGCGGATGCGGATGCGAGCACGAGCGTGAGCGTGGAAGCGGCGTCGCCCGTTCGACGGGAGGAACGCCGTGCCTACGCCGACGTGATCGCGCCGCTGCTCGCGAAGAAATGCGTTCGCTGCCACGGGGGCAAAAAGCACGGCGGTGGTCTCCGCGTCGATTCGATCGCCGCCCTTCGTGCGGGTGGCGATGGCGGTGCGGGCATCGTGCCGTTCGACACCTCGCGAGGGGAGCTCCTTCGGCGACTGCATCTCCCGATCGACGACGAGGAGCACATGCCGCCGAGCGACGCGCCGCAAATCGGTGCGAGCGACGTGCGGCTGCTCGAAGCGTGGATCGCGCACGGCGCAACGGCCGATCTGCCCGCCTCGAAACTCTCGGCGAGCCCCGCGCGACCCTGAGTCTACCGGCGTCCCGTGCGTCGGCGTGCCGCATGCCGCGTGTCGGCGTACCGTGCGTCGGCGTGCCGCATATCGGCGTGCGCGAGACGCCCGACGAGCCGCGCCGTTGGGCGGCGCCGCTACTTTCCCGCGACCTTCTCGGGGGAGGCCTTCGTCGTGAGCAGCTTCGCGGCGAGGTCGAGCGGCACGTCGCCGAGGGGCACCCACGCCTTCGCGCGCGCTTTCGGATCGCCCGCGACCAGGACGGAGGCGCCGAGCCCCGCGCCGATGGCCGCGATCGGCCGGGCCAGGGCCACGCGCTCCCAGTGCGCGCTCGTGTCCGGCGTCGGGAGCGACATCGGCCGATGCTTCGCCTGCGTCGCTTCGAGCGTCGAGCCGTGGAGCACGTCGAGCGCCCATTGCGCGATCACCACGTGCTCGTGCATGGCGACGAGCGCGAGGGCCATCGCCGTGTCGTCGTCGGCCTTGTCGACCACGTGCTTCATCTGGCAAATCGCGGCGCGCTCCGGAGGTGGCGCCATCGACCGAACGCGCGAGCCCGGCACGGCATCGACGCACGGCGACGGGTCGAACACGAGCGCCGGCACCTTCTCGGAGAGGACGTCGTCGGCGAGGTGCGCCTTCGCTTGCATCGCACGCGCGGCGTCGCGGAGCGCCTTTTCGGTGCGATCGAGCTCGCCCGAGAGATCCTCGAACGACCGACCGCGGCCGAGCCCGAGGTGCGCGTCGAGCCTTCGAACGGCGACGTTCCAATCGAGCGGCTCGGGCGGCGTGCGATCGTGCAGATCTTCGATGGCCCGTCGCAGCTCCACGAGCTCGGCGATCGACTCGCCCAGCCCGGGTTGATCCATGGCGTGCTCGAGGGCGTCGAGCGCGTCGTCCAGCTCCCGCGCGCGGACGAGATCGAGCCCGCCCTGCCGAACGGAGGTCTCGACTTCACCGAGCCGCCGCGCGAGCCAGCGATCGCGCGCCGCGGCTTGATCGGGATCCGCGGGCGATGTCCACGTCGTCACGACGCCACGCAAGAGGGCGCTCGCCGATCGCGGCAGCTTTCGTTCTTCGTCGAGGCGCTCGCTCTCCTGACGAAGGACGCGTCCGAGCAGCTCGCGTTCGAGCGCGGGCATCGGCAAGGGACCCGACGCGCCCTCGGGCAAATTCGCCGGCGTCGCTTCGAAGAACTTCCGCGCCGAGGCGAGCCCGCGCTCGCGCGCTTCGAACGAGAACGGGTCGATGGCCCCGTCGACGACCGCGAGGTTCGGATCTTCGGCGAGCACCGCCGTCATCGCGATGCGCCGCAGATCGTCCTCGCGCGGCGTCACGCGGGCGCGGTTCGCCATGCGCCGATCGAGGGCCGATAGGCCTCGCAGGAGCTCGTCCTCGGCGGCCTCGAACGCCACCACGTCCCCGTGCGCGTCGGCGTTCGCGTTCGTCGCCGTGGCTGGAGCGGGGCCATGGCACGCCGCGAGCCCCGCCGCGCCGAGCGCGACCACCAGCACGAGTCCGGAGGCCCTCACGTGGCGCTCGCTTTCGTGAGTCCCATCGCCTTCACGATGACGCGCTTGTCGCGTTGCCCGTCGAACTCCGCATAGAAGATCTGCTGCCACGTCCCCAGATCGAGCCGGCCCTTGGTGATCGGCACGATGACCTCATGGTGGACGAGCATCGATTTGAGGTGCGCGTCGCCGTTGTCTTCGCCGGTCCGATGATGATTGTAGTCTGCACGGAACGGCGCGAGCTCCTCGAGCCACTTCCAGATGTCCTCGTGGAGGCCCGATTCGTCGTCGTTGACGAAGACGCCTGCGGTGATGTGCATCGCGCTGACGAGCATGAACCCGTCGACGACGCCGCTGCGCCCGAGGATCTCCTCGAGCTGGGGCGTCAGACGGACGAGGTCCCGTCGCTTCTTCGTGTGGAGCGTGAGGTACTCGGTGTGGGCCTTCATGGTCGTCGGAGCCTTATACCGCGCTAGCGACGACCGTGCCGACGTCGCGACGGAGGAAGGGCGGTGCGGCAACCCCGCGCGGGCACGCAGGCATCGTGGGGACGCGCCGTGCCGTCGGCCTACGCGTCCTCTCGCGCTACGGCGACAAATCGAACGGGTAGCGCACCGTGACCTTGCCGCCGTGCGGCGGCGGTCGGAACGCGACGCTCATCATCGATTCGCGAAGGCACGTGCGGAACTCGTCGTCGCCGATCCCGGCGTCGGGCGAGACCTCGGCCTCTTCCACGATGCCGCCGATCTTCTCGTCGCCGACGACGGTGAAGCTCACCTCGACCACGCCGCCGGCGTCTTGCCGCTCCAGCAATCGCTCGTAACAGCTCCCGACGAGCGGAAAGAAATCCGACCGAACGACGTCGCGGATGTAGTTCGGATCGACGCCGCCGTCGCGCTCGGGCATGGGCGACGTGTCGACGTTCGTGGGGGCGGCGCGCTCGTCGTCGCTGCCCGCTTGCGCCCATGCGAGCAAGATGCGGCGGCGCACCTCGTCACGCACGGCCTTGTCGTGGATCGTCTCGGTGATCGGTCCAGCGTCGCGCACGGCTCGCGAGGCGGCCTTCTCGGCGCTCGGTGGGGCGCCCGACGGATCGTGTTCTGCGACGTGCGTTTCGGCGCTCGTGGCGAACGGCTTCGGTTCCCCGGGGACGTGCTGGCTGCCGCCCGTCAGACCCATCCAGAAGACGAACGCCAAGAGGAGGAACATCGCCGTCAAAATTCCGATGACGAGCTTCTTGCCGTTCATGGGGCCTTCCCGTGTCTTCGATGCCGCAGGCGGACCGCGCGCCGGCCGATGATTTGGCCGTTCCGAGCATGCGTGCGGCGGCCCTATCTTCCACGCCCCTCGGCGCTCGGCAAGGGGCGTAGCGAGCCTTCGACCCACCGCTCGACGCTTTGCGCAACGAACCGACGGGTGTACCGTAAGGCCGTGCTTTTTCCGACGTCTTCTCGCGCTTCCGGCCGTGCTTCCGACACCTTCTCGAAGGCGCTGACGCGCTCCGTTTCGCGGACGCTCTCCCGCTCCGCCCGCGCCCTCTGGCCGATGGTGGAGAAGTTCAACCGCTTCGTCGAAAAGCCCGCGATCCGACCCGCGTGGGCGCCCGCGCCGCTCATCAAGCGCAAGGAGCGCACGTTTCCGCAGCTCGGCTTCCCGCGCGAGACCGACTCGCTATGCCCGCGATGCGTGAAGGAGGTCCGCACCGACATCCTCTCTGGCGCGCGCGATCTCCGCGAGCTCGTCGACGGTCGCCCGGGCGAAATCAAAGCGCGCATCGTCGAAAAAGAGGTCGACGGCCGCGCGTGCGTCGTCATGGAGAAGGAGTGCGAAAAGCACGGCCGGTTCGAGGACGTCATGTCGATCGATCCGGCGTTCTTGCGTCGCCTCGAGAACCTCTACCCCGGCCGCGACTTCCTGGCGCCGCTGACGAAGCTCCGCGAGCACGGCAGCTCGAGCATCAAATACGGCCGCGGCAGCGTCCTCACGGTGGACCTCACGAACCGCTGCAACATGATGTGCGACCCGTGCTTCATGGACGCGAACCAGGTCGGCTACGTCCACGAGCTCGAGTGGGGAGACATCCAGAAGATCCTCGATGACGCCGTGAGCATCCAGCCGCGGCGTCAGATGAGCGTCCAGTTCTCGGGCGGTGAGCCGACGCTCAGCCCGTACTTCTTCCGCGCCATCGAGTACGCGCGCGAGGTCGGCTTCTTCGCCGTGCAGTGCGCGACGAACGGCATCGCGTTCGCGCAAGATCCGGAGTTCGCGAAGAAGGCGAAGAAGGCCGGCTTGCGGATGGCCTACCTGCAGTTCGACGGCATCGGCAACGAGGCGAACTCGCACCGCAAGGTCGGAAACCTCTTCGACGTGAAGCTCCGCGCGATCGAGAACCTGCACGCGGCGGGGATCGACGTCATCCTCGTCGTCACCGTCGTCGGCGGCGTGAACGAAGATCAGGTCGGAAAAATCGTCGAATTCGCGATCGAGAACGCCGACAAGATCACGGTCGTCAGCTTCCAGCCGGTGAGCTTCACGGGGCGTGACGAAGACATTTCCGACGAGCTCCGCAAGACGCAGCGCTACACGCTCTCGCACCTCGCGTACGACCTGAAGAAGCAGTGTGGCTTCTCGGAGCCGATGCGCGACTGGTTCCCGCTCTCGGCGATGGGCCCGTTCAGCGACCTCACCGACACGCTGCTCGGAGAGCGCGCCGACTGGGGCTCGATGAAGTGCGGCTGCCATCCGAATTGTGGCATCGGCACGATCTTGTTCGTCCACAAGGAGACGAAGCGCGCCGTCCCGTTGACGGAGTTCTTGGACCTCGAGCAGCTCCTCCTCGACATCCAGGAGATCACCGACGCGTCGCAAGGTCGTGTGCTCACGCTCGCGGAGGTCGCGATCGCGTTGCTCAGGAACTTCGACACGGACAAGGCACCCCTCGATTTTCCGACGTTTTTGAAGCAGTTCTTGAGTCAGACGGGCGCGCGCGGGAAGAAGATCGGCGAGTTCGAGAGCGACGCGGCCGAGTTCGAGTGGCGCGTGCTCTTCGTCGCCGGCATGTGGTTCCAGGATTTGTTCAACTACGACTTCCGGCGCACGGAGATGTGCATCATCCCGTACGGCACGCAGATGGGGGAGATCAGCTTCTGCGCGTACAACACGGGCGTCGGTTGGCGGCAGATCATCGAGCAGATGAAGGCGTCGGCGAGCGTCTCCGAGTGGTACCGGACGAAGGGCCGTCACCCGATTTATGCGAAGAACCAGGACCTCGAGCTGCCGCCGTCGCTCGGCACGGTGCGCGTCCCTGGCGAAGCGGACGTGCCCGCGGCCGAGGCATCCGAGACGAGGCCAGCGAAGCGCGTGCGCCTGCCGGTCGTCGCGGCGTGAGGATCGTGGCGTTGGCCAGGGCGTTGGCGAGACCGGCGGCTCGGTCGCGGCGGGGCGCGTTTGGGTGAGAAAAGGCGCTGCGCGGTGACCGGTCGCAGCGACATGCCGTAAATTTCTCATTTTGCGATCGGGGAGGGGAAGATCGCGGGATGAGCGATCGCCCTTCGTTTTCTTGGTCGTTCTCTCGGGTGCGTTCCTTGGCGGGCGCTTCGTTGTCCGTCGCGTCGACCCTCGGCGTCGCGCTCGTGCTTTCGGGCTGCGGTGCGAGCGGATATCCGGCGAGCACGCTTCGTTCGCCCGATCGCGCGGAGTCGCCGCCGGACCCTCAAGCGGCGGGCGTCATCGCGTTCGTTCGTGCGCAAGTCGGCAAGCGCTATTGCTGGGGCGGCGATGGGCCGGGATGCTTCGATTGCTCCGGGCTCGCGCACGCCGCGTGGAGTCGCGCGGGCATTCGCGTGCCGCGGACGTCGGACGACATCTCGAAGGACCTGCCGGAGGTGCCGCCCGAAGAGGTGCGCGCCGGCGACATCCTCTGGTGGCCGGGCCACGTCGCCGTCTACGTCGGCGGCGGACGCATGGTCGACGCGCGCAACGCCCGCCGCGGCGTCGTCGAAGGCCCCGTGCGCGACGACTTCCGGGCATTTCGTCCGGAGGGCTGAGGGGCGCCGAGCGAACGGATCGACGCCGCTCCATGCGTGCGATTTGAGCGGGTTCGGTCCACTCCCCCACGGGTACGTCGGCGCTGAGACGGTGATGCACACCCTCGTGCACGAGTACCTCGAGACCTTCCTGGAGCACGCCCGCGAGACCGACCTCTCTTTCACTCGGCACCCACGTCGACGTTTCGTCAACGACGTGGTCGCCGAAGAGAGAGTTTTTCAGAAAAGATGCGACACCTCCCCTGGCGTCGCCGTCCTAAGGGTTCGGGAGCGGACCTCTCGCGGTGCGCGTGCACCAGACACGAATAAAGGAGACTCGAGATGACCAACAACCACTTGCAGTTGCTCGTCAATGCCCACGAGCGACTCGCGGAGCGCAACGGATTGGATTTGAACCCGATGAGCGAAGAGGAGCTCGCGGAGCGCCCGTGAGGCGCACGAGTCTTTTCACTCCACGAGCGGCAGGACGTGGCCCGGCCAGGCGTGGATCTGGCCGGGCCGGGTCCTCGTCGGTGCAACCCGGCGAAAAGATTCGGTCGAGCTCTCGGCATCCGTGCTGCAAAGCCTGGCGGCATGCACGCTGGGACGGAACGCGTTAAGCTGTCGAGCGCGATGATGCCCTTCGACATTCGCTACCTCCGCCCGGTCCAACCGGTGGCGTTTCCGCCGTCCGATCCGGAGTGGGACATGTCCGAAGGTACGCGTCACTCGCGCCTGTGCGAGATCCTCGCGCGGATCTTGCGGCAGGCGGTGGGACTCGACTCGACGGTCGGGGCCGATCAGTTCGTATATTTCGACGCCTCGGATCCGAAGCGTAAATGCGCGCCGGACGCGTTCCTGAAGCTCGGCGTTCCGCAGGACGATTTCCCGTCGTGGAAGACGTGGAAGGGCGGAGTTCCGGAGGTCTGCGTGGAGATCTTGAGCAGCGATGGCGAAGAGAAGCTGTCGCTCAAAGAAAAGCTCCGTCGGTTTCACACGATGGGTGTGAGCGAAGTCGTCGTGTTCAACGCGGACAAACCGAAGGGCAAGCGGCTCCGGGCGTGGGATTGGATCGATGGAGATTTGGTCGAGCGTGTCGTCGAGCAAGACAGGACGCCATGCCGGGCGCTCGGCAAGTGGTTCGTCGTCGCGCCGTGCCTGGAGGAGCGGGAGTCGAACGCGCTTCGGCTCTCGGACGACGCGGAAGGGCACGAGCTCGTGTCGACGCTCTTCGAGCGCGCGCAGGCCGAGCTCGCCGAATTGAAGAAGGTCTTGGTCGGCAAAAAGCCGTGAGCTTCTCCGTTGGCTCGTGCGTCAGCTCGGCGTGACGGCGTCGACGAGGATCTTGCCGGCCTCGGCCTCCACCATCGCGACGTCGCCGCGCTTGAGCATGCCCTTCAAGATCATCTCGGCGATCGGGGCTTCGACGTGGCGACCGATGGCGCGTCGCATGGGGCGCGCGCCGAGCTCCGGGTCGAAGCCGCCGGCGTCGAGCAGTGCCTCGACGGCCTCGCGGCTCACGTCGAGCTTCACGCCGCGCGACAGCTCGAGGTCCTTGGCGAGCGATCGCAGGATCCGCCGCGCGACCTCGGCGACGTCGTCGCGCCCGAGCGGCGCGAAGGCGAGCACTTCGTCGAGTCGGTTGAAGAGCTCGGGCGGTAGCGCCTTGCGTGCCGCGTCGGTCACGGCGTCCTGGTACTGACCGATCTCCTTCGCGCGCACGCTCGCGCTCGGGGCCGCGCCGAAGCCGATGCGGCCGCGCGTCGTGGTCTTGGGCGAGAGCTCCGCGCCGATGTTCGACGTGAGCAGGATGACCGTGTTCGTGAAGTCGATCGTGCGGCCGCGGCCGTCGGTGAGGCGGCCTTCGTCGAACACGCCGAGGAACCCTTCGAGCACGTCGCGGTGCGCTTTTTCGATCTCGTCGAGCAGCACGACCTGGTAGGGGCGGCGTCGCACGGCCTCGGTGAGCTGACCGCCGGCGTCGTGACCGACGTAGCCGGGAGGCGCACCGACGAGGCGCGCGATGGCGTGCGACTCGGCGTACTCCGACAGATCGAGGCGCGTCATCGCCGTCTCGGAGTGGAAGAGGCACTCGGCGATGGCCTTCGCCGTCTCGGTCTTGCCGACGCCCGTGGGGCCGAGCAAGAGGAACGTGCCGATGGGTCGCTTCGAACGGAAGCCGGAGGCGTTGCGGCGGAGGACCGTGGCGATGCGCGCGAGGGCGTCCGAATGGCCGACGATGCGCGCCGCGAGCAGCTCTTCGAGGCGGAGCATGCGCTCGGTGTCGGTCTCGAGGAGCCGCTCTTCGGGGACGCCGGCGAGCTCGCTGATGACCTCGGCGATCTGGAGCGGTTCGACGAGGGATTCCCCGCGCCGCTTCGTGCGCGCGCCCGCCAGGTCGAGGACTTGCACGGCCTTGTCGGGCAGCGCCTTGTTCGGCAAATAGCGGACGGACCACGTCACGGCCTTCGCGAGCGCGAGCTCGTCGTAGGTGCACGCGTGGTGCTTCTCGAAGAGCGGCGCGATCCCCTCGATCGCGAGCAGGGCCTCTTCGGGCGACAGCTCGCAGACCTCGATGGGCGTGAAGCAGCGCGCGAGGCCGGGATCGGCGTCGATGACGCGCCGGTAGTCTTGCTCGGAGGTCGCGCCCATGCAGACGATCTCGCCGCGCGCGAACGACAGCTTCAGCTCGCTCGTGGCTTCGTCGCCGGCGTCGGGGCCGAACAGCACGTGGAGCTCGTCGAAGAAGACGAGCACGCGCCCCTTCGCGCGGACGATTTCGGTCTTGAGTTGGCCGATGCGCTCGGCGAGCGAGCCGCGGACGGCCGTGCCGGAGAGGAGCGCCGTCGGCTCGATCGCGACGAGGACGCGGTCCTCGAAGCACGCGACGTCGGTGCCCGAAGCGATGCGCTGCGCGAGGCCGCGGATGACGCTCGTCTTGCCGACGCCGGGCGCGCCGACGAGGCAGGCGTTGTTCGCGTTGCGCTTCGCGAGGACGTCGAGGGTACGCTCGATCTCCGCGTCGCGACCGACGACCGGGTCGAGCTCGCCCTTGGCCGCGAGCTCCGTCAGGTTCTGCCCGAGCTGGCAGAGGAGGGGAAATTGCTTCGGATCGAGCTTGAAGCGATCGGCGCCGGTCGGCGTGTGCGTCGGTCGCTTCTTCGCCCGCGGTCCGTGCGTGTGCGCGCGCCCGTGGCCGTGCGGACCGTGCGTGCGCGCGGGAGTCCGCGGCGTCTGCGGAGCGGTGGTCGGGAGCACGTTCGTGGAGATGGGCGACGCGGAGATGGGCGACGCGGAGACGGGCTTCGAGGGCACCGGCGAAGACGTCGTCGCGGCCGATGGTGTGTAGTCTACACGCTTTTGCGGCGCCACCCCCGCTGGCAACGGAGACAGCGACGTCGCGGTGGAACGCACCGGCGTCTTCGGCATGATGCCGCTCGCCCGCTCGCTCGTCCGCGGCGTCGTCGGCACGAGGCGGCGCGGCGGCGCGATCCCCGTCGCGAGCTGCATCGCCACCATGCGCAGGCGCGTCACGTCGACGCCGCACTGGACCAGCGCGCGATGCGCGGCCGTCCCCGTCTCCTGGCACAGCGCGAAGAGCGCGTGGACGCCCCGTGCCTCCGTGCGCCCCACGCCGCTCCGCCCCGCGAGCTCACGGGCCTTCTGCAGGGTGCGCCCGACGGCATCGGCCGCGTCGTCCACGGTGACGCGCGCCGCCTTGAGGAGGACCTCCGGATCGAGGCGTCGCTCGAGCAAGAGCTGCGCGGCGTCGTCCTGGCCGCTCGCGATCGCCGCGAGCAGGTGGGTCGTCGTGGGCTTCTGATTCTTCTCGCGGGCGAGATCCTCGGCCAGGCGGCGGAGCGCGGCGAGATCCGTCTCGCGGGCGCTGGTGGAGAGAGCCCTCTGCATCGTCGTCGGACATCGCACGCCCGCCGAGCAAGGGCCAAGAAACCGCAGGTCCGGGTCGGGATTTCGCGGCCGCCCGTCACGCCGACGCGACGTAACGCACCGCGCGCCTCGAGGCCTTCGTCAGTGGCCAGGCGTAGGCGTGCTCCTCGACCGCGCGCGC
>JBGAHN010000157.1:0-13727 GCA_044226145.1 Labilithrix sp. | reverse complement strand
GGACGCGGTGAGGTACGCGAAGAGAGCCGCGCCGAGCAGGCGGGCGCCGAGCGGGGAGGCGCCGAGCTTCGAGGGCCGCGTCGGTCCGAGCGAGGGAGTCCGATCCATCGAGCGCATGATACCCGGTGCTGTCTCGACGTCCCCGCCGAAGAGCGAGGAGCGGGGTGGGCCCCACCGCCGGCGTCCGTCGAAGCCTCTCTCGAGCGCGGGCGTGCGCATTGGACGTCGAAAATGAGCGAAACCGCCCAGCGCGGGGGGCGCGGGCGGCTTCGAGGAGGCGCCCGCCGTTTCGGAGCGGGCGCCGTGGCCGTGGGGTCGGCCGAGCGAAGCGATCAGAACTGGTGGGCTTCGGTCGAGTCGTTGAGGGCGAGCGTCGAAGCCTTGCCGCCCGAGATGACCTCGGCGACCTGGTCGAAGTAGCCCGTGCCGACCTCGCGCTGGTGGCGCGTCGCCGTGTAGCCGTCCTTCTCGGAGGCGAACTCGGCGGTCTGGAACTCGGCGTACGCCGCCATGCCGTTGTCGCGGTACTTGCGCGCGAGCTCGAACATGCCGTGGTTGAGCGAGTGGAAGCCCGCGAGGGTGACGAACTGGAACTTGTAGCCCATCGCGCCGAGCTCGCGCTGGAACTTGGCGATCGTCGCGTCGTCGAGGTTCTTGCGCCAGTTGAACGACGGCGAGCAGTTGTACGCGAGCAGCTTGTTCGGGAACTCCTTGCGGATGCCCTCGGCGAACTTCTTGGCCTGCGCGATGTCGGGCGTCGACGTCTCGCACCAGATGAGATCCGCGTACGGCGCGTAGGCGATGCCGCGCGCGATGGCGGTGTCGACGCCGCTCTTGATGCGGTAGAAGCCCTCCGGCGTGCGCTCGCCGTTGAGGATGAAGGGGCGATCGCGCTCGTCGATGTCGCTCGTGAGGAGCTTGGCGCTGTCGGCGTCGGTGCGGGCGACGAGGACCGTCGGGACGTCGAGGACGTCGGCCGCGAGGCGCGCCGCGGTGAGCGTGCGGACGAACTGGTTCGTCGGCACGAGGACCTTGCCGCCGAGGTGGCCGCACTTCTTCTCGCTCGCGAGCTGGTCTTCGAAGTGCACGCCGGCCGCGCCCGCTTCGATCATCGCCTTCATGAGCTCGTAGGCGTTGAGCGGGCCGCCGAAGCCGGCCTCCGCGTCGGCCATGATCGGCGCGAGCCAGTAGCGATCGCTCTTGCCTTCGGCGTGGTCGATCTGGTCGGCGCGGAGGAGCGCCTGGTTGATCTTCTTCACGACCGCCGGGACGCTGTCGACGGGGTAGAGGCTCTGGTCGGGGTACATCTGGCCAGCGGAGTTCGCGTCCGCGGCGACCTGCCAGCCCGAGAGGTAGATGGCCTTGAGGCCGGCGCGCACCTGCTGCACGGCCATGTTGCCCGTCAGCGCGCCGAGCGCGTGCACGTAGTCTTCCGTGTTCAGGAGCTCCCAGAGGCGCTTGGCGCCGAGCGTCGCGACCGTGTGCTCGATCTTGTACGAGCCGCGCAAGCGCTCGACGTCGGCCTTCGAGTACGGACGGACGATGCCGTCGAAACGCTTCGAATGAAGATGCGAGCTATCCAAGATGTCGGACACGCGTGCTGCGCTCATGGTTCGTCTCCTGATATTTTCTTGAGGGTCGAAGAAAGGGATCCGTGACGTCGTGCGTTCGGATCAGCCTCTCTGCGAGGGATTTTCGGACGTGACGAGGTCGTAGGCGGGCAGGGTCAAGAACTCCTCGAACCGGGGAGCGAGCGAGAGGCGCTCGAACAGCGCGCGCGCCTCGGGGAATTTTCCACCGGTGAAGCGGGGGTTGCCGACCTCCGCGCGGAGGTGGTCCATCTCTTCGCCGACGATCGCGCGGAAGCGGGCTTCGTCGACGATCGAGCCGTCGTCGAGCGGCGCGCGGTGCTTGATCCACTGCCAGACCTGCGCGCGCGAGATCTCGGCGGTCGCCGCGTCTTCCATCAGATCGTAGATGGGCACGCAGCCGACGCCGCGGAGCCACGACTCGAGGTACTGCACGCCGACGCGGACGTTGTGGCGGAGGCCCGCCTCGGTGCGCGTGCCGGCCGTGACCTCGAGCAGGTCCTTCGCGCCGACCGCGACGTCGTCGCGGAGGCGATCGAGCTGGTTTTTGCCCTTCATGTGGGTGTCGAAGATCTCGCGCGCGATGCCGACGAGGCCGGGGTGGGCGACCCACGTGCCGTCGTGGCCGCTCGTGACCTCGCGGAGTTTGTCGGCGCGGACCTTCGCGAGCGCTTCTTCGTTCTTCTTCGCGTCGCTCTTGATCGGGATCTGCGCGGCCATGCCGCCCATCGCGTGCACGCCGCGGCGGTGGCACGTCTTGATGAGGAGCTGCACGTAGGCGTTCAAGAACGCCTTGTCCATCGTCACCTGGCCGCGGTCGGGCAGGATGGCGTTCGGATCGGCCGCGCGCTTCTTGATGAAGCTGAAGATGTAGTCCCAGCGCCCGCAGTTGAGGCCCGCGGAGTGGTCGCGGAGCTCGTAGAGGATCTCGTCCATCTCGAAAGCGGCCGGGAGCGTCTCGATGAGCACCGTCGCCTTGATGGTGCCGCGCGGGACGCCGAGCTTCTCTTGCGCGCGGACGAACACGTCGTTCCAGAGCCGCGCCTCGAGGTGGCTCTCGAGCTTCGGCAGGTAGAAGAAGGGGCCGGCGCCGCGCGCGAGCAGCTCCTTGGCGTTGTGGAAGAAGTAGAGGCCGAAGTCGACGAGCGCGCCGGGGGAGATCTCACCGTCGACGAGCACGTGCTTCTCGGGCAAGTGCCAGCCGCGCGGGCGGACGAAGAGGATCGCCGTCTCGTCGGCGAGGGCGTAGTTCTTCTCGCCCTGCGTGAACGTGATCGTGCGGCGGACCGCGTCGAAGAGGTTCTTCTGACCGTCGACGACGTTCGCCCAGGTCGGCGTCGTCGAGTCCTCGAAGTCCGCCATGAAGACGTTCGCGCCCGCGTTGAGCGCGTTGATGATCATCTTGCGGTCGACGGGCCCCGTGATCTCGACGCGGCGGTCGAGCAAGAGCTCCGGCACGGGCGCGCACTTCCATCCACCTTCGCGCACGTTCGCCGTCTCGGGCAGGAACGTGAACGGCTCGAGCCGATCGAGGCGGGCCTGGCGCTCCTTGCGCTTCTCGAGCAGCTCCTTCACGCGCGGGCGGAACGTGCGGACGAGATCGGCGACGAAGGCGAGCGCGCCCTCGGTCAGGATCGCGTGCTCGCTCTCGGGCGACGGGGACGTCGTTTCGTGACGGCTTTCGATCGTGATTCCGGAGGTGGTCATGCGGGGCATCCTCGTGGGTCACGGGCCGCATCGCGAGAGCCGTTTTCGAAATCCTTTCGGGAGCGGCTCGTGCGGCGCCGTAACCATGCGCTGCGTCATTACCTTGCGGTGATGGCTGTCATTCGTCAACATTCTCTTTCCGTGCCGGCGAAACATGGGTTGAACATTGTCAATGTCACGTTGTAATATTGTAAATCGTGTCAATGACACGAGCCTTCGACGGGTGAAAAATGCCTCTGCGTCAAACGCGTTCGGGTCGTGATTCGACGGAAATTCCGCGCTTCGGGGCGAAAGTGCGCGCGCTCCGGCGTCGGGAAAACCTGAGCCAGGTCCAACTGGCCGAGAAACTCGGCATCTCGCCGAGCTACCTGAATCTCATCGAGAACAACCGGCGTCCGCTGCCGGCGAACCTGCTCATCCGCCTCGCGCAGCTCTTCTCCATCGACGTGCACTCGTTCGCGACGGACGAAGATGCCCGCCTCGTGGCGGATCTCACCGAGGCCTTCGCCGATCCGCTCTTCGAAGAGCGCGATCTCACGTCCGTGGACGTCCGTGAGATGGCGCAAGCGAGCCCGACCGCGGCCCGCGCCGTGCTGTCGCTCTACCGCGCGTACCAGTCGGCGCGCGCGACGGCGGACGATCTGTCGTCGCGGCTCTCGGACGGCGAAGAGCTGTCGCCGGTGGACGGCGGGGACGGCGGTTCGCCGGACGAGACTTCCGGCGCGACGATGGGGCGGTCGCACCTGCCGAGCGAAGAGGTCTCCGACTTCATCCAGAAGAGCTCGAACCACTTCCCCGAGCTCGAAGCGGCGGCCGAGGAGCTCTTCACGAAGGCGAAGCTCTCGCGCGACGACCTCTACACGGGCCTGTCGCGCTACGTCGAAAAGGAGCTCGGGATCGTCGTGCGCATCGGCCGGTGGGGCTCCGAAAAGGGCGTGCTCCGGCGCTTCGATCCGGACAAGAAGGTCCTGACGCTCTCCGAGCTCCTGCCGACGCGGAGCCGGACGTTCCAGCTCGCGCACCAGATCGGCCTCCGGACGCAAGGCGCGACGATGGATCGGCTCGTGTTGGATCCGCGGCTCACGAGCGACGAGGCGCGCGCGCTGGCCCGCGTGACGCTGGCGAACTACTTCGCGGGGGCGGTGCTCATGCCGTACGCGCCGTTCGTGCAAGCGGCGAAGGAGGAGCGCTACGACATCGACGTCCTCGGGCGGCGCTTCCGCGTCGGCTTCGAGCAGGTGTGCCACCGGTTGACGACGCTGCGGCGGCCGGGCGCCGAGGGCGTCCCGTTCCACATGATCCGCATCGACGTCGCGGGGAACATCTCGAAGCGCTTCAGCGCGTCGGGCATTCGCTTCGCCCGGTTCAGCGGCGCCTGTCCGCGGTGGAACATCTTCAGCGCCTTTTTGACGCCGGGGATGATCCGCATCCAGACCTCGCGCATGCCGGACGGTGTGGCGTATTTCTGCATCGCCCGCACCATCCAGAAGGACGCCGGCGGCTACCACGCGCAGCACCCGGTCCAGGCCATCGGCCTCGGCTGCCAGCTTTCGTACGCGCGTGAGCTCGTCTACTCGGACGGCATCGAGCTCGACAATCCCGACACGTGCATTCCCGTGGGGGTGACGTGCCGCCTTTGCGAGCGCACGGACTGCGAGCAGCGGGCGATGCCGTCGATCAAGGTGCCGCTCCGGGTCGACGAGAACGTGCGCGGGGTCTCGCTCTACGCGCCGATGACGCTCCGGCGCCCGTGAAATCGGAGAAAGCTCGAGCGCGGCGTTCTTCTCTTGCCTCGCTCCCGGCTGGGCACTCATGATGGTTCTTGCATGTCTTCGCGCAGCTCGGCCGCCAAGGTGGCTCGCTGGCTCGTGTCCCGGGATCGTCGGGACGAGGCCTTGGCGCTCTTGTGTGCATGGGCCGCGAACGGCCCGAACGACGAGGAAGGCCAGAACCTCCTCGCGGAGGCCTTCCCGGATCGACTCGGGCGCCGAGCTCGCGCAGCTCGCGTTCGAGCGGATGGAAGGGGTGACGGGCAAAGATCCGGCGCCCCTCGACCAGGCGATCGCGCAGTGGACGGCCGCCGAAGTCACCAAGCTCGAAAAGCAGATCGCACGCCCGAACTTCATGCGGGCGCAGGTCGGGTTCAACAACAACGTCAAGTACAACGGGCTCGTCTTCCACATCCAGACGGAGGACTCGGGGCTCGATCGCCCGCACATCATCACGCACCTGTTCGCCGACGGCGGCCGGATCATCAAGGGCCACAAGCGCTCGTACGAGAGCGACGTGGGCAACCCGGACGTCGCGCAGTTCGTGCGTGCCTTGATGAAGGGCCAGCACATGGAGATGGCGATCATGCTCCGCGAGGGGCGTTTCGACGAGGTCATCGCGGGGCGCGCCGTCGGCGGTCTCGAGACGCTCAAGGAGCCGCCGCGCCTCGAAGTGCAGAAGCTCGCGACGAAGAAGGAGACGCGGGCCGAGGCTCCGCCGCGCTCGCTGACGCCGGCCACGGTCTCCGTCGTCGTCCCGGCGGCGCTCACGCCCGTGGTGGAGGTGCCCCCGGCGCCGCGCGCCGCCCTGTCGCCCGCCGAGCAGAAGTCGCACTACCGCCTGCGCGTGCAGCGGAGCCTCTCGGGCGGTCCCGAGTTCTACGAGCCGCGGGGCACGACGGCGATCGTCGGTCGCGACGGCGCCATCGCGCTCGCCGGGGAGAAGTTCTGTCACCCGCGCGAGGCGCAGATCCAGGTCGACGGCGAGGGCCGCATCTGGCTCCACGATCTCGAGTACGGAAACGGCGTGTTCTTGCGGATCCGCCAGCCGGTGGAGCTCGAGATCGGCGACGAGTTCATGGTCGGTGACCAGCTCCTCGTCGTCGAGCGAAACCCCGATCCGAACGACGGACCGGGCGCGGGGCCGACGTATTTCTATTCGTCGCCGAAGTGGTCGTCGTCGTTCCGCATCGTGCAGATCTTCGAAGGCGGCGCGAAGGGCGCGTGCGTCGTCGCGCAGGGCACCACGATGCAAATCGGCTCGGCCATCGGCGATTTCGTGTTCACGGCCGATCCGCTCGTCGACGGGCAGCACTGCCTCGTCGAGGAGCAGGCCGGGTCGATCGTGCTGTCGGACATCGGCTCGCGCACGGGCGTGTTCGTGCGCATCAAGGGACAGCAAGAGCTCGCGTTCGGCGACGAGATCGTCGTCGGCCGCACGCGCTTGGTGCTCGAGCCTCCCGGCTGACGTCGCGGGGCAGCTCAGAGATGGTTCGGGAAGCCGTCTCCTTCCGGTGCCGGGGGTTGCGACGGGGGCTGCGATGGCGGGCTCGGCGCGGGGGAGCGCGGTCGCGTCGCGCCGACGTCGGATCGTAAAGAGGACGTGCCCGCGGCGGAGGCACTCGGCGCCGTCGCCGCGGAGGCGGTTGGCGCGGAGATAGAGGTGGCTGGCGCAGGCGCGGTCGGCGTGGAGACGGCTGGCGCAGGCGAGGTCGGAGCGGATCCGGCGGGTGAGGAGAGCGAGATCCTCTCGGCGGACGTGGCTGTCGGGATCGGGGGCGAGATCGCGATTGGCCATCGCGTCGCCGGCGCCGCGGGCCGCGAACGCAGCGACGCCACGACGAGCGCCGCGACGATCCCCACGCCGAGCGCGGCCACGACGCTCCACGTCCGCCGTCGCCCTCCTCGGGAGGCGGGCGCGTTCCCGTCGGCACCGCGCGGCTCCTCCTTCATCGCGCTCTCGCTCACCGCCGGGCTTTGCGTACGCTCGAGCGCCTCCCGCAGCTCCGCGATCGTCGACCATCGCTCCTCGAGCGTCTTGCCGAGCGCTCGATGCACGACGTCGGCGAGCCCTTTCGGCACGTGCGGGGCGACGTCCTCGATGCGCTTCTCTCCATCCATGATGGCCAGCATCTGAGCGGCCATCGTCGAGGCCTCGAACGGAAATCGCCGCGTCAGGAGGCGATAGAGGAGGACGCCGACCGCCCACACGTCGCTCGCGGGGTTCGGAGCTTCCCCGAGCAACTGCTCCGGCGCCATGTACCGCGGCGTCCCGGCGACGCTCACAGTCGACGAGGACTCGGCGTCTCCGCCATGAAACGACGCGACGCCGAAATCGATGACCTTCACGACGCCCTGGCTCGTGAGGAAAACGTTCGAGAGCTTGAGATCCCGGTGCACGATGCCGGCTTCGTGCGCCGCGCGCATCGCGTCGCAGATCCCGAGGGCCCAGGCGACCACCTCGGGGATCGGTACGTGGCCGAGCCTCTCTCGTTCTTCGACCTCGGTCGCGAGATCCCGTCCTTCGAGGAAGGCCATCACGAGGTAGGGAACGCCGTCTTCGGTGCGATCGACGTCCAGTACCTCGACCACGTGCGGGGACGTGAGCTGCGCGGCGAGGCGCGCCTCGCGTTGGAAGCGCCGCACGGCGCGTTCGTCGTCGGCTTTGCCGGCCCGAAGCAGCTTGATCGCCACGCGATGACCGAGCTCCGTGTGGACGGCCTCGTAAACGACGCCCATCGCTCCACGTCCGAGGACGCGGACCACGCGGTAGCGTCGCGCGAAGAGCTCTCCCGGGACCAGCACGTCCCGTGCATTCTCACGTCGCGTGCGTCGCAAGGCAACCATCGGGGATCGCGCTTCTTCGCGGATGGAAAGATCACGCTCGTCCAGGCACGCCTTCGCGATCTCCGTCCGTCCGTCGTCGACCCGTGGGCGGGGTAAAGGACGGGTAGGGATCTGCCGGATCCCGTGACGGGGGCTCCCGACCCTGTGCCACGTTTCGTCGTGCCAGGCCTTCGCCAATGGCCATTTTTCGGGCGATTTGCCGCCATCGTGTCGGCGACGCCGATGGCACGGGTGTTGATGGGGTGTTGAAAGAGTGTTGCAGAGAGTGCCGCGCGACCTCGCGCACGAACGCGCGATCCTCGAAAGACCTCCTCCATGATCCACCGCACGACCGTACTGCTCGCCTTTGCCCTCGGCGTCGTCGGCTGCAGCGCCGACACGACGACGGGCTCGTCTGACGAAGCGAACGGCGCCGACACAGAATCCACCTTCGCGTTCGCGTGCGACGGAAACGTCTCGAAGCTCGCGACCGTCGACCTTGCCATGCTGCGGTGCACCGGCAAGGACTGCGAGCACCTCTTCGCGACGAAGGAAGCCTGCACCGAACACGCAAACGCGTGCCTATCGAAGTAGACACGGTATGGTTCGCTTCGGGAGGTCGCCGATGCCGGAGGAGATCGATCCGTCGACCGTCGCCCATGCGCCGTCGGTGCGCATGATGAACTCGTGCTTCGAGGTGCGTGTCGCGGCGGGCGCGGACAAGGGCAAGAGCATCGTGGTGTCTCCTCGTTCCGCGGGGCGCGTCCTCGTGGGGACGAGCGAGAGCTGCGCGCTCCGCCTGACGGATCGCCGCGTCTCGAGGAGGCATCTGGCGCTCGACGCGAAGGACGGCCGGCTCCGCCTGACGGATCTCGGCTCGAAGAACGGGACGACGGTGAACGGCCTGGGAATCTCGGACGTTTTCTGTCGGGGGGGCGAGCTCGTCGTCCTCGGCGACACGACGCTGAGCATCGACGTCGACCGGGACGACACGGAGGTGCCCGACGTCCGCATGGCGTTCGGGCCTCTCGTCGGGGCGAGCCTCGCGATGCGACGGCTCTACCGGACGTGCGACGCCTTGGCGACGGCGCGGACCCCGCTCGTCATCGAAGGCGAGCCGGGGACCGGCAAGTCGACGTTGGCCGAGGCGCTCCACGCGGCGGGGCGCGCGCCCGATGGGCCGTTCGTCGTCGTGGAGGGAGCAAGCCTCGAGGCCCGATCGCTCGACGCGGACGGCACCTCGCTCTTGGACGAGGCGTCCGGCGGAACGCTCGTCCTTCGCGAGATCGGCGAGGTGCCTTACGACGTGCAGTCGTCCGTCGCCGCGCTCGCCGCTCGGGCAAAGACGCGCGACGTGCGGCTCGTGGCCACGACCTGCAAGAACCTCGAGGCGGCCATCGAAGCCGGCTTGTTCAAAGAGGAGCTCTGGCGCGAGCTGACGTCGCGTGTCGAGCTCCCGCCGCTTCGCGAACGCCGCGGCGACATCGCGCTGCTCGTGGAGCACGTCGCTCGTCGCCTCGGGGCGACGTCCGCCTCGCTCCCGGCCCGCAAGCTCGCCGCCCTCAACCGGCACGACTTCCCGGGGAACGTCCGCGAGCTCGAGCGGACGGTCGCTCATCTCCTGGCGGACGCCACGGCTCCGATCGCCGCGCCCGCGCCGCCCGACGACGGATCGTCGGCGACGCCGGAGGCCCTCGGGCTCGAGGTCGACTTCCGCGACGTCCTCGTCGCGCATCGCCCCTTCATCGAAGCCAAGCAGCAGGTGCTCGATCGCTTCGCCCGCGCCTACGTCGTCTTCGCCGTGGCGGCCCATGGCGGCCACGTGGCCCGCGCCGCGGCTGCTTCGGGGCTCGCTCCCCGGTATTTCAACCTCCTTCGCGCGAAGGGCCGCCCGAAGCCGGAGCGCAAGGAATGACGGCGTCGTCCCTTCGGAAAAGGAGCTTCGCGTCCGCGATCCTCTCGGGCGTGCTCACGCTCGTCGCGTGCAAGACGCCCACGGAAGTCGTGGTCGAGATCGCCGCCGATCTCGCGTACCGCTCGGACACGGTGATCGCGGTCCAGATCGATCGCGACGATCGCGTCGAGCGCGCGGAGGCGCGTGTGATCACGCGGAGCGCGTGGCCGGCGGGAGGAACCGTCGGGACCGTCGGCGTGGTCCCGGGCGGCGGCGACGACGTCGTGATGAGGGTCGTCCTCGCGACCGGACGCGATCCCTCTTCGTGCACGGCCGCCGATCCCGTCGGGTGCATCGTGGCGCGCCGTCGCATCCATTTCTCACCTGGTGAGTCGCGTCGCGAGCGCATCGTCTTGCGCCCTGGCTGCCTGGGCGTGTTCTGCGACGCGACGTCGTCGTGCTCCGTCGACGGGGCGTGCGGGACGCTCGAGGACGACGCGCCATCCGGCGACGGAGGAGCCGCGGCGGCTCCGAGCGCGGACGCCGGCGATCCCTACGCCGACGCCGTCCTCGCCGATCGCCCGAGGCACTACTACCGCCTCGACGAACTGCCCGGAGAGGCCCTCGCGAAGGACGAGATGGGCCGCGCGGACGGGACGTACGCCGGCGTGAAGCTCGGCGTCACCGGCGCGCTCGGCGTGAGCACGAACGCCGGGGCCTTCTTCGACGGGACCGCCTCGGTGACGATCCCCGGCGTCGAAGATCTCCGCGGCGCCTGCAGCATCGAGCTCTGGGCGCGCGCGGACGACGCGCGTGGGACGCAATCGACGATCCTCGAGCGCGTGGATCGGCTCGGTGCATCGACGTTCGGCTACCGCATGATCCGTCCACCGGGGACGAGCGCGGCGTTCGAGGTGTTTCGAGGCGAAGAGTCGTTCGTGGTCACCGCCCGGGCCAGCAGGTTCGCGGGGTACTCGCACCTCGTCGGGATCGTTCGAGGCGACGAGCTGGAGCTCTGGCTCGACGCCAAGCGCGTCGCGACGACCTCGCTCGTGAGCTCGCTTTCGTCCGCGGTGCTCGGACCCCTGGTCCTCGGCCGGGGGCGCGACGGCAGCGACGGGTTCGTCGGGGCGATCGACGAGGTGGCCATCTACGACTACCCGCTCGATCCTGCGCAAATTCAGCATCATTTCGCGGTCGCGGAAGGGCAGGTCGAGCCATGAGGGGACCCGCTCGTCTTCGGCGCTGGGCGCTCCCTGCGATCCTGCCGCTGCTCGTCTTCTCCTGGGCCGAGCCGAGCGCGCGCGCCGACGACGAGGGCGCCGAGGCGTGGAAACACCGAGGGGACGAGGCGATGGACGCGGGGCGGCCGGCCGAGGCGCTCACGGCCTACCGACGTGCGGCGTCGCTCGAGCCGAGCCCAGCGCTCGACTACAACGTCGGACGAGCCCTCTTGGCGGTCGGAGACTTCGCGGGTGCGCTCTCGATGTTCGAACGCTACGAGGCGAGCGCGCCCGAGGAGCTCAAACGGAAAACGCACCGGCTCATCGACGTCATGATCGAGCTTCGAAGCAAGGTCGCCACGTTGACGGTGACGTGCGACGCCCCGAGCTGCGCAGCCGCGCGTGCGACGGTCCGCGGCGCGGAGGCTGGGCCCCTTCCGTCGACGCTGCGACTCAACCCGGGGCGCGCCGAGGTGCGCGTCGAGCGGCCGGGGTTTCTGTCGTTCGCGGAGACCGTCGACCTATGGCCAGGGAAGACGACCGACGTCGTCGTGGACCTCCGCCCCGTGCCCGTGTTCGGTCGCCTCACCATCGTCGCGAATCCCCGCGGCGCCGGCGTCGTCGTCGACGGCGAGCGGCGCGGGCTCGCCCCGATCGATCTCGAGCTCGCGCCCGGGACGCACGACGTCGTCCTATCGGCTCCGCGGCACGCCGACCGCCGGCTCACCGTGTCTCTGTCGGGAAACGACGCCCGCCGCCTCGACGTCACGCTCGCGCCGTCGGAGCCCGAGAACGTGCCGATCACGTCGCGGTGGTGGTTCTGGACCGGCGCCGGTGTCCTCGTCGCCGGCGCCGCGCTCGCGGTCGTCGCCGTGAGCGTGGAGCGGGCGCCGTCCGAGGGATCCTTGGGAACCTTTCAGGCGCCGCTCACGAAGCGGTGACGCGTGCGAAATGTCCAACGACGAATCTCGCCGACGACATTTGTTCGCCCGAAAAAAAGCCAATCATGAAACGTCGAAACTCACATCGAATTGGTTCACGATCGAGAGCGAGGAAGGGAGGCTCGTCGTGGCCGATACGGCCGAAGGGTACCTCGAAGGAACGTTCACCCTGGATGGGAAGACGACCAAGTTCTCCTGCCGCCCGCACAAGCTCTATTGCGCGACGCCCGAGGGAGCCGAGACCGATCATCCCATCCGGCGCATCGTGGTGGACGCGGCTTCCAAGAAGCGCGTCGCGACCTTTGCGCCTGGCGAGGAGTTCAATGGGGAGCTTCGAGGTCCCGGCCGAGGGGTTCTCCCCCGCCGATGGCGAGATCGCCGAACCGGCGTCTTCGGCTTCTCCTTGATATTGTCCAAAAAATCGCCCGTCCGGCGTCTTTCGCGTCGGCGGGGCGTCGGCTCGGTTCGACTTACTTGCGATCCGAGAGGGCGCGGTTCGTCGCCGAAGAGGGCGCGGTCGTGGTCGTCGGGGGCACGGGAGCTCTCGGAGGGGCGTGGGCAGGGGAGGCGCGCCTGGAGGGCGTGGTCGCGTGCTTCGTCGTTTCGGTGCTCGCCGTGGGCGGCGAAGGAGCATGCCCGAGCGTCGACGACACCGGAGACAGGGCTGCGCTCTCGGTGACGGGTGCGGCAGAAGCCGTCGGCGAAATCGCGCCGATTTCCGACGTCGCGGTGGCGAGTGACGCGGGCACGATGGCGTTCGGTGCCTCGAGGGAAGTTGGCGCGGCGAGGGACGTCGTGGGCGCGGCAAGCGTGGAGAGCGGCACGTCGTGGGACTCGCCCGAGGCGGGGAGGGGTGACGTCTTCGTGCGCTCGTCGGGCGAGATGGCATCGCGCGCATCGAAGGTGTGCATGGCGTACGCGCCGAAGATGCCGACGGCGGCGAGAGCGACGGCCGCGAAGCCGAACGCCGTCCATCGCTTCGACGACGTGTTCGACGAGGCGCGCTCGCGTTCCGGTACGCCGGGCAAGGTTCGACCGCTGATCCGGACGATGCGCTCGATCGACGTGCGTACGCGTGGTGGGGCGATGGGCAAGAGCCGGAGCGCGAGATCGGCGACGCTCGGGAGGCGGTCGTCGCGGGACTTGGCGAGGCAATCGGCGACGAGGACTTCGAGCTCGCGGGGCGCGTCCGGCGCGACGTCGCGGAGGTTCGGGGCAGGGGCCGTCGCGATGAGCGCGCAGAGTCCTTGCACGGTGTCGGCCGTCCAGACCGGACGCCCAGCCACCAGCTCGAACAGGATGACGCCGAGCGCCCAGACGTCGGCGCGTGGATCGACGTCCTTGGCGCTGAGCATTTGCTCGGGCGACATGTAGCGGGGCGATCCCATGAGCGCGGAGGTGCTGGTCAGGGCCGGGCGCGAGCCGCTCTCTTCGATCTTGGAGATCCCGAAGTCGAGGACCTTCACGAGCGGCGAGCCGTCCGCGCGCCGCGAGAGGAAGAGGTTCGCCGGCTTCAAATCGCGATGAACGATGCCGAGCGCGTGCGCCTCGGCGACGGCTTCGCACGCCTGCAACACGTACTCGATCGCCTCGCCGGGATCGAGCTTGCCGCGCGCTTCGACGACCGCGCCGAGATCTCGTCCCTCCAGGTATTCGAGCACCAAGTAGGGCGCTCCTTCGTCGAGGACGCCGGTGTCGAGCACGCGCGCGACGTGCTCGCTCGTGATGCGCGCCGCGGCCTGACCTTCGCGCAGGAACCGGTCGACGGCGCCCGGGAC
>JBGAHN010000156.1:0-13610 GCA_044226145.1 Labilithrix sp. | reverse complement strand
CGCGGCGCCGTACGCGGTGTCGCCTCCGCGTGCCGTGCCGGGGCCGCGCGTGATCGTGATCCGGACGATGGCGTTCGGTAGGCCCACGCGACGGGCGGTCTCGTCCGCGCGCGCGACGAGCTCCTCCGCGGGGGCGGGCAGGGGGATGCCGAGACGCTCGCACCCGCGCACGAGCGTCGCCACGTGGACCTCGGAGCGGAAGCAGATGCCTGCGTACGCGCGCATCGTGGCGAAGACGCCGTCCCCGAGCAGGTAGCCCGCGTCGGAAAAGGCGATCGTCGCCTCTTCGAGAGGGACGAAGCGGTCGCGCAAGAAGACCACGTCAGCCAAAGCGGCGGGAGCATGGCAAGAGCGCGCGACCGTCGCAAGGGCGGTCTCGCGGGAGGCGCACGGTTCCGTCGCGGTTCCATCGTGGGCGGCGACGGTCAGAGCTCGAGGTAACTGTGGAGCTGGACGCGTTCGGAGCGCGCGCGGAGCTTTTCGAGGGCGCCGCGCTCGATTTGCCGGATCCGCTCGCGGGTCAAGGCGAGGGCCCGACCGACCTCCTCGAGCGTGTGCTCGCGGGCGTCCGCGCCGATGCCGAACCGCATGCGAAGGACCTGCTGCTCACGGGGCGTGAGCGCGTCGAGCATGTCCGCGATCTGCGTGCGGAGCGAACGGAGCGCCACCTCCTGATCGGGCAAGGCCACCGACGACGCGACGCGGTCGCCGAGGCTCGCGTCGCCTTCTTCGCCGAGCGGCACGTCGAGGCTCGCCGGCTGCGCGGGGAGCGACAAGATGTTCTCGATGCGCTCGCGCGCCAGGCCCGAGAGGTTCACGAGCTCGTCGGCGGTCGCCTCGCGCCGGTGCTGCGCCTGGAACGCCGCGCGGATCTTGCCGAGCCGCCGCCGATCGTCGGCGACGTGCACGGGCAGACGCAGCGTCCGATCGAGCAGCGCGCGCTGGAGGGCCTGTTTGATCCACCACGCGGCGTAGGTGCTGAACCGGAACCCGCGCCGGTGATCGAATTTGTCGGCGGCGCGCATGAGCCCGAGGTTGCCCTCTTGCACGAGATCGAGGAGCGGGACGCCGCGGTTCAAGTACTTGCGGGCGAAGAGCACCACGAGCCGGAGGTTGCCGACGACGAAGCGCTCCTTGTTTCGCTTGAGCGCGCGTTCGGCGCGCGCGATGGCCTCCGCGGCTCGCACGTCGCGCTCGTCCTTCGCCGTCTCCGCGGCCTCCGCGGCGTTTCGGACGGCCCCGACGATGCTCTGCACGAACGCGTCGTCGAGCCGAACGTCGTCGAGCGTGTCGACGAGCGCGCGGCGCGCTTCATCGTCGTGGCTCGTCGCCGTCGCGAGCGAGGCTTCGAGCTTGCTCCGGACGGCGACGAGATCCAAGCCTTCCTGGTCCGGGTTCAAGAGCGCGTCGCGGACGTCGACCGCACCCTCCGCGAGATCGCGCCCCAGGCGGACGAGCCCCGCGGCGCCGGCGGGCGACTGGACGATCGCCTCGAGGATGGCGCGTTTTTGTGCGGCGATGTTGCGCGCGAGCTCGACCTCTTGCTCGGCCGTGAGCACCGTGCTCGAGGCCATCTCGGTCAGGTAGAGCCCGTCGAGATCGAGCGCCTCGCGACGTTCGCCACCGTTTCGCCGCGGCCGAGGGGGCCTTCCGCGCGTCTCGGTCTCGAGCCGACCACGACCGCGCGCGACGCGCTTGGGAGGGCGCGCGCTTTCGGGGCGCTCGGACGAGTTCGAAGCCGTCGGGTCGAAGTTCATGGGGGCTCTCGGGGAACGTGGACGGGGGTTCCGAAGGGAAAACAGTAAGCATTGCGCGCGCCGTGTCTCGGTGGGTCGCGCGAATTTCGTTCGCGGTGTGCGCTTTCGTCACGCTTCGGGTGTCGTCTCCTACGTGCCATCCGGGCGAACGATCTGGTCGCGATTCCTGGGCACGATTTCTGGGCATGATTTCTGGGCATGATTTCTGGGCGCGATTCGGCGGGGGATGCGCCGTTGCGCTTTCGCCGCCGTCGGGGTCTAGTGCCCGCGTGGCCGATCGTCCGATGGACCTCAACCGCATTTCGTCGTTCGTTCGCGTCGTGTCCGAGGGGAGCTTCACGGCGGCCGCGAAGTCGCTCGGGCTCCCCAAGTCGTCGGTGAGCCGGAGCGTGGCGCAGCTCGAGGAAGAGCTCGGCATCCGGCTCCTGCATCGGACGACGCGACGGCTGCGCCTGACGGACGGCGGCACGGCGTTCTACGAGCGCGTGGCGCGGGCGCTCGTCGACATCGAGCAAGCGACGGAAGCGGCGTCGGACATGCAGTCGGAGCTCCGGGGCATCGTCCGCGTGACGGCGCCCGTCGACCTCGGCGTCGCCATCCTCGGGGGCATCGTCGCGCGGTTCGCGCGCCGGCATCCGAACATCTCGGTCGAGCTCGTGCTCACGGGGCGCGTGGTCGACCTCGTCGCCGAGGGGGTCGATCTCGCCGTGCGCGCGGGTCCTTTGCGCGACTCGTCGCTCATCGCTCGTCGGGTCGGCGAGCTCGATTCGTCGCTCCATGCTTCACGCGCGTACGCCGATCGGCGCGGCGTGCCTGCATCCGTCGAGGAGCTGCCGTCGCACGCGTGCATCCTCTTCCGCCCGACCCTCGGGAAGGCGGTTTGGAAGCTCCGGCGCGCCGACGGCGAGACGAAGGACGTGACGGTCACGGGGCCGGTCGCGGCCGACGATCTCGCGTTCGTGAAGAAAGCGACGCTCGCGGGCGCGGGCATCGCTCTCTTGCCGACGTTCTTGTGTCCGCGGGAGGTCGCGAGCGGCAAGCTCGTCCCCGTCCTGCCCGAATGGTCGAGCCGCGGCGGCGTCTTGCACGTGGCCTATCCCTCCGCGCGCTTCGTCCCGCAGCGCGTCGTGGCGTTCCGCGAACACCTCCTCCGCGAGCTAGGACGCGTGTGCGCGAGCGCGGCCCCGAGAGCGTGATCGCCTCGAGGCCGTGAGTCGCGCCGAGTCGTTGCGCCGGACCCGGCGCGCCTCGCCTCGCTCAGGACTTCTTCGCTTGGATGTTCAGACGGACGAGGACGTCGTCGCGGATGAGGTCGTCCTGCTTGCCCGGGTAGGCGATGCCGAAGTCTTTCCGGTTGAGCGAGAACTCGCCCTGCACGTCGATGCGATCGCCTTCGATCTTGACGGTCGCCGGGAACGTCACGGCCTTCTCGACGCCGTGGAACGACAGGTTGCCCGTGATGGTGTGCGTCGCGCCGTCGGTGCCGCCCTTCTTGATCGACGTGGAGGTGAACGTGACCTTCGGGAACTTCGCGACGTCGAAGAAGTCGGCCGACTTGAGGTGCTCGACGAGCTTGTCCGCGTCGGCCGTGACGGAGGCCGGCGTGATTTCGACGGTCACGCGGCTCTTCTCGGGATCGCCGTCGACGAGCTGCACGGCGCCGCGGAACTCCCCGAAGCCGCCGTCGTGCTTGCCCGTGACCTTCGATCCGGTCCAGCCGATCTTCGAGGAGCTCGCGTCGAACGCGTAGGTCGTCGTGACCGCCTCGGGACGAGCCGGGGCGGCCGCCGTCGACACCGTCGGTTCCGAGACCTCGGCCTTCGTCTTTCCTTTCGTGGGATCGTTGCACCCGACGATCGAGGCGGCGAGGGTGGCGGCGAACAAGAACGAAGAAGAACGCGAAGAACGCATGGAGGATGTTCCTTTCCTGAAGTCGATGCGGCCCCACCATGCCCATTCGCGAGGAAGGACGAAAGGGAGCTTCGGCGAACATATTGTTGCTGAAACGCGAACAATCGCGCCCATGACAATCGCGCCTATGCGAGATGCCCTAGGAGGACGGCGGGGCCTTCGACGTCGTCTCCGCCGGGGCGGTGCCGGTCGGAGGCGCGGCCTCGACGGGGAAATCCGGCGACTTCTTCTTGTGGAGGAGCGCCGGATCGCGCGTGCTCCCGAGGCTCTGTTTGCACCGGATGCATCGGAAAATGATGCACTGGGGCGTCGGCGTGACACCGAACATGCTGAGCAAGATCCAGCCCCAGAGCGAAAACTGAGGCTCTTGCTGGACTTGGGGGTGTCCCTTCGTGTGGCCGCACGCGCACGTCCGTTCTGCCATGCGGCCCGAGCATAGGGGCGATGCTTCCGAAAGCAATCGCAGGTTTGGTGTTTCTCACGGGCTATGCGTCAGTGTGGGCCTTGGCGTATGCTGCCCGCCCATGAAGCGGACGGCGCGGTTCGGAATGGCGTTGGGGGCTTGGGCGTTGCTCGTCTTCGCCACGGGATGCGAGGACGAAGAGAAGAAGAAAGAGGAACTCGTCGCCAAGACGGTCGTGGACGCCGCGCCGCCGGTGCCGCCGCCCGTCGCGACGATCTCGGAGACGGCCGCGCCGAAGGAGGCGGAGCCCAAAGCCGTGATCTGCCCGTCCGGCGACGAGCTCACGATCGCCGATCCCGATCTCGAGGCCGAGCTCCGGTTGAAGCTGTCCAAGCCCAAGGGGGCTCTTCGCGCGTCGGAGTTGCCGAAGGTCAAGTCCCTCAACCTGACGCGGAAGGCGTCGCTCGACGAGCTCGATCCGTGCATCGTCCCGAAGCTCACGGGCCTCAAGGATCTCTTCCTCGGGCCGGGCAAGCTGCGGGATCTGCGGCCCATCGCGAACCTGACCCACCTCGTCTCGCTCCGCGCCTCGATCAACGAGGTCTCGGATCTGTCGCCGCTCGAGAAGCTGGTGCAGCTCGATCGCCTCGATCTGGGGCGCACGCACGTGCGCGATTTGTCCGTCCTCGAGAAGCTCGTCAACGTGACGGAGCTGCAGCTCGACGGCACGGAGATCTCGGACATCGGACCGCTCGCGAAGATGGCGAAGCTCGAGAAGCTCAGCATCAAGAAGACGAACGTGACGGACGTGAGCCCGCTCAAGGATTTGCGAAAGCTGAAGTTCCTCTACGTCGAGGGGACGGCGATCTCGAACCTCGACACGCTTCAGCCGCTCGTCGCGCGCGGCCTTCGCGTCGTCACGAACTGATCGCGGTGAGGCCCGTGGTGGGGGCGCGGCGCGGGCGTCGCGAGGGGACGCGCCGTCGTCCGCCGGCCTTCGCGATGGGGCCGTCACCTCGTTCGCCTCGGAGGCGTCGGTGATCGTTCGCGTGTTGCGCGGACGCCACGGCCTCTGGTTCGCACGTGCACTCACGAGCACGGTGGCGTTGACGCTCTTGGCGATCCTGATCGCCGATCTCGGTTCCTACCGGACGTGCGTTCCGTTGCCGGGGCTATGCTTGCCGGAGCAGGCGCCGTCGTCGGCTTCGTACCTCTACGTGACGGCGCTGATGTTGCTCGCGGCGCTCGGGCCGTGGCTCGTCGCGAAGGCGCGTGGTCGGGTGACGCGCGTCGTGGTGGACGGGGATCGGCTCGTCGTCGACGGTCGGTCGCTCGAGCGCGCGGCGATCGCGTCGGTGTCGATGGCGCGGGCGCACCGCGGCGTGAGCCTCGCCGTGGCGTGGAAGAGGCGCCGGTGGTTCTTCGAGCTCGAGAACGAGAAGGACGCGCGGGCGATGGCGTCGAGGCTCGTGCCCACGCAGGCGCCGCGCGAGACGGCGCGCCGCAAGGTCGTGGGCCCCATCGTTCGGGTCGCGCTCTCGGCCGTTCAAGTCGCCGCGACGCTGGCGTACGCGTGGGCCGCGCTCTTCGACGGCCCCGTGGACAAGTCCGTCGCGGGCGTCGCGGCCGTGGTGGTGGCGCAGCTCTTGGCCATCGAGACCTGGTTGCGTCGGACGGACGCGCCAGGGCGAATCCACGCGCGTCGACCGACGCGGTTCGACGAGCACGAGGCCTTGCACCGCGATCCCGAACGGCGCATCGACCTCGCGACCGACACGTCCGGCGATCGTTCCCATGAAGAGCGCGAGGTCGAAGCGCGGAGCGTGACGGCGATGCGCGCCGATGAGTCGACGGCGGCGTGGCTCGGACGTCTCGACGGCATGCGCGCGATCTTCGCCCAAGGGGGAGCCTACCGATCGCCGGTCGCCGATCGGCAAGTGCTTTGGGAGCTCTTGCGGAGCGAGTCGCACGACGTCGAGGCCAAGATCGGCGCCGCGCGCCTCTTGCGGATCGCGTACGGCGAGGATCCGCGCGTGCTCGCTCGGGTCGTGACCGATCCGGACGAACGGACGCGCGTCGAAGCCGCCGAGCTCGAACCCGAAGACGCCGCCGCCCGTCTCGAAGCGTTCGGGCCCCTGTTCCGCGCGCGCTGAGGGACGTCGATTCGCGAAGACGCGTTCGGCGAACTATCCTGTCGTGACATGCGCACGCTCATCGTGGGCGCGGGAGCGGCGGGTTCGGTCATCGCGGCCCGGCTCTCGGAAGACCCTTCGCACGACGTCGTCTTGATCGAAGCAGGACCGGACTACCCGGCGGCGAGCGAACGCCCGGAGGTCTTGCCGGAGTCGTTGCAAGACGGGACACGCAACGCCATGCGCGGGCACGATTGGGGCTACCGCTACCGCGTCACGGATCACAAATTCTGGAGCGCGCTCCCCATGGATTTCCCCCGTGGGCGCGTGGTCGGGGGCTCGTCGGCCGTCAACACGTGCATCGCCTTGCGAGGTCAGCCCTACGACTACGACGAGTGGGCATCCATGGGACTCCCCGAGTGGTCGTGGGAGGCGTGTCTGCCGGCCTTCAAGAAGCTCGAGCACGATCTCGATTTTGCGAACGAATGGCACGGCGCCGAAGGCCCGGTCCCCATCCGGCGTCACACCGACGACGAGCTCGTCCCCTGGCAGGCGGCGTTCCTCGAGGCGTGCGAGGAGGTCGGCTACGCGCGCTGCTCCGACACCAACGATCCCACGACGACGGGCGCCGGCCCTCACGCGATGAACAAGATCGCTGGTCAGCGCATGAGCGCGGCGCGCTGCTACCTGACGGCCGACGTGCGTTCCCGCCCCAACTTCGAGCTCGTCGCGGACACGACCGTTCGTCGCGTTCGCGTGAAGGGCGGCCGCGCGCAAGGGCTCGAGGTGGAGCGGCACGGTCGCGTCTTCGAGCTCGCGGGCGATCGCGTCGTGCTTTGCGCGGGCGCCATCGCCACGCCGGGGATCTTGCTGCGCTCGGGGATCGGGCCGTCGGCCGACGTCGCGCGCATCGGCGCCGAGCTCGTCGCGGAGGTTCCGGCGGTCGGCGCGCGCCTGCTCGACCATCCGGGCGTCGCCGTCTTCCTCGTGCCGAAGAAGGCCGACTTCGCCAGCACGCGCGATCCGCTCATCCAGACCGTCTGCCGGACCACGTCGGCCGCGAACGAATGCCCGAACGACGTCCAGCTCCAGCCCGGCTCGTTCGTGCCTCTTCCCCATTTTCCGATCGCGGCGGTCGTTTTGTCGGCGTGCATCGGGAAGATCCGCGGGGCGGGCCGCCTCCGGTTCCGATCCGCGCGTCCGAACGACATGCCCGTCATCGAGACCGCGCTCTTTTCGCACGCGTACGAGCGCGAAGCCGGCCAAGAGGCGCTTCGGAAGCTCGGCGAGCTCACGCGCACGAAGGCCATCTCTTCGGTGGCGCGCCCCGTCTATCCGGCCATCCGCCCCTTCGACGACAGCGGCGCGTTCCGGCGTCCGATCGAGCAGATCACGGGCTCCGGCTACCACCCGTGCGGGACGGTCCCGATGGGGCGCGACGACGATCCGGACGCCGCCGTGGACGGCCGCGGTAGGGTCCACAAGGTCGCGTCGCTCTACGTCGCCGACGCGAGCTTGATGCCGACCATCACGAGCTCGAACACGCACCTGCCGACGCTCATGATCGGCGAGCGGTTCGGCGAATGGCTGCGCGCCCTGGACGCCTGACGCGCCATCGCGGTTCGCAGACGCGCGCTGGCAGGCGGTTTGCGTCGCGCTCTTCTCCGGGGGATTTCGCGCATGACGCCGCACGTGATCCGTCGACCGAACGATCTCGACGAAGAGCTCTCGAAGCCGGAGGCCTACGCCGCGGTCGCATCCACGGAGAAGGTCACCGTCGAGCAGACGCACGTCTCGCGTGTCTTCCTGCTCGACCGTGACGTCTTCAAGATCAAGAAGGCGGTCGCGCTCGGCTTCCTCGACTTCCGCGAGCTCGAGCAACGCCGCTCGGCGTGCGAAGCGGAGGTGCGGCTCAACGCCCGGCTCTCGCCCCACGTCTACCGAGGCGTCGTCCCGGTCTGCCTGCGCGAGGACCATCACCTCACCCTCGGCGGGCACGGGATCGTCGTCGATTGGGCGGTCCACATGGTCCGCCTCGACGATCGTCTCCGCGCGGATCATCGGCTCGCCGAAGGACGATTGACCGCGTCGATCGTGGACGCGATCGCCGACCGCATCGCGCGGTTCCACGAGGCGGCGTCGTGCGGAGAAGCCGAGGCGCGTTGTGGCCGCCGTGCCGCCGTCGAGCGCAACGTCGCCGAGAACTTCGAGCAGACGCGGGCGCTTCCGGAGGCCGACCTCTCGTCGGCCGAACGCGATGCGATCGTGCGCTTCCAGTCCGACTTCTTGCGCGACCACGCGCACCTCTTCGAGCGCCGTCTTCGCGAAGGACGCGTGCGCGACGGCCACGGAGATCTGCGCCTCGAGCACGTCTACGTGGGCGATGGGGGTGACGTCACGATCGTCGATTGCATCGAATTCAACGAGCGCTTCCGGTACGGGGACATCGCCGCCGACGTCGCGTTCTTCTCGATGGACCTCTCCGCGCACGGACGGGACGATCTCGCCGAGTGCTTCCTCGCTGCCTACGCGCGCGCGTCGAACGACTTCGATCTCTACGCGGTGGTCGACTTCTACGAGAGCTACCGCGCCTTCGTGCGAGGAAAGGTGTCGGCGATGACGGCCGCCGACGTGGCGCTGAGCGAGGACGAACGGCGCCGCGCCCACGCCGCGTCGCGCCGCTATTTCGAACAAGCGCGCAGGGCAGGGAGCGCGCGCGCCAAGGCGCCCATGCTCGTCGCCGTCGGGGGGCTCATGGGTTCCGGGAAGAGCACGATTTCCGATCGCCTCGCCGAGACGATCGAGGCGCCCGTCGTCGACGCCGATCGGACGCGCAAGGCCATGTTGGGGGTCGGCGTGAACGATCCGGTCCGCGTTCCACCGTGGCAGGGACCTTACGACCCCGCGTTCACCGATCGCGTCTACGCCGAGCTCGCGCGTCGGGCGCGCGTCGTCCTCGCGTCGCGTCGCCCCGTCATCGTCGACGCGTCGTTCCGAACGGCGAAGATGCGGTCGGCGATTCGTGCCCTCGCGGCGGAGCTCGGCGTGCCGTTCCGCTTCGTCGAATGCCGAGCCGATCCGGAGGTATGCCGGCACCGGCTCGCGCAGCGCGAGACGACGACCACGGTGTCGGACGGCCGCTTGGCGATCTTCGACGACTTCCGCAAGCACTTCGAGCCGATCGTCGAGCTCGGAGCCTCGGAGCACGTCGTCGTGGACACGACGGGCCCAGTGGAGGACAGCGTCGCCGCGCTGAGGCAGGCCTTCGCGAAGGACCTTCCAGGCGAGAGGCCATCATCGACGCTCGTTCGACGTTCGTGAGCGTCGTCGTCCGTCGGGAGCAAGGTTCACGACGGCTTGGCGACGAACAATTTGCACGTTCCTTCCGGGTTGATGGGGCCCTTGACGACCTTGCACGATCCGCACGCGTCGGGCGCGCCGGCGACGAATTGTATGCATTGTGCACATTTCTTCGAAGGGTCGCTCGACGTGTCGGAATAAGCCGCCATGTCCCGCCGCGCGGTTTGTTCGTCGGGGGAGAGTCCGCTGACGTCGGTGCAGCTCGGCTTGCGGGAGCAAGCGGCGAGTGCGGCACCGGCGGACACGAGGAGGAGGCGATGAAGAGCTTCGCGGCGAGGGATGGCAGTGCTCATGCCGGGTCGTTTGGGGAATTCATCCGAAGAGTCAAGAGCGCGCGCGACGATTCGGAGCGCGGAAGCTCGTACGGTGTCGGCGTGGCGTGGGCATCGAAGAGGTTTCGTTCGGCCCGAAGGGTGCGTACCTTGCTCCGAGGAGGACGACGCATGATTCGAGCGAAGCGAGCCTACGAGGGCGCGAGCGCGTCGGACGGCTACCGCGTGCTCGTCGATCGGCTCTGGCCGCGCGGGTTGAAGAAGGACGACGCGCACCTGGACGGGTGGCTCAAAGACGTCGCGCCGAGCGACGCGCTGCGAAAATGGTTCGGCCACGAGCCGGCGCGTTGGCCGGGATTTCGTGATCGGTACAAGGAAGAACTGAGGCGCGCCGAAGCGAAGACGGCGCTCGATGCGCTCGCCGACCGTGCGCGGCGCGAGGACGTCACGCTCGTGTACGCGGCGCACGACACGGAGCACAACAACGCCGTGGTGGTCGCCGAAGAGCTCGCGCGTCGCTTGAAGCGCCCGGCGGCGAAACGGACGGCGGCCTCCGCGAAGCCTCGTGCGTCGTCGCCTCAGGCGCGTCCTTTGCGCCGCCAGAAAAGAAAGGTGTGACGCCGCTCGCGGAAGGGCAGGCGAACGTCGATGCGCGTTTGCCCCCGCGGGCCGAACGCGTGCGGTTCGAACGCCGCGGCGGCGGCGCAGGCGCTCGGATCGACGTGCGTGGGTTTCTCTTCGTTGACGCCGAGCACGAGGAGGCCTCCGGGGCGGAGCGCGGCGGCGCACACGGCGAGCGCACGGTCGACCTCCGCGGGCTCGTTCAATCCGAACCCGATGACGCCGCTCATGACGATGGCGTCGAAGACCACGCCCGGGAAGTGCGTCGCGAGGTTTTGGATGCCGTCGACGGCGTGCGGCGATCCTCCGAACGACGCGACCTTCGGGTTCGGGTCGATCGTCGCGAACGTCTTGTGCGCGAACGGCGCGGCGTACGACGCCGTGTACCACTGCACGCCCACGAACAGCACGCGCTCCACCTCGGGATCGGCCGCGAGCCCGGCGAGGATCTCGCGCTCGAGCACGCGACGATCCGGCGGAAGGTAGAGGCCGCGCTGCCACGCGAAATGAAGGACCTCGGCGCGCGCCCACTGGAGCGGATTCATCGGGCCGAGCCCTACGCGGTCTGGTCTCCGCCCGCAAGTCGCCCTCAACGGAAGCGCATGCACCGGCCTCCCGCGAACGCGGCCTTCGCCTCCGCGCGCTCGATGCGCGGGATCCCCATGCCGTCCCACGCGTCGTCGACGTTGAGCTGCGACCGCGCGCTCTGGTAGCCGAGCCCGCGGAATTTCAGCCCGAAACGCCCGGAGAAGACGCCGCCTTTCGTCGCGAGGACGGCTTCGTTCAAATTGCCGGCGAGATCCATCCATGGTTCGTCGTTCGGATCGATGCGCACTTGGTCGACGGCGGCGCCATCGGCGGCGAGCGAGCCTCGCCCGGGGGCCGCCACCTGCCACGCCTTGTCGTGGGTCACCGATCCGTCGAAGAAGGGGAAGCGGTAGTTGCTCTTGTTGAGCGGGTGGTTCGGCTCGGGCAGGGAGGCGCCGGCGTCGTACGTCGCGTTGATCTTCGCGAGATCGGCGCAGCGCCCGCCTTTCATCGAGGCGTCGCTCGTCGGCGGATCTTCGGCGACTTGCGTTCCGCACCCCGGCGTGTTGCCGAGGGAGGGCGGGCTGCCGGTGACGTAGTCCATCACTTCGCTCGTCGCGAGCTGGCCTCCGTCCCACGCGCAGAAGGCCGCGAGCAGCGCGTTCGTGACGCAGTTGATCGATTTGACCTCGAGGAACTCGCTCGCCTCGACCGGGTTTCCGGCGAGGTCGAGGCCGTTCGCGCGAGGAGGGTAGTTGGGGCCCATCTTCGCGAGGACGTCGGTCGGGTAGTACCAGGTCGGCCAGCCGTACGAGTCCGGCGCGAGCGTGCTGCAGTTGTTGCCGTGCAGGTAGACGAAGAGGTTCGCGTTGAACTGGAAGTCGGTCCCCGTCTTGCGTGGCTCGTCGGCGGGCGGCACCGGCGGCGCGCCCGGCCAGGTGCCTCGCGGATCGCCGATGAGCCGTCGGTCGACGACGATCTCTTCGCCGTCGACGTCGGCGGGTAGGAACTTGTTCCACGAGGCGTCCCAGAGCGCCGGCGGGTTGGCCTGGACGAACGCGCGCACGTTCGGCAGCCCTCCGTGCTTCTTCGTCATGTCCGAGAGGAAGGCGCGCACGCGACCGACGGTGATCTCGTACTTGTCCAAGTAGACCTTCTTGCCCGGGTGCTTGGCGTCCGCGTAGCCCTTGACGGGGAGCGTGCGGCAACAGCTCTCGTGCTGTGTGCTCGGTTGGCCGACCTCGCCGAGCCCGCACGTGTCGCCGCCGAGGTGCGGTTTGCAGCTCGGCGCGTCGATGCAAATGCCGGCGTAGTCGCACGTCCCGTCCGCGCAGTCGGAGTCGACGGCGCAGTGCTTCCCGAGCGCGCATTTGGGGGCCGTCGATCCTCCGCAATCGACGTCGGTCTCGTCGCCGTTCTTCGCTCCGTCGTCGGGCTCCGGTTTGGAGGGCGGAGGATCGGTCGGATGGCCGTTGCTCCGGCCGGTCGGGTCGCCGGGTCCGGAGGGGGCGGTGTCATTTCCCGGGCAATTCGTCTCGCATCGAGCGGCGACGTCTTCCTTGTCTTGGACCGAATTGCCGCAGCCCCAAAGTCCGATGCCGGTGGCCAGCGCAAGACCGCGCGCCGCGACCCTCGAAATTCGCACGAAGCACCTCTCTCACGAAGATTCGCGTCTCACGAAGATTCGAGATGCCTCATGCGAAAGCCGCGCCGTCGTTGCGCTCACGCGAATCCTCACCGGTGCTCCGTGGTTTTCAGCGAGGCGCGTCGTCGACACGCGACGCAACCCTGCAGACGCACCACATGGGTGCACGGCCGCCACGTCTCACTGGGCATCTCCTCCGGATTCCGCCGGAAGGCGTCCGGGCATTCCCAAGACGACCATCTTTTCCGGCGAGCGGTCGTCTCGCCGAGCCGTCGCCTCGGCGAATGGAGGAGCCGCGCCTACCGCGCCCGCGTCTCGAGCCAGGCGAGCGCTTCGCACATCGAGCGCTCGAACGGCTCCCCTCCGCCTCCGAGGTGGCTTCCCACCCAATCGACCTTGAGCGCGACTTCGTCGTCTCGATCCGCGCGCTCGAGTGCGGCGACGAGCTTCGCCGCGTGCATGGGATGCACGCGTTCGTCGCCGACGGCCGTGGTCACGAAGAACGCCGGGTAGCGTCGTCCGGGGCGGATCGCGTGGTACGTCGAGAGTTGGAGGAGCGACAGGAACTCCCGCGGATCGTCCGGCGAGCCGTACTCCGAGATCCCGCCGCGTCCCACTTCAGCGAATCGAACCATGTCCACGAGCGGGACCTCGGCGAGCACGAGCGTCGCCAGATCGGGCCAGCCGACCGCCGCGCGACCCACGATCAAGCCGCCGTGCGATCGACCGTGAATCATCGTCGTGCGCGGTGAGCCATGGCCGCGTTCGTGGATCGCGCGCACGCCCGCGACGAAGTCGGTCACCGAGAGGAAGTGGTTTGCGCGCGACGCGGCCGTGCTCCATTCGTTTCCCCACTCCGTCCCGCCGCGCGCGTGAACGACGGCGTAACTCCCGCCAGACGAGACCCACGCGGCGACGACGGCTTGGAACGGAAGGAACTGCGAATAGTGAAATCCCCCGTAACCGTGGACCCAGAGCGGT
>JBGAHN010000155.1:0-13636 GCA_044226145.1 Labilithrix sp. | reverse complement strand
GGAGCTCGGCCTGCGAAGCGTTCGCCGCGGCCTCGCTCGCCGTCCGGCAGGCCTCCTTGTCGGTGTGCTCCCGATCTCGCTCGCCGCGGCACGCCTCGACCCGCGCCGCGCACGCTTGCTCGGCCTGCCGCGCCGCGTCCGCGTGCGTCGTGTTCATCCAATACGCGCCGCCCACCGCTGCCCCCGTGACGGAGGCGGCGAGGAGCCCCAAACCGATCTTCGCGAAGCGCTCCACGTCCGCGACCGTACCAACGATCGAGAAAATGGGTAGCTTGCACCGCTCGACGAACGTTGGTCGGTCGCAGGCCTTACGGAAGTGTGCGGAAGCGTCCTCGGCGTTCGAGCGTTGTCCGTGGTAGTCGGTGGAACGTGCGACGGATTTCGGTACGGACGGAACGAACGAATCGGGCGAAGCGGGACGGAGCACGAACCCGGCGAAGCGTTGGCATGGCGTCGCTCTTCGTGGCGTTCGCGGCGACCGGGTGCGAACGTTCGTGCAAGAACGATCACCCGTACGTTCCGTACGCCGTCGGGGATGCTCCTTCCTCCGCCGCCCTGGACGTCGATGCGGACGTTCCGCCCGCCGAAGAAAAAATCGACGCGAGCGTATCGGAGCCCTCGCTCGTCGCACCCGCTTCGGCGACGACGTGGAACCTCGACGGCCGCTCGCTCGTCGCGCCGGATGGCACGGAGTTCGCTTATGCGATCGTCCGCGACTTCGATGGAGACGGCGCCGTCGACGTCCTCGCGCTCGTGCGGAGCGTGGCGGGCCCCACCACGGAAAGCGTCTCGAAGATCTCCGTGATCCACTACGCCGGCGCCCGACCCGACGGCCTACCGGTGACCGTGCTCGATCCTCCACCGGTGAACGTCGAGCCTTCGTGCCGTCCGCTCCTGGGGCTCACGCGCATCGGCGCCCACTCCGCCGCGGTCGACGTCGGAACGACCTGCACGGCGCGCGAGGCTTCCCGGACGCTCTACGTCGTTCGCCTCGCCAAGGAGCCCTCCGTCGCCTTCGACGTGCGCGTCCGCGATCCGGAGTCCGCGGCGAAGCTCACGGTCGACGTCGACGGATCGGATCGCGATCGGGACGGCATCGACGACGTGACGTTGCGCGTGACGGTCGAAGAGAGCGCGCCGCCGTTCGAACCAGCGCCGCGCGTGTCGGCGAACCTCACGTTCTTCGATCGCCCCGCGGGCGCGAGCCGGAGCCCCGACGAGCCCGAGGCCTCGTTCCGTGCCATCGCCGCGCGTGCGACGTCGCGCGCGGGAAAAGCGAAAGAGGCGCCCAACGTCCCCGCGCTGGTGCGACAGCTCCGCGTCCTGCATCGGGCGATTTGCGCCGAGAGCGGCGCGCCACGGCTCACCAAGCGCGGCAGCGATCGCGGCGCCGTCGCGTGTGGGGCGAGCAAGGCGCTCGAAGACGCGAACGTGGCGGAGGTGCGCGCGTACGTCACGCAGAAGGACGCCCTGCGCGCGCTCTGGGCGGCCACGCGCGCGCAGAGCTTCCCCGCGACGACGACGAAGGCGAAGACGGCCGAGCTCTCGTCGATGCTCGACGGGCTCGCCCCCGTCGTCCAGGCGAAGGGCGTGCGCGTGCTCGACGTGCCCGTCACCGCGGCGAAAGGGCCTCACCCGAGCTGGGGGGCCTTGGCGTTCGAGCCGTCCGGGAGGCTCCTCGTGAGGAGCGACGCGTCCGTCGTGCGCGTCGACCCTTCGTCGGACGAGCGCGAGGACACCGAGATCGCGCCCTGGCCGCTCTTGGTCGTGTCGCCGGACGGCAAGAGCCGATGGCTCGAGGTGTACCACGCGTGCGGGGGCGCATCGCTGCGCGCGACGTTCGTGCCGACGGGAGGGGAGGGCGACGTGCTCGACGTGGCGCTCCCGATCCTCGCGCCGTTCTCGCCGCGTTGCGATGGCCGCCGTGGCGAGCCGCTCCGCGTCCTGCCGTCGTCCTGGGGAGCGCGCGGGCTCGAGGCGATCGTCGAAGGCCAGCCTGTCCTGGTCGAACGCTTCGGCGATCCCGCGGGCGCTCGGGCGACCCTGCTCCCGGCGCCGCTCGACGAGCGAACGATCGCGCTGGGTGCGCCGCGTTCGCCGAACGGAAAGGGACTCGCGGTGCCCCTCGTCGACGCCGTGTTCGTCCGCTCCGATCGAGGTCCCGCGCGGTACCGCGGCGCGGGGCTCGAGCCCTACGCCTCGCTTCGCTCGTGCGTGGTCTCCGACGACGGCACGTCGCTCGCGTGCGAGAAAGACGGCAAGGTCTTCGTCGCCTCCTTCTGACGCTCCGGCGCGGACTCAGCTCTTCGCGGCCGCGCGTCGTCGGGCGTCCGCGACGAACGCGAGACCTTGCGCGTTGAGATCGATGTCGAGCGCGAGGGCCGCGAGCTCGCGCTCTCCGAACCCGAGCTTCCGCGTTTCGGCGTCCTTCACGATCGCGTCTTTCCAGAGGCCCGCGAGGCGCGCCGTCATCGTCTCGACGCTCTCGTCGCCCGCGGCGGCTTCGTCGACCCATCGCTCGGCGAGGTCGATCCAGCGCCGGAGCTGCGCGGCGACTTCGCTCGGTCGATCGACCTCCCCGAAGTGCGTCGGCCGCACGGTCTTCGTGCCGAGCGACAGCACGCGGTCGACGCTCTTCCTCGCTTCGACGGCGTCGAAATTCGTGGGGCTCGTGCTCGCGAGCGCGAAGCGTCCGTGCGTTTGCAGTGCGGGGTACACGAGCCCGAACGTGTCGCCCGTGTACACGGTGTCGAGCGCGGGATCGTGCACCGCGAAGTGGTGGTTCGCGTGCCCGGCGGTGTGCAGGACCGTGAGCTTCGCGCTCCCGAGATCGAAGGTCTCTCCGTCCTCCAGCGCGCGCACGCGCTCGGCGGCGATGGGTTCGATCGTCCCATAGAGCTTCTGGAAGCGCTCTTCGCCGTAGACGCTCGTGGCGCTCTTGACGAGCTTGCTCGGATCGACGAGGTGCCGCGCGGCGCGCGGGTGGGCGAGGAGCGTCGCGTTCGGGCACGCGCGGACGAGCACCCCGGCGCCGCCCGCGTGATCGAGGTGCGCGTGGGTGACGACGACGTACCGGACGTCTTCGGGTTTCCGGCCGGCCCGCGCGAGGGCGTCGAGGAGCCTCGGCAGCGCGTGCGACGTGTACGCCTCGACGAACGCGCACTCCGGACCCGACACGCGCAGGTAGGCCGCGGTGAACCCGGGGACGTCCGCGTCGGCGTCGATGGTGAAGACCTGGTCTTGGCTCATCGCTCTCGGCTCCTCTCGCCTCGTCGTCTCGTTCGCTCGTCCTGCCTCGTTGGCTCGCCTCGCGCTCCGGGCTCACCGGCTCACTTGTGCCGCGGCGCCGTCGTGCAGAGCACGTCCTGCGCATCGCGTGTACTTTGCAAGCATTGGACCTTCGCGTCGTTGCAGCGCACGACGAACACGCCGTGCGACGCGAGCGTCGCCAGCGGCGTGGCCGCGCGCTGAACGACGGCCTTCACCGGCGTCTTGTCGTCGCACCCGGCGGACATGAGCAGATCGATTTGCCGACCGCCCGCGATGACCTCGACCTTGTTCATCGTCGCCTTCTTCGAGCCGGCGTCGATGGCGAGCGCGATGGGACGGAGACGCTCCGCGAGCGCGTCGGCGTACGTCGCGTCGGCGTTCGGATCGCCGGGGCGCGGCGCGCGCATCGCCGCCATGTAGACGATCGCCTTCTGCTGGACTTCGATGGGCATCGACGCACGCACCATCGTCTGGGGACGCGGGATCGGGCGCTCCGGCATCTCGGCGCGGCCCGCGTCGGCCGAGCCGGCGTCGGACGGACCCGAGGTGGCCGATGCGTCGACGGTCGACGCGTCGAGCGCGTTCGTCGGAGTCGTCGCTTGGCCGGCGTCCTCCTTCTCCTTGGCGCCGTCCTTCGCCGTCGTGGATTCGACCGGAGGCTCGGTGAGCGGCGCGCGCTTCTCTTCGCAAGCCGCGAGCGCGAGCAACATCAACGACCCGAACGTCACCACGGTGCGCATGCCCGCCCCTTAGCACGATCGCCCGCGAAGGGCTCGACGCCCGTGCCGCGGCGCGCGCCGCCGAAGAACGCGGAGTTCGACGGAGCGGTTCGTCGCGGCTTCGATGGGCGCTTACCGAAGTGACGCGCGGCGCCGGCCTCTGCCCGCGCGTCGACGACGGCCTCGAACACGCCTTTTTTGGCTCGCGCCGGACCCTCTTGATACGACGATCGCATGCAACTTCCGGGGCGCCTTCGGTCGACCACCCTCGGCGATTTGCTCGGCGCCTTGCACAGGAGCGCGTCGAGCGGCACCCTCGAGCTCGTCGAGCCGAGCGGCCGAACGCACCGCGTTCACCTCGGCCAAGGGCTCGTCCTCGCCGTGGAGCTCGATCGCGCCTCCGCCTCGCTCGCCGAGATCCTGCGGCGCCACGACGCGATCGACGAGGACACGCTGCGCCGCTCGCTGCTTCGCGCCATGGCGTCGCGTCGCCTGCACGGCGAGGTCCTCGTTCGCGACTTCCACCTCTCCCCGGACATCGTCGATCGCGCGCTCCGCCGTCAGATCCAGCTCCGCCTCGCCGTCCTCGAAGAGCTCTCCGACGCGCGCGTGTCCTTCCGCGTCGCGGTCCGCCCGCCGCGCGGCGCGCTCGTCGACGGTCCGGTCGGTCCCGGCGACTTCCTCAAGGGCCGAAAGCGCGCCCGCGATCGCTTCGCCGAGCCGTCGTTCGGTGACGTCGGCCCTTCTCGTCCAGCGCCCGCGGCGGCCTACGATCCGTCCCTCGCGCACGCCTACCGCGCGCTCGGCCTACCGTTCGGCGCGCCGCCCGTCGAGGTCAAGGCGGCTTACCGGAAGCTGGTGCGCACCTATCACCCCGATCTGCACCCGAGCGCGTCGTTCGACGAGCGACGGTCGCTCGCCCTGAAGTTCGGCGAAGTGACCGAGGCGTACCGCACCCTCGTCGCCTGATCGGCGCCGCTCGCCGCCTCGACATCGCCTCTGCTCAATGAAGGAGCTGGAGCTGCGCGAGCTGCAGCTTCGCCATCGGCGTGAAGTGCGACTCCGGGAAGCGCCGGATCAGCGTGCGCCACGTGTTCTTCGCGTCGTTCCACGCCTGCGTGTCCATCTGGCACCACGCGAGCATGTCGAGCGCGTCGTCGTGGACCTCTTTGTCGACGGAGTTGTCCGCGAGCGCCGTGAGGATCGGGATGGCCTCCTTCTGCCGGTTCAAGTGCCGGTACGCGTTCGCCAGGCCGAGGCGCACCGACGGCCCGATCGCCGAGTCTTCTTTGGATTGCAGCGACTCCTCGAACGCCGCCGCGGCCTCCGCCCACCGCTGCAGACGCACCTTGTCGATGCCCTGCTGGTAGAGCTGCGCCGCGAGCTCGTTGCGCGCGCGCTCCACCGCGTCCGTGAACAGGGCCGCCTCCGCCTTGCTGAGCGGCTCGTTCTTGATCGACGCCCACTGCTCGACGAGCTCCGTGCGCTTGCCCTGCCGCACGAGCTCGTAGAACTGCGCCGCGCGCGCCTCGGCCCGCGCGCGATCCTCGTCGCGCTTCTGCGAGTCGCGCAGCTCCTTGCGCAGCCGCTCGTTGTCGAGCGCGCGCTGGTCCGTCTCGGCCTTGATCTGATCGACGCGCGCGTCCCACGCGAGCTTGAGCGCCGCGAACACGACGATCACGAACACGACGTACGCCGTCGCGCTGTTCCAGGAGAGCTTCCGCTCGTAGGTCTGCTGCCGTTTCGCGATCGACTTGATGTCGGCGCTGAGCGCGTTCGTCAGGTTGTTCGTCCGAATGACGAGCGCGCGTGACTCGATGATCTCGCGCTTGATTTCGCGGAGTTCCTCGTCGACCTCCTGGACCATGGTGCCGCCCCCCATAGCAGTTTCCTCGCGCTCTTTCGAGGCTCGCCTTGCCGACCTCCGGGCGCTCGTGGTAGGGACGCGCACCGCATGGCCAGCACGACCGACATTCGCAAGGGTCTCAAAATCCAGATCGACGGCGTCCCGTTCCACATCGTCGATCACCAGTTCGTCAAGCCCGGCAAGGGTCAGTCGTTCACGCGCTGCCGCGTGCGCAACCTGACGAACGGCAACGTCGTCGAACGCACGTGGAAGTCGGGCGAATCCGTCGAGCTCGCGGACGTCGAAGACCGCAAGATGACCTACTCGTGGGAAGAGGGCGACAACTTCGTCTTCATGGACACGAACACGGGCGACCAGCTCTACGTCGGCAAGGACAAGGTCGGCGACGAAGCGCGCTTCCTCTCCGAGGGCCTCGAGATCGGGGTCACGCTCTACAACGGCAACGCCATCGGCGTCGACATGCCGCCGAACGTCGTCATGCAGGTCGTCTCGAGCGAGCCCGGCATCAAGGGCGACACCGCCAGCGGCGCGACCAAGCCCGCCACGCTCGTCACCGGCGCGACGGTCAACGTCCCGCTCTTCATCAAAGAAGGCGAGTGGATCAAGATCGACACCTCGTCGGGCCAGTACCTCGAGCGCATCAACAAGTAACGTCGGGTAGCGTCGCTCACGCTCCGCCTGCGGCGCCGAGGCCACGTTCCGGCGCCGCGCGTCGTCGAACGTCCTCCACTCGTGGTCGGCCGATTCGGGCTTGATCGCCGGCCGCCGCGAAGTAGCGTAGAAGGCGAGGGCGCGTGCGTCGCGTGTCCTCGAAACGCGGACGGCTCCCCATCGAACTCTACGGCAACACGACCGGCCTCCCCCCTTCGGCGACGAAGACGCTCGAGCGCATCTATCGTCGCCGCGTGCCGATCGACGACATCTCCACGGCCGAGCTCACGCGCTCGCTCGTGGAGGCCAGCGTCGAGACGGGCCGCCAGGTCGGGGCGCTCGTGCACCGTTCGGGGCAGGTCGACTACGTGATCGTCGGCGACGCGGGCAAGCTCATGCTGCCCGACATCGGTCGCCTCCGCGCCGCCGAGGGACGCTTCCGCGGGCTCCGCCTCGTCCACACGCACGTGCGCGGCGAGGCCCTCACGCGCGACGATCTCGTCGACCTCGTCCGGCTCCGCCTCGACCTCGTCTGCGCGATCCCCATCACCGCGCGCGGCGAAGCGCGGTGCATGCATTATGCACATAATGTCCCGGGCGAGGAGGGGGAGCTCCCGTACCTCGAGCACGGGCCGATCCCGCTGAACCAGGGCCGTGTGCACGTCGGCGAGCTCATGGCCGGCCTCGAGGCGGAGTTCGCCCGCCGCCGTCGCCTGCGCGAGGTCCGAAAGAGCGACGGGCGCGCCTTGCTCGTCCACGTGGGCGAGAAATCCGCGCGCGACGCCTCCCGCAAGGCGGACGAGAACATGCGGGAGCTCCACGAGCTCGCGCGCACGGCGGGCGTCGAGGTCGTCGACACGATCGTGCAGCTCCGCGACCGCATCGACCCGCGGCTCGTGCTCGGCAAGGGCAAGCTCGACGACGTCATCCTTCGCAGCATGCAGCTCGACGCGGACGTCCTCATCTTCGACCGCGAGCTCACGCCGACGCAGGCCTCGTCGATCGCCAAGGAGAGCGATCTGAAGGTCATCGACCGGACGCAGCTCATCCTCGACATCTTCGCGCAGCGCGCCGAGAGCAAGGACGGCAAGATCCAGGTCGAGCTCGCGCAGCTCAAATACAACATGCCCCGCCTCGTCATGAAGGACGACTCACTGTCGCGCCTGACGGGCGGTATCGGCGGGCGCGGTCCGGGCGAGACGAAGCTCGAGATCGGCCGCCGTCGCGCGAAGGAGCGCGTGTCCCACCTCGAGGCGCAGCTCGCGAAATTCGGACGGCGACGCGAAGAACGGCGCCGGAAGCGCACGCGCACGGGCGTCCCGACGGTGGCGATCGTCGGCTACACGAACGCGGGCAAGAGCACGCTGCTCAACGCGCTGACGGGCGCGTCGGTCCTCGCGGAGGACAAGCTCTTCGCGACGCTCGACACGCGATCGCGCCGCCTCGCGGTGGGGTGGTCGGGCGAAGGCGATCGCGCGGTGGTGGTGACGGACACCGTCGGCTTCATCCGCAACCTGCCGCGCGACTTGTTCGCGGCGTTCCGCGCGACGTTCGAGGAGGCGGAGGACGCCGATCTCTTGCTCCAGGTCGTCGACGCGAGCGATCCCGGCAAGAGCGAGCACCTCGAGGCGACGGACGACATTCTGCGTGAGCTCGGGCTCGACGGGATCCCGCGCGTGCTGGTGTTCAACAAGGTGGAGCTGCTCGAGGATCTCGACCGGCGCGTCTTGCAGCGCCGGTACCCGGACGCCGTGCTCTTGTCGGCCGAACGACCCGACACGATCGCGCCGCTCCGCGCGCGCATCGCCGAGGAGCTCCGCGCCGCCGAGGAGGCCGAGCGTCACGCGACGGTGCGGGGTGAGTTCGACATGGGAGCCGCGTCGTCCACACAGGAAGACCGACCGCAACCCTGAGAGGCTTGCGGTGACCGCGTCGCCGTCGTCGAGACGCAGCGCGGCACATGACGCTCGAGCCCATGCTTTCGGACCTCGACGATCCGCGCTAGATCGGCGCCATGTCGTCGTCTCCCCGCACCGTTCGCGCGCCGCGTGGTCCCGAGCTCTCGTGCCAAGGGTGGATCCAAGAAGCCGCCCTCCGCATGCTCCACAACAACCTCGATCCCGAGGTCGCCGAGCGCCCCGAGGATCTCGTCGTCTACGGCGGCACGGGCAAGGCGGCGCGTTCGTGGGAGGCCTTCGACGTCATCGTCCGCGAGCTCCGATCGCTCGCGAACGACGAGACGCTCCTCGTGCAATCCGGCAAGGCCGTCGGTCGCTTCAAGACGCATCCCGACGCGCCGCGCGTGCTCCTCGCGAACTCGAACCTCGTCGGCAAGTGGGCGACGTGGGAGCACTTCCGCGAGCTCGAGAAGAAGGGCCTCATCATGTTCGGCCAGATGACGGCCGGCTCGTGGATCTACATCGGCACGCAGGGCATCTTGCAGGGGACCTACGAGACGTTCGTGGCCGCGCGGAAGGCGTACGTCGCGCGCACGAAGAAGACCGGGCACCTCTGGGTGCTCACGGCGGGGCTCGGCGGCATGGGCGGCGCGCAGCCGCTCGCGGCGACGATGGCGGGGCTGTCTTGCCTCGCGGTCGAGGTGGATCCCTCGCGCATCCAGAAGCGCCTCGAGACGCGCTACGTCGACGAGAAGGCGGCGAGCCTCGACGAGGCGCTCGCGCGCATCGAGCTGGCGAAAAAGGAAGACAAGCCCGTGAGCGTCGCGCTCCTCGGCAACGCCGCCGAGATCTTCCCCGAGCTCGAGCGCCGCGGCGTCGTCCCCGATCTCGTCACCGAGCAGACCGCCGCGCACGATCCGCTCGTCGGCTACGTGCCGATGGGTTTTTCGCTCGACGAAGCCGCCGCGCTCCGCGCCGAAGATCCCGAGGCCTACGTCGAGAAGGCGAAGGCCAGCATGGCCGAAGAGGTCACGGCGATGCTCGCGATGAAGAAACGCGGCGCCGAGGTCTTCGACTATGGCAACAACATCCGCGCATGCGCGGTCGAAGCCGGCTGCGAGGACGCGTTCGACATCCCGGGGTTCGTTCCGGCGTACATCCGCCCTCTCTTCTGCGAAGGGAAGGGGCCCTTCCGCTGGGTCGCGCTCTCGGGCGATCCGGAAGACATCGCCGTCACCGATCAGGCGGTCCTCGACGCGGTCCCGAACGATCCGGATCTGCGCCGGTGGATCGAGCTCGCCAAGGAGCGCGTGAAATTCCAGGGCCTGCCGTCGCGCATCTGCTGGCTCGGCTACGGCGATCGCGCGAAGGTCGGGCTCGCGTTCAACGAGCTCGTCCGGACGGGGAAGGTGAAGGCGCCCATCGTCATCGGTCGCGACCACCTCGATTGCGGCTCGGTCGCGTCGCCGAACCGCGAGACGGAGGCGATGAAGGACGGCTCGGACGCCATCGCGGACTGGGCCTTGCTCAACGCGCTCGTCAACACGGCGGCCGGCGCGAGCTGGGTGTCGTTCCACCACGGCGGCGGCGTCGGCATGGGCATGAGCCTGCACGCCGGGATGGTCGTCGTCGCCGACGGGACGAAGGCGGCCGAAGAGCGCCTCGCGCGCGTCCTGACGAGCGATCCCGGCATGGGCGTCATCCGCCACGCGGACGCGGGCTACGAAGAGGCCATCGCGTGCGCGAAGGAAAAGGGCGTCGCCGTCCCGCACCGGGCGTGAGCCGCGCCTCTCGATGCGCGTCCACCACCTCGCGTTCCGGACCGCGGACGTCGGCCGGCTCGAACGGTTCTACGTCGGGCTCCTCGGCTTTCGCGTCGAGCGTCGGCAGGGCGACCGGAGCGTGTGGCTCGCGATGGGCGACGCGCTCCTGATGCTCGAACGCAAAGACGTCAGAGAGCCCGACGTCCCCTCCGGGAGCCTCGAGCTCGTCGCGTTCGCGGTGACACCCGAAGAACATGTATCCTACATAGAACGATTCGCGTCCCACGGCGTCGGAGTCGACGCACGAACGGCGTTCACGACGTACGTGCGCGATCCGGACGGCCGCCGCATCGCGCTGAGCTCCTATCCGAACCCCGCCGCTCCTCCGCCCTCCGCCTCTCCGCCGTCGACGTGATCCGGGGCTGGCCCGTGCCACCCTAGGCCTGGCTCGGCCACCTCCGCGGGCTCGCAACATCACGAAATCGTACGTCCCGAGCGCCGGCATGCCGCGTGCGAAGGCGTGCCGTGTGCGGCTTTCCACGGGCGCGAAGCGACGTATCATGGGGGAGATGTCGAACCCCCGAGAGAAGCTTCGGCACGTCCGTCCCGTGGAGCCGATCGTGTTTCCAGCGAGCGAGCCATGGGAGGAGCACTTGGGGCAATCGAAGCGGCACCTCGGACTCTGCACGATCCTCGCCGAGCTCCTGCGTGAGCTGATCGGTCCCAACGATTCGTACGGCGCCGACCAATACGTCTATTGGAACGCGCGAACGCCGCGTGTCTGCCTCGCGCCCGACGGCTTCGTGAAGCTCGGCGTCCCCGACGAGATCTTCGACACGTGGAAGACGTGGGAGAAGGGCGTCCCCGAGCTCGCGGTCGAGGTGCTCAGCCCGTCGGACACGCCCGAGCGGTGGACGTTCGCGGAGAAGCTCCGAAAATACCACGAGCTCGGCGTGCGAGAGCTCGTGTGCTTCAACACCGACGCGCCTCCCGGCGAGCGCCTCCGCGTGTGGGATCGTTTGCGCGAGGATCTCGTGGAGCGCGTCGTCGAAGACGAACGGACTCCTTGCCTGACGCTCGGCGACGACGTCGAATGGATCGTCGCGCCGGCGGAGGTGTGGCCAGCGGCCCTCCGCCTCGTGAAAGACGGGCGCATCGTCCCGCTCGCGCGCGAATCGCTGAAGGAGACCCAAGCGCGCGTACGTGCCGAACAAGAACGCGTGCAGGTCGAGCAAGAGCGCGCACGCGTCGAGCAAGAGCGTGCACGCGTCGAGCAAGCGCGGGCCGACGCCGCCGTGAAGCGGATCGCCGAGCTCGAAGCGGCCCTTCGCGCGAAATCGTAGCGCCGACGCCCGCACGCGAAGGCGGAGCATGCGCGCGAAATCACGAAGTTGTGCGGTCTACGCGCGTCGCCGCGTGCCAACGCCGCGACCATCCACGATGGCCGCGCGGGCAACGTGCGTGCTACAGCTTCGCCCATGCGTCACGTCGTCGTCGCCACCCATGGTCATTGCTTCGACGGGCTTTGCTCCGCGGTCATGTTCACGCGCCTCCTGCGGCACGTTCACCCGAACGAAGAGCTCTCGTTCACGTACCGCGCGATGGGCTACGGGCCCGGTCAGAACGGCGTCGACCCGGCCGTCTTCGGCGAAAGCGACAACGCGATCCTCGACTTCCGCTTTTCGACCTCGCCCAAGCTCACCTGGTACTTCGACCACCACGTCAGCGCGTTTCCCTCGAAGGAGGATCGCGACGTCTACGACGCCCGCGCGCGTGACGATGCGCCGGGGGGCCGCCGCATGTTCCACGACGGCGCCTACGGCTCTTGCACGAAGCTCATCGCCGACGTCGGCCGCGCCCGCTTCGGGCTCGACACCACGGAGTCCGAAGAGCTGGTTCGATGGGCGGACATGATCGACTCGGCCGCGTTTCCGAACGCGGAGATGGCCGTCCTCCGAAAGGAGCCGGAGCTCCAGCTCATGACCGTCGTCGAGCACGGCGGCAACGACGGCTTCTTGAGCGCGATGGTCCCGCGCCTCTTGCAATCTTCGCTCTCGGAGGTCGCTCGGAGCAGCGACATCCAGGAGGCCTACGAGCCGCTCGCACGCGAGCAACGCGCGTTCGTCGAGCTCGTCAAGGAGCACGCGACCTTCACGGGGCCCGTCGTGCTGGTCGACCTCAGCGCCGTCGTCGTCGAAGTGGCCGCGAAGTTCGTCACGTACGCGCTCTGGCCCGAGAGCGCGTACTCCGTCGTTCTCAGCCGCTCGAAGACGAAGTGCAAGATCTCGATCGGCTACAACCCGTGGTCGCGCATCCCGCGCACGCACGACATCGCGTCGATCTGCGAGCGTCACGGCGGTGGCGGCCACCCCGTCGTCGGCGCCATCTCGCTCCGCGCCGACGAGCTCGAGCGCGCCCGCGTGCTCACGCGCGAAATCGCCGACGAGCTCGCGCGCTGACGCCGCGGATTTCGAGAGACCGCCGCGGCTCCTCGGCGACGCGGCTCGTCGCGTCCCCCGTCCGTCGCGGCGTCCCGCTCATCAGCGATCGCAGGTGACGCGCAGGACCTCGATCCCGTGGGGCGTGGGCTGGGTGAAGAGCCCGTCGGTCAGCGGCGGATTCCACGTCACGTCCTGGTAGCGGAACTGCACGTCTTCGTCCTTGCCGGGCACCTCGACGTGGATGCGCCGCGGCAGCTCGGCGTGGCAGACCGGTCCGCTCGGCGGAATGGGCGGATCGATGCCATCGGGATCGACGCGATCTTTCGCCATGGCGCCCGCCGCGTGCTCGTCCAACTCGGCGTGGTAGAGCACGACGCCCTTCTGGCGAACCTCGACGTCCAGGACGCGCATGCGCTGCTCGCTCCACGGCTTGCCGAAGTCGTCGGGGTGCGGCGCGACGTGGATCTCCTCCTCGGCGTCGTCGCGACCCGGGATCGTGAGGACGTAGTAGCCGCTCTTGTCCCAGACGATCCGCGCCTCCGAGGCCTCGTGCTTGAGCACCGGCGCTTCGCCGCGAAGGAGCGACACCAACACGTGTCCGGGCATCGGGACCGTCGTGAGCCGCGCGATGTTGCACGCCGAGGCCGGCCCTTGGAAGAACTTCTTCTCGCGCAAATCGAGCAGCGAGAACTTGTCGTCGTCGGCCGTCAAGGTCGCGACGACACCGACGTTCATCGGTCCGATGACGTCCATGCGGAGCCGCGCGGGGTAGAGCGCAAACATGAGGAGATCGCCGCGAACGCGCCCCTGCGCGCCGAAGTGGTCGATCTTCGCCGCCGCCTGCACGCCGAGCCCGCAGTCTTGCGTCGCGTGAACGCGCGACAGCGCCGCGCGCACATCGGGGACACGCGAGGCCGGCGGCGGCGTTCCGCAAGCGCTCGAAGCCATGGCGAAGGTAGCGAAGATCGTGGCCGTCGCGAGGGTCGTGCGCGAACCGAACATGCCTCTGCCCGAGCACGAATGCCCC
>JBGAHN010000154.1:0-13830 GCA_044226145.1 Labilithrix sp. | reverse complement strand
GGCAAACGCGGCTCGGTGGCGCTCGCGACCGAGACCGCGCGAGCCGTCGAGGCCCTCGGGGTCGATCCCGATCTGCCGTGGTCGAAGCTCGACGCGGCGACGAAGAAGGCCCTCCTGTTCGGACCGAACGCCGAGCGCGGCAACAGGACCGACGGGCCCGAAGGGGCGACGGGGGCCGAGAGGGCCGAGGGGACGGACGCGGCGAAGCCGAAGGCGCGGCGCGGCAAGGAAGGGCGCGCCAAGGGCTACGTCGGCGTCGTGCCGCGCTTGCAGGCGCGCCTCGAACAGCAAGAGCCCATCGAAGGGACGAGCGACGATCCCGACGAGGACGAGGGCGCCATCAGCGACGACGAGATCGGGCGCTTCGTCGTCACGCGCACGTGCCCGTCGTGCCGCGGACGGCGCCTGCGCCCCGAGGCGTTGGCGGTCAAGCTCGGCGGACGCGACATCGCCGAGCTCGGACGCATGTCGCTCGAGCGGCTCCGCACGGCGCTCGCGGAGCTCGGCACGACGCTCGGAGGCCCCGCCGCGAAGGAGTCCGAACGCCCTCCCAGCTCGAAGCGGCGGTCGACGATCGAGACGTCGTCGTCCACGGCCCGCGAACGCGCCGTCGCCGAGCCGCTCCTCCGCGCGGTCACGGCGCGGCTCGGCTTCCTCATCGACGTCGGGCTCGATTACCTGTCGCTCGATCGCAGCGCGCAGACGCTCTCGAGCGGCGAAGGCCAGCGCATCCGCCTCGCGACGCAGATCGGCGCCGCGCTCGTCGGCGTCCTCTACGTGCTCGACGAGCCCTCCGTGGGCCTCCACGCCCGCGACAACGCGCGCCTCATCGAGGCCCAAGCGCGCTTGCGCGATCTCGGCAACACGGTGTTCGTCGTCGAGCACGATCGCGAAGCCATCCTCGCGGCCGATCACGTCGTCGACATGGGCCCGGGCGCGGGCGTGCACGGCGGGCGCGTGGTCGCGCAAGGCACGCCCGAGGAGCTGATGGCGGACCCGGCGTCGATCACGGGGCCGTGGCTCTCGGGGAAGAAGCGGCTGCCATTCCCCAAGTCGCGCAAGGCGAAGACGAAGGACGTCGTGTCGATCACCGGCGCGCGCGCGCACAACTTGAAGAACGTCGACGTGTCGATCCCGACGGGGCTCTTCACGTGCTTCACGGGCGTCTCGGGCAGCGGCAAGTCGAGCCTCGTCGTCGACACGCTCCTGCCCGCCGCGCGCGCGAAGCTCTACTCGGCGACGGCGCCCATCGGCGAGTGCGACTCCGTCGAGGGCCTCGAGCACATCGACAAGGTCATCTCGATCGACCAAGCGCCCATCGGACGGACGCCGCGCTCGAACCCCGCGACGTACACGGGCGTGTTCGCGCTCCTCCGCGAGCTCTACGCGACGCTGCCGGAGGCGCGCGCGCGCGGCTACAAAGCGGGCCGCTTCTCGTTCAACGTCAAGGGCGGTCGCTGCGAGGCGTGCCAGGGCGACGGCGTGCTCCGCGTCGAGATGCATTTTCTGCCGGACATCTTCGTGACGTGCGACACGTGCGGGGGCCGGCGCTACAACCGCGAGACGCTCGAGGTGACCTACCGCGGCATGTCGATCGCCGACGCGCTCGACGTCACCGTCGAACAGGGGCTCGAGATCTTCGACGCCATCCCGCGCCTGCGCGAGCGCCTCGACGCGCTCCGCCGCGTGGGCCTCGGCTACCTCACGCTCGGTCAACCCGCGACGACGCTCTCGGGCGGCGAAGCCCAGCGCGTCAAGCTCGCCCGCGAGCTCGCGCGAAAAGCGACGGGGCGCACGCTCTACGTGCTCGACGAGCCGACGACGGGCCTGCACTTCACGGACATCGAGATCCTCCTCGGCGCGCTCCTCGAGCTCCGCGATCAGGGCAACACCGTCGTCGTCATCGAGCACAACCTCGACGTCGTCGCGTGCGCGGACTGGGTCATCGACATCGGCCCCGAAGGCGGCGACAAGGGCGGCGAGATCGTCGCGCAAGGGACCCCCGAGCAGATCGCGAACGCGGAGGCCTCGCACACGGGGCGCTATTTGAAGGACGTCCTGACGCGCGCCGACGCGTCCCCGAAGAAGGCCGCAGGAAAGAAAAAGGCGGCGTCCTAGAACGCTACGGCGTCCTCACCTACTTGACCTACTTGCGGTCGCAGAAGACGGTCCCGAATCCCATGGGGAACGACGCGGGGACGCCTTCGTACGTCGTCGGAACGGTGAACCGCCCGAGGCCGACGACGCACGCCCCGTCCGGCGAGCGACCGGCGTGATCGATCGCGAGATCCCGAACCGTCGACGGGTGCCCATCGGCGTACGGAACGAAGACGACGCGCTCCACGGAGCGTGCCCCGAGGGTCGCGCGCACGAACACGCGTCCTTGGCGCGAGGAGGCGCGGAGCGTCGCAGGCGGAAGGATCTCTCCGTCCGTGAGCGCTCCGAACGACATGCGGTGCTCCGCCGCAGCTTTGCGGACGGCGTCTTCGTCGATCCGATGGCGGGCGTCGTCGGAGCCCACGTCGAGGTTCAGGATCGAACGGCACTCCCCGAGCGAGCGTCCCCGATCCGCGGGCGCGTTCGTGAGCTCGGGCTCGGTCGACGACGCCACACACTGGTCGAGATCGCAATACGGGCCGCGACCACCGCCAACGTCGGCGTCGCAACGGAGAAAGCGGTACACGAACCGCCCATCGCTCGTCCAACCGAGGGGCGTGATCCGCTTCGGGAAGGCGCCGTCCTTCGCGATGTCGCGGAGATCTTGCTCGAGCGCGTCGTCGCTGGGGGGCGTCGCGGCGTTCGCGCCCGAGGCCGTGCCCGTCGACGGCGCGACCGGCGGGATCGTGCTCGGTGACGTCGTGCTCGGAGGCGTCGAACGGACGACCGGCGGCATCGCTTCGGACGGCGGTCGCGTGTCCGCCGTTCGACACGCGACGAAGCCAAGGGCACAAGCGACGACGACCGAAGCGCGCATGGGCGAATCCTAGGCGAACGATCGCGCGGGGCGAAAGCGACACGAAATCGATCCCGCCGGCGGCACGGCGACGCCTCGCCCCGTCCCCCGTCCCGTCAGCGCGAGCCCTTGTCCCATTCGAGGATGTGGAACGACACGCCCTGCGGCGACTTGAGGAGCGCGAAGCGACCGACGCCGGGGATCCCCTGCACGGGCAAGCAGAGCTCGCCGCCGAGTTCCACGCCGAGCTTCGCGATGCGATCGGCGTCGTCGACGGCGAAGTTCATGCCCCAGTGCGGAGGGACGTCGCCCATGTGCGGAGCGATGGCCATCGCGCCGGCGACGGGGGCCCCATCGAGCTCGAAGGTCGTGTACGTCATGCCCGGGACGACCTGTTGGTCCACCGCTTTCCATCCGAAGAGCTCGGTGTAGAACGCCTTGGCCTTCGCCACGTCGGTCGTCAGCGTCTCGAACCACGTCGGCGCGCCGTGCGCGCGGCTGTCGACGTCGAAGCCGACCTGCTTCTTCGGCTGCCACACGCCGAAGATCGCGCCGTTCGGATCCTTGCACATGGCCATCCGGCCGTTCTCGAGGACGTCGAACGCGGGATCGGCGTGACCACCGAGCGCGTCGATCTTCGCGACCGTGGCGTCCGCGTCGTCGACCCGGAGCATGACGCCGATGACCGGTGGCGTCCCCTTCGGGAAGTTGCCAGCCTCGAGGTCCATGAGGGCGCCCGCGTTGTGGTCGCCCACGCGGATCAACGTGCCGCCGGGCACCCCGGTCATCTCGCCGTACGTCCAGCCGAAGAGCTTCGCGAAGAACTCCTTCGCGCGCGAAACCTCGGGCGTCATGAGGTTGATCCAGCAAAAATCGTGCGTTTTCCGGGCACCTTTGGTCATGGAGAGCCTCCTTTTCGTGATGGACCGATCTCGAACCGAAAAGTCATCGGTCCCCATGCAAAAAAAGAATCTGCCGAAACCGAAGCTCGATTCGGCGCTCCGGCTCATCCCGAGGTTGCGATCCGGCGCCACCGAGAGCGGGGCCGGCTCACCTCGACGCTCGGGCCCGGCTCAACCAGGAACGGCCGCGGAGAGCAGCGACGTCAGGCGCTTGACGAAGCCCGTCGGATCGTCGAGCGGGCTGCCTTCGGCGAGGAGCGATTGCTCGTAGAGCACGACGAGCCACTCGGGCAGATGCGGATCGTCCGCGTTCGCCGACGCGAGCGCACCGAGCTTGGCGACGATGGAGTGCTCCGGGTTCAGCTCGAGATCGCGACGGCCGCGCGCGACGTCTTTGCCGGCGCGCTGGAGGATCTTCTGCAGGTGCGCCGGGATGGCGTCGTTCGCGAGCACGAGGCACGCGGGCGATTCGCGCAGGCGCGTCGAGAACCGCACCTCGCGGATCTTGCCTTCGAGCGCCTTCTTGGCGGCCTCGAGCAGCGGCGCGAGCTCCTTCGACGCGGCCTCCGCCTTCTTCGTCTCTTCTTCGGTCGCCGGCAGCTCGACGTCCGCGCGCATCGCGCTCACGAGCTTCTTGCCGCCGAACGTAGCGAGCGACTCGGCCGCCCACGTGTCGACCGCGTCCGTCATCAAGAGCACCTCGTAGCCGCGCGCGCGGAGCGCTTCGAGGTACGGCGACGCTTCGAGCACCTTCGTGGATTCGCCGGTGACGTAATAGATGGCCGGCTGCCCTTCCTTCATCGCCGCGACGTACGCGTCGAGCGACACGAGCTCTTCCCCGCGCGTGCTCGGCCACCGCGTGAGCTTCGCGACGCGCTCCTTGAACTCGGCGTCGACGACGAGGCCCTCCTTGAGGACGCGCCCGAACGCCGACCACAGCGTGCGGTAGTCCTCGGGCTTGTCCTTCGCGACTTCTTCGAGCAAGTCGACGACGCGCTTGGTCGTCTGCTTCTTGATCGCGCGGAGGACGCTCGACTCTTGGAGCAGCTCGCGCGAGACGTTGAGCGGCAGATCCTCCGAATCGACGACGCCGCGGACGAAGCGGAGCCACTGCGGGAGGATCGCGTCGCAATCGTCCATGATGAGGACGCGCTTGACGAAGAGCTGGACGCCCTTGCGCTCGCGCGGATCGTCAAGGTCGAACGGCGCGTGCTTCGGGATCCACAAGAGCCCGACGAACTCCAGGCTGCCTTCGACGCGGAAGTGCGTGCGCGCCAGCGGCCCTTCGAAGTCGTGCGTGACGTGCCGGTAGAGTTCGTCGTACTGCTCGGCGGTGATCTCGGCCGGCGGGCGCTGCCAGAGCGCGCTCGCCTGGTTGATGGTCTCGGTCTTCGTCGCGCCGTCCGCGGCCTCCGCGCCCTCGGCCGCGTCGTCCTTGGCGGGCGTGACGAGCTCGATCGGGTACGCGATGTAGTCGGAGTAACGCCGCACCAGATCGCGCAACGTCCAAGGATCGAGCAGGTGCTTCTGATCTTCCTTGAGGTGGAGCTCGATCGCCGTCCCGCGCGACGCGCGCTCGGCCGGCTCCACGGTGAACGTGTCTTTGCCGGTCGACGACCAACGCCACGCTTCCTTCGTACCCGCCGCGCGCGAGACGACCTCCACGCGATCGGCGACGAGGTAGGCGCTGTAGAAGCCGACGCCGAATTGCCCGATGAGCGAGACGTCCTTCTTCTGGGCCTCTTCGAGCTTTTGCAGGAACGACTGCGAGCCCGACCGCGCCACGGTGCCGAGGTTCAGGGCGAGCTCGGCTTCCGTCATGCCGACGCCGGTGTCCTCGACGACGAGGACACCGCGATCGGGTTCGGGCCGGAGCCGCACGACGAGCGACGGCTCCCCTTCGAGCAGCTCCGGTTCGGTGATGGCCCGAAACCGGAGCTTGTCGAGCGCGTCCGACGCGTTCGACACCAGCTCGCGAAGGAAGATGTCCTTGTTGCTGTAGAGCGAGTGGATGACGAGCGAGAGGACCCGCCCGACCTCCGCCTGAAACGCGTGCTCTCCCATCGTGCTTCCGACCGGTCTAGGGGATCAGGTGTAGTCCTTCTCCATGCGCTCCTGATCTTCCTTGCAGCGAATGCAGAGGTTCGTCTCCGGGCGCGCTTCGAGCCGCTTGAGCGAGATCTCCTCGCCGCACTCTTCGCACGTGCCGAACGAGCCGTCTTCGATCTTCCGGAGCGCTTTTTCGATCTTGTCGAGGAACACCTTCTCGCGCCCACGGAGGCGGAAGGTGAACGACTGGAGATATTCGCTCGAGGCCAGATCCATCTCGTCGGGCAAGTCGTTCGCGTCGAGCGACATGTCCTCTTCGAGCGTCTGCTTCGCCTTCTTGACGATCTCGTCGCGCTTCTCGGTGAGCAGTGTCTTGAACTTCTTGAGCTGTTGCTTGTTCACGGCGACCTGCCTCCGGTTTCCTCTCGGTACGAGCTTTTCGAGAATGAAGGGTGAAACGTAACGATCTTCGAAGAACCGAGCCGTCGCCATCTCTTTTGTTGGAGTGGTCCGAGCTCGGAGGGCCGAGCACCTTAAACACCGCCCCTCGCCGAGTCAACGCTTCAGGTTCCGGGAAATTCCGTGGGAAGCCGCGCGCGGGTTTTCGCCGGAACCGCCGGCACTCCCCGAATGTTCCCGCCATTTCCAGCGAAGAACGGACCGTCCCAGAGACCGCCCCGGATGCGCGTTGGATGCGCGTTCGGCCCCGTGCGGAGCCTGGCCTCCGGGCGGCAAAGTTGGTAAACCGCTGGAACACACGGCGGTTTATCGCCCTTTTCCCTACACGCTTGCTTTTGATCGCGACGAACGCATGAGCGAGACGACGAAGGCCACCGGCACGACGGAACACGGGGAACGCGGCGAACACGACGAAGGCGCCGTGGCCTCGCTCACGGTGTCTCCCGCGATCGACGCCCGCGGCGCGATCGACGAAGGCACGCCGAAGGACGACGCGAACGCGCCCGGCGCGGAGAGCGATCCGCCCGCGAGCGAACGCGACGCGAACGCGAAGGACGCGACGAAGGCGAAGGACGGTGACGACGGAGAGGAGGAGGGCGATTTCCTCCCCCGCGGGAACCCGCTCCGAAAGAAGCGCGGGCTCATCGCGATCCTCGCCGGCGGCATCCCGGCGTTCTTGCTCATGGCCAAGAACGCGCAGCACGGCTGGGGGATCCCGGTCGGCTTCTTGCTCGTCGCCGTGTGCGCGTTCGGCGTCATGGATTTCTGCGGCTCGTTCGACGACGACGATCGCGAGCCCCTCACGACGACGACGCTTCGCGCGCTGACGGTGCCGATCGTCCGCACGTTCGCGTTGGTCCTCGCGTTCGGTCTTTCGCTCTGGGCGGCGCAGTCCGTCATCGGGCCATGGTGGTGGAGCTCGCTCAGCGTGACGGGCACGTTCCTCGGCCTCGTCGCGAGCGTCTTCGATCTCGGCCGGCGCCTCGGTCCGTGGAAGACCGACGAGCTCGGGCTCGAACGGCCACTCTTCCACCGCCACGGGTTCTGGATCGTGGCGGTCGGCTCGCTCCTCTACTTCCCGGCGATGGGCCTGCAGTCGCTGTGGGATCCGTGGGAGACGCACTACGGCGAGGTCGCCCGCGAGGTGCTCGCGCGCGACGACTGGATTTCGCTCTGGTGGGTGCAGGACGGCTGGTTCTTCTCGAAGCCGATCCTGAACTTCTGGATCCAGTCGCTCGCGATGGGCTCGCTCGGCACGCACTTCCAGCCGGGGCAGATGCTCTTCACGGCCACGGGCGCGGTCGGCGCTCGCCCCGAGTGGATCGTCCGCACGCCGAACGTGCTCATGACGATCGGCGCGATGTACCTCCTCTACAAGGGCGTCGCGAAGGTCTTCGGACGGCGCGCGGGCCTCTTGGGCGCGATCGTGCTCGCCACGATGCCCGACTGGTTCTTCCTCGCGCACCAGACGATGACGGACATGCCGTTCGTCGCGGCGATGACGGCGGCGATGGGGCTCCTCCTCTTCGGCCTCAACACCGACGAAGACGCCCGCGTGAACCTCTACGAGGTCCGCGCGTTCGGGGCACGCTTCCGCCTGTCGCTCTGGCACCTCGTCTTCGGCGCGATCCTGCTCTGCGCGATCCCGCAGATCCTCTACCTCGCGTCGCGCAACCTCGAGCTCGTGCTCTGGGGCGACGGGCAGAAAGGCTTCCGCTTCCACTGGGACGAGTTCATGAGCGGCTCGGCCGGCAACTGCGGGCAGCCGGGCAACGCCGCGTGCGCGCAGCACACGGCGGCGAGCGTCCCCAAGTCGTACCGCGCGAACCCCCACGGGTTGAGCGCCGGGCTCGTGCGCTACTTCGGCGCGTTCGAGCCGTCGCTCCAGGGGATCGTGTGGGCGGTGATCATCGGCGTCCTGCTCTACGTCAATTGGGGCGAGCGCCGCACCCGGCGCCTCCTCTACATCGCGGCGTGGCTCGGCGCCGCGATCGCGACGATGGCGAAGGGCCCCGCGGGCTTCGGTCTGCCGATCATCTGCGCCATCGCGTACATCGCGACGAAGAAGCGCTGGAGCGAGCTCACGCGCCTCGAGCTCTTGAGCGGCCTGCTCGTGATCCTCGCGGTGGCGCTGCCCTGGTACGTCGCGATGTACGTCCGGCACGGACCCGCGTTCACCGACCGGCTCATCGTGCACGACATGATCAAGCGCACGCTCGAGCACGTCCACGACACGAACGAGGGCGACGACACGAGCATCCGCTTCTACATCTGGCAGCTCGGCTACGCGCTCTTCCCGTGGACGGGCCTGGCGCCGCTCGGCCTGCTCTGGGGCTTCCGCAAGAGCGACTCGGCCCTCTCGCGCACCGGCGTCTCGGCCGTCGGCGACGCGTCGGTCCTGCTCGTCATGTGGTTCCTCTTCGCGTTCGCCCTGTTCTCGTTCATGGGCACGAAGTTCCACCACTACATCTTCCCGGCCGTGCCGCCGGTCGCCATGCTCGTCGGCATCGTCCTCGACGACATGCTCGGCGACGCGCCGCTCGCGAAGGTGGGGCGCCTGCCCGTCTACCTCGGGGCGATCGCCGTCGGGACGGGCATCGCGACGTGGGGTGCCGCGCGCTTCTGGGACGGATCGCCGTTCGGCGCGGACGGGAGTCTTCCCGCGAACACGGGCGCGGCCGCGGGGGCGACGGTCCTCGGGCTCGCGATCGTCGCGGGCGCGATCGTCGCCTTCCGCAGCCGTCGCGGGGACGGCCAACGCGACGACGCCGGGACCGAACGCTCGGCGAGCGCAGAGGCGCGCGCGAGTGCCCAAGAGCAGCTCATGCTCGCGGGCGCGGCGGCGGCCTCGGCGGTGGTCCTCGTGCTCGTCGGCCGCGATCTCGTGATCAAGCCGCCGGGCGCCGATCAACCGGGCGCGATCCGGCTCCTACAGCTCTTCACCTACAACTACCGACGTCCTTGGCCCGACGCGCTCGACTTCGGCGCCGCGCTCGCGGGGTTCACGGCCGTGGGTGTCGTGATTTCCATCGCCATGTGCGTGCGGAAGCTGCGGCGCCACGCGACGGTCGCGTTCGCGGCGCTCGCGTTCGTGTGGGCGCTCTGGGGTCTCGACGTCTACATGGTCAAGACGTCGCCGCACTGGGGTCAGCGCGAGCTGGTGGAGGCGTACTACCGCGACCGCAAGAGCCCGGACGAGGTCCTCGTCGCCTACCAGATGAACTGGAAGGGCGAGAATTTCTACACGGGCAACCGCATCCCGGTGTTCGTCTCGACGGGCGCCACGTACCAGAAGTGGCTCACGGAGCAGCGCGAAAAAGGGGTGAAGGTGATGTACTTCGTCACCGAGCACACCCGGAAAAACGGCCTGCGCAACGAGACGTCGCCCAAGTCGCTCACCGAGCTGACGGACAAGACGGTCTGCAACAAGTTCATCCTGCTCCGCGCCGAGTTGTGAGGCAGAGCTCCACGGCGGGCGGCGGCGCCGTGGACGGGCGCCGTCGCCGGACCGACCGGCGCGGCGTCGCGACTGAATCGCCATTCAGCTTTCGCCTTGACGCATCGGGGTGCGAAGACCACGATGCGCTCGTCTTTTTCCCCGACGTTTTTGCCTGAAGGAGCGCCCGTGACGAAGCCGATCCAAGCCATCAACCGCTACAAGGCCGATCTGCGCGAGTTTTCGTTTCTGCTCTTCGAGCAGTTCAAGCTCGGCGAGTTGCTCGGCAAAGAGCCGTTCGCCGCGTGGGGGGAAGAGGAAGTCAAGAGCTCGCTCGCCGAGTGCTACCGGTTCGCGCGCGAGGTCCTCGGGCCGCTCAACGTCACGGGCGACGTGACGGGCTGCAAGCTCGAAAACGGCAAGGTCATCACGCCGAAGGGCTTCAAAGAAGCGTGGCAGAAGCTCTACGAGGCCGGCTGGAAGTCGATCAGCCTGACCGAAGAGCAGGGCGGCGCCGGCGCGCCTCGTTCGCTGCAGGTCCTCGTCGAAGAGATGCTCTCGGGTTCGAACACCGCGTTCAACATGTACCCGGGCCTCGCCTACGGCGCCTCCGAGGTCATCGAGCAGTTCGGCACGCCGGAGCAGAAGAAGCTCTGGACGACGAAGATGTTCTCGGGCGTCTGGGGCGGCACGATGTGCCTCACGGAGCCGCACGCGGGCACGGACGTCGGCTCCGCGAAGACGACCGCGTCGCGCAACGCGGACGGCAGCTATTCGATCCGCGGCACGAAGATCTTCATCTCCGGCGGCGATCACGATCTCGCGGAGAACATCGTGCACCTCGTGCTCGCGCGCGTCGACGGCGCGCCGGCGGGCACCAAGGGCCTCACGCTCTTCATCGTCCCGAAGATCCGCCCGAACGCGGACGGCTCGCTCGGCGAGACGAACGACGTCGCGGTCGGCGCGCTCGAGCACAAGATGGGCATCAACGGCTCGGCCACGTGCGTCGTCAACTTCGGCGACAACGGCAAGTGCATCGGCTGGCCCGTCGGCGGCGAAGAGAAGCTCAACCAGGGCATGCCGCAGATGTTCAAGCTGATGAACGCGGCGCGCATCTCGGTCGGCGTGCAGGGCGTCGCCGTCGCGTCGAGCGCGTACCTCAACGCGCTCGAGTATGCGAAGGATCGCAAGCAGGGCTCGAGCATCACGCACTGGAAGGACGCCACGGCGCCGCGCGTGCCCATCATCGAGCACGCCGACGTCCGCCGCATGCTCCTGCACATGAAGTCGGTGACCGAGGGTATCCGCGCGCTCGCCGTGAAGCTTTGCCATCACCAGGACCAAGCCGAGACTTACCGCGGCAAGGACGAGGCGAAGGCGAACTACCACCAGGGCCAGGTCGACTTGCTCGTGCCGCTCGTCAAGGCGTACGGCTCGGACCAGGGCTTCCGCGTCTGCGAGCTCGCGATCCAGACCTACGGCGGCGCCGGCTACACGCGCGACTACCCCGTCGAGCAGTACTGCCGTGACGCGAAGATCTTCAGCATCTACGAGGGCACGAACCACATCCAGGCGATGGACCTCGTCGGTCGCAAGCTCGGACAGGCGGGCGGCGCGAACCTCCAGGCCTTCCTCGGTGACGTCGCGAAGTTCGTGTCGGCGAACACGAACCACCCGACGCTCGGCGCGGCGGTCAAGAAGCTCGGCGCGGCGCAGGAGGCCGTCGCAGGCTCGTCGATGCGCCTGCTCATGTGGTTCCAGAGCGGCCAGGTGTCGCTCGTGCCACTCGCGGCCAACCGCTTCTGCGAGATGATGAGCGAGCTCACCGTCGCGTGGCTGCTCCTCGAAGGCGCGCTCGTCGCCGACGAGGCGCTCAAGAAGGTCGATGCGAAGCACCCGGACCACGCGTTCTACGCGGGCAAGGTGCAGGCGGCGCTGTACTTCGCGCGCAACGTCCTGCCGGGCGTGGCGCACAAAGCGGAGCTCCTCGGCGACGAGGACAAGAGCCCGCTCGACATTCCGGACGCGGGCTTCGCGACGGTCTGATCGACGGCCGGATCCACGGCACCACGCTTCGCGCCTCGGCGCGGAGCCACCGAAGACGGCGCACTCCGAAAGGGGCGCGCCGTTTTTCGTTCGTCCCGCCATCCTCGCCATTCCCGCCCGCGTCCGCTCTTCGTTTATCCGACCACGGATGCGGCAGCGATGGAGCACGTCGAACGGGCGACGCCGAAACGCGACGGACGACTTGCCGGGCGGGGCGACGTCCTCCAATCTTGCGCTCGCTCGCCGTGCTCGTCCCCTTCGCGCTCTCCCTGACGGCTGCATCCGTCGGCCTCTTGGCCGCGTTGCTCTCGCTCGGCATGTCGTCGGCGCCGGGATGGAAAGAGCTGCGGTGGTTCGCCGTGACCGCGGCGCTCGCGGCGGCGTTCGTCTTGGCGAACATGGCGACGTACCTCGACGGCTCGGTCGAGCAGGTACTTCGGGGCACGCGCGTGGCGATGTTCTTCGGCGGCCTGCACACGGCGTCGTGGATCAAGTTCGCGGCCGTGCAGCGCGACACGAAGCTCTCGCGCTTCGACAAGGTCGTGATGTGCATCGGCGTCGCCTTGTCGCTCCTCGCGCTGATCCCGGGCGCCTACGTCGAAAACGCGTTGCACGAACGACGCGTCACGTGGCTCGGCGTCACCTACCGCGACGGGATCCTCACGCCGCTCGGGAGCGTCGCCCTCGCCTACCACGTCGGCGCGCTCGTGCTCGTCTTCGGGCGGTACGTGCGGGCGGCGCTCCGAGGTGAATCCACGGCGTGGACGTACGCCGCGGCGCTCGGCGTGACGCTCTTGTGCTCGTTCCACGACTCGCTCGCGATGTCGGGGGACATCGACGGTCCCTACGTCCTCGACGTGGCGGTGTTCGTGCTGGTGCTCATGGCCATCGGCTCGCTCACGCGGAGGTTCGTCGAGAGCGCGCGGGCCCTCGAAATATCCACCCGTGACTTGGCCGTCGCGCAAGAGGAGCTCGTCGAGCGCGAACGGTTCGCGGCGCTCGGAGAGCTCGCGGCGGTCGTGGCGCACGAGGTCCGCAATCCCTTGGCCGTCGTCTACAACGCGCTCTCGGTCCTCAAGCGCGCGAAGCCGGGCGAGCGGAACTTCGACGAGCTCCTCGGCATCGCGCAGGAGGAAGCCGAGCGGATCCGCAAGATCGTCTCGAACCTGCTCGAGTTCGCGCGCCCCCGCCCCGCCGTGTTCGCGCCGGTCGATCTCTGCGAAGTGGTTCGTGGAGCGGTCCGCGGCGCCGTCGAGGCCTGCGCGGCCGCGGACGACGCCCTCGCGACCGTCGATCTCGACGTGGACGCCGACACCGATGGGCTCGCGCGCTTCGTTTGCGACGAGCAGCTCGTGCGCCAGGCGCTGGTCCACCTCGTGACGAACGCGCTCCAATCACCGAACCGCAAGCGTCCGGTCACGGTGTCCGTCCGGCATCGGAAAGAGCCCGTGTCGTTCGGGCCGACCCCCATCCCCGTGAGCGCGCGCCTCGCGCCATCCGTCACGATCTCGGTCGCCGACGACGGCGACGGCATCCCCTCCGACGTGCGCGATCGCATCTTCACGCCGTTCTTCTCGACGCGCGCGAGCGGCGCCGGCCTGGGCCTATCGGTCGTCCGCCGAACCGCCGACGCCCACGGCGGCGAAGTCGCGCTCGAGACGACCCCGGGCGGCGGCGCGACCTTCACCTTGAAGCTCCCGATGGCGAAGCCCCCGAAGGAAAAATCGGACGCGATTTCGCGCGACAACGCTTGACGTACCCGCGGGCCATCGGATACGTGGAGAGAACATTTTCCAGCTTAGCTCAGTCGGTAGAGCAGGCGGCTGTTAACCGCCGGGTCGCTGGTTCGAGTCCAGCAGCTGGAGCCAACTTTAGCCGTTCGCGAACTTCGTGAACGGGCGCAGTTAACGAAGCCCCCCAGGTACATGCCTCGGGGGTTTCGTCTTTTCTCCCCACAAGTTCGAGCCTTCGCGCGTCGCGCGCGT